>LURV01000001.1 GCA_001629205.1 Marine group II euryarchaeote REDSEA-S30_B12
TTTAGGTTCGGTTGGAGTACGGTTAAAGCACGGTTTTGTAAGGTAATAGTTTAGTAATAAGGCTAGTATTAGAAAATATGCGCCTATCAGCCAAGATAACATTAGGCTCAGGTGTAATCCTATTGCTGGTAGGATTAACAATTACTATCATTGGGGGATCAATGCTTGAAGATACCCCACCAGATAGTGAGGATTGGAGTGGTACACTAATGTACCGTGGAGTAACTCCAGCGACCTATGATGGGCATTTTGAGTGGGAATCATACTACAACGTTTGGATATCAGAGTCAGCAGATCCATCATCATTAAAAATTCAAGTTGATGAAGGAAGAAGTTTAGATGAAGGATACTTCGTTTCTTGTGAAGAATATGATAGCTGTGATATGTTTGATGTAGATGGTCAAATTCCTGGCTTTCAGTATATAGGAGAAATATACATACCCACATCAGGAGATTATGAAGTCAGATTCAACGTCATTGACGGATATGATTTTGAAGTGATGATTAGAGAAGATTCGAGCTTCTTAGGAATTCTAGGCTCAATAAGTGGTACTGCAATTTGCTGTGGTGGGTTAATCCTGATTATTATGGGATCAGTTTTAGCATTCTCAAGAACGGATAAATCAAACTCAGATACTCAGTTATATCACATTATCGAAGATGAAAATAACAATGTTGAATCAGATTACACTTCCGCACAAGAAACCATAGGAGAAAGTAATCAAGTTGATTCATTAAATTGGTGGGAAATTGACCATGAGTCATAATACCAATATTATCTTCGCCTTCTAACAAATATAAGGACAATTATTAGTGTTAATACAATTAGTATAGAACCACCAATAATAGGTAATTGATCTTCCGTGATGCCCAATTGTCCTATGAATGAATCATTACCACCAATTGAAAGTAAATTATCAACACCTTTTTCCTTTTCAATCAATATATCCATTATTTCAGCTCCATACACATTGCTGTTACAAGATGTTGGCATTTCACTCAAATCGAAATTTGCTTCTTCACTAAATGTAGGACTGCCATCTTTATTCCAAGTAGTAATTACATATACAACTGCACAACCTTTCCAATCTTCTTCGATTTCTTCAGGCGTGAATATCTCCCAACTGCAAGGATCTTGATCAACTAGTCGATATACGCAATTACTAATACTCACACCATTACTGTATTCAAAACCTTCAGGTAAAGGATTCAACGCATCATTAGAATTAGTATTTTCTTCTATCAAATGCACTCTTAAATAGATTGAACCTTCTCTATTTGTACGAATATATGCTTGATTATCAGGAATAGAAATTATGATATTTTCACCCTGATCATATTCGCCAGCACCTTCTACTTCTCCGAGATTAATTTCTAAATATTCTAAGAAATCTAGTACTATAATTGCGTTATCTTCAGCACCAAAAATTCCTGCAGGAATTCCTGCTGCCTGAGTAACTTCAGCTATAATTGAAATATTTATTATCCCTATAATATCAATGCCCTCAGTATCAATTTCTAAATCAATATCCAATGATTCTCCTGAGGCTAGTGTGATACTTTCTGGCACTCCATTAATGGTCGTTCCGTTTCCTAATACTTCTAATTGAATTTCTTCTGAATATACAGTTGGATTTTCAATGGTACATATTGTATTGTGTGATGTGTATGAATAATCAATTATTTGTATTTCATCAACAGCACAATCTACTGTAACTGCTGGAAAAATATTCTGAGCAGAAGCAGTAGGAGAGAAAATAGATAAAGAAGTCAATAAAATTACAATTGTCATACTAATTACTGACTTCTTCATTATATCACCCAATTTCTAGATATATTTCAAAACAACGTAGGATTGAGTATACATTAAGCTGGTTTATGGGTATATTTTTTTTTACATTCTAAGATAAGTTAAAATTACTATATCCGTACAGTGACTTATGATTCTAAATATTGTAGAGCATGCATGGGAGACTGATGATAATTTACAAGAACATTTTTCTCGGCAGGTTACATTCGAATCCTCTACAATTAATCAGTTAATCGAAGCGGTTGAAAAATATGTAAAGGAATTGGACAATAGGGCTACAGTGAGCTGGGAATGGGACATTGGTGGTTCTGGGGGAAATTCTGGATTTTGGGTAACAAAAATCCTAGTTTCTGTAACAAAAGATTTGTATATTTCACACTATCAAAATGAATAGAGTATTATACCTAGTTTGAAAAGAACAAGTTGTGACTGTTATTAGAGGCGAGCGGGGATCAATTGGAATAGGGGCCATGATTGTTTTCATTGCTTTAATTCTCGTTGCAGCGGTAGCATCCACAATTATCATCAAGACAATAGAAGATTTACAGCAGAACGGTGAAACTACTTCTAGTGGTAGTAGGAATCTAATTTCAGATAGAGTATTGATTGAAGGAGCATACCTTACATATAATGGTGCAGCAGATTGCGAAGCAACGCTGTATAAGCATAGTGATTTTACTGGCTGGTCTACTACATTCACTGTAGGAGATTATGAGAATGCAGAATTTTTGGCAGCAGGCGCTCAAGATAATGATGCATCTTCAATCAAGGTAGATTCAGGATGTCAGATTATCATGTATGATGGAGAAGATTTTAGCGGATGGTCAGCTAGATTAGGAGAAGGGGACCACACTCTTGCAGATATTAATGCAAATGCATTACCAGTAAATTGCGGCGGTGGACCTAATAATTGTAATGATCAGATTAGCTCTATCAAGGTACTGGGTTTTGAAGTTGAATTTCATATGAAATTAGCCTCAGGTTCAGATGAGATATCTGCTGGTTCTATTTCTTGGTCAATTTCTTGTGATAGTGGCGGTTCGGCTGCTACTGATTCAGAGAATATAGTATTTTCAGGTTCCTCTTTTCTAGATGACACTAATACTGAAGGCATCGAAAATAATTTTGTTTCAGGTGAAATGCTAGGGGTTGGACCTAGATTCAAAGTTGAAGCCACATTCAAGAACTGTTCTCCACAACCAGGAGATAATATCCCACTGATGGTACATGTTCTTGATGGCGCTACATCATACTACACTTTACCAATAAGAGATCTATCTTTAGGGACGGATATTCTTTTCAGAACATGACTAAAGAATTTTCTTTAATGCTTCTATATCAAATTCTGAAACTGCCAATTGTAATGCTCTCTCTTTGGAAAACCATCTTACTTGCTCTATCTCATCTTCTTTCGGAATTAATTCATTATCTGAAAATTCACCTTCACATCTATATGTGAATGAAACCCAATTAATTCCTTCTGAATTGAATATTTTACTCTGAACGATATACAAATCATTTCCCGAAACTATTTCACTATTCTCACCTACATTATCAGGTATAACAATATCAATGCCCATTTCTTCTAGTGCTTCTCTTTGTGCTGCATCCCTAGGATGTTCCCCATAATCTACGTATCCACCTGGTAAAGTCCAGTATCCTTTGAAAAAACCACGTGCTATTTTCTGCATTAGTAATTCATTCTTTGAATTTGTAATGATTACCTTACTAACTACCCTATGCATAGTTCGATAAACTACTTCTCTTACTAAGGGATCTACTTCATTGTCACTAATTACCGAGTCTTTCCAAGCCCAATTTTCAGGCCACTTAATTGAAGGCATTCCATATTCTACCAAAAATTCTTCATTCCCAATCTTAATATTATTTACTCTTTTTACATCCCATTTACTACAAATTTTCAGTGCTTCTTCTTTAGTTGGCAATCTAATTAATTCATCATCAGATATCTGTCTTCTTCCCATTTTTGGAATCTGAGGACCGACCCCAGTATCGTTAACTAACAGTATTTTACCATCAATTTCTAGATATATGTATTCATTTTTGGTATCCATAATATTCCCATTTTAATATCCTAATATTGTCTTTAATTGATCTTTATAGAAATAAGCTGAGCTGCTTAAGCTTTCTAACTCATCCGATTCTAATTCTAATTCAATTATTTTTTCTACACCATTTTTACCTAAAATTACTGGAACTCCAATATAGATATCATCTAGTCCATATTGTCCACTGAGATATGCGCTACAAGGTAATAATCTCTTTCTATCATTTAGAATAGACTCAGCCATTATCGCTGCAGCTGGTACAGGTGCGTAGAATGCACTTCCACGTTCCAATAATTTTACTATTTCGCCGCCACCGCCAGCAGTTCTTTCACTAATTTGTTTTATCCTTTCATTGCTAATCAGTTGAGTTATTGGGATTCCAGACACAGTAGTGTATCTTGGTAATGGCACCATAGTATCTCCATGCCCTCCCAAAACCATTGCCTGAACATCCTCATTAGAAACTCCAAGCTCTTCTGATACGAAATGCGTCATTCTAGCTGAATCTAAAATTCCCGCTTGACCTACTACTCTTTCTGCAGAGAATTGAGTTATTTTTTGCATGTGATATGTCATTAAATCTAAAGGATTTGTGACCATAACAATTACTGAATTAGGAGCAAATTGTTTTATTCCTTTACCTACTTGTGTAATTATCTCAGCATTTTTTTCTACCAAATCTTCTCTTGTCATTCCAGGCTTTCGTGGAAAGCCAGAAGTTACTACTACAACATCAGAATCAGCAATATCTTTGTAATCTGAAGTCCCAGTAATTCTTCCGTCGTAATTTAGAATTTGTCCACCTTGACTCATATCTAATGCTTTACCTTTTGCAAAGCCCTCAAATATATCTAATAGCACTATTTCTCCAATCTTTCTTTCTGCAAGTACAAATGCACATGTTGCACCAACATTACCAGCACCAATTACTGCAACCTTCTTCGCTTCATTGACCATAATCTATCCTCTAAGGCATTGGTATTAGGCTTTAGTATACGGTAATCTGATTAAACATGATATACTTTGAACTATTGCCTTAATTATGCAAAGTAGTAAAAAATCTTTAATTGCTCTTTTACTAATTAGCTTCATTCCAACTTTTTCTATTGCATTCAGTCTTATCATTAGTAATAATGAATTAATCTCTCAAATAGTATTTGTTTTATGTAAAATCTGGATTTTTTTGGTACCTACATACTGGTATTTTAAAATAGATAAAAGTAAATTGGAATTTTTCAAACCTTCAAATTCAGGTATCTATGTAGGTATAATCAGTGGATTAGTCCTATCTAGTATTATATTTGCAACTTGGTATGTTCTAGGAGATTCAATCGACAAAGTAAAAATGCTTAATGAATTAAAAAATACAGGTCTAACAGATGTTAGATTATTTATAGCTGCAACATTTTATTGGATTTTCATCAATAGTATTCTTGAAGAGTATGTTTTCAGATGGTTTATTACAATGCGAAGTATAGATTTAACAGGTTCTGAAAATATTGGAATTTTACTTTCTGCATTTCTATTCACATTACATCATTCACTAGCTCTACACTTGCTCGGATTTGAATGGTGGCAAACAGTTATGGCTAGTTTCGGTTTAGTTACTGCTGCTGCAGTTTGGTCATGGCTTTATGTTCGTTACAATTCAATTATAGTTTGCTGGATATCGCATGCAATTTGTGACATTGCTGTTTTTGGAATTGCATATCAAATAATTTTCACTTAGAGTTCTGATATACTTATTCCGACGGTTTCAATAACATATAACAAGTGGGAGATATAATACTCTGGGCAGGGCAGGAATATCATATGAAATTAGGAGTCCTTAAGGAGCCATCTGGCGAGAATAGAGTTTCAATAATTCCAGCATCAGTAAAGAAATTAATTAAAATTGGTTTTGATGTAACTGTTGAAAGTGGAGCTGGAATTTTATCTTATCACTTAGATGAAGAATACCAAACTGCAGGGGCAAAAATTTCTGATAGAACTACTGTACTACGTAGTGATCTAATCATATCTATTTCTCCACCAAATTTATCCGAATTAAAATCAAATCAAATAGTAGCATGTGTAGCAGATCCTTTCAGAAATCATGAAATCATTAAATCTGCAATTCAATCGAATATTACTCTCTTGAGTATGGATATGATACCGAGAAGATTATCTAGAGCCCAAGCTATGGATGTAAATTCCAGTCAAGATAATTTAGCTGGATATAAAGCTGTTTTACTAGGAGCTGCACACGTGCCAAAAGGAATTCCTATGATGACAACAAGTGCTGGGACAGTACGTCCATCCAAATTTGTAATTATGGGATCAGGTGTTGCTGGATTACAAGCAATAGCCACTGCAAAAAGACTAGGTGCAGTGGTATATGC
>LURV01000010.1 GCA_001629205.1 Marine group II euryarchaeote REDSEA-S30_B12
GAACTAGATATGGCGCAACCGGTTCATTACCACTTAAATCAGCTTTGGTAGAAGAAATCCACAATAATATAAAATCTGTAAATGATCAAATTACATTTGTCAAAGAGAGGCCAAATGTAATGGTTTTAGTAGATGCACTAACTTTACGTGCCGATATTGATATTAGACCAATTTATCTGTATGGAAGGTATAAAAAATTTGAGCGTGGAATTCCTCAAACTCGTTGGCCATGTAGAGCTTGCAGGGGGCGAGGAAATCATTGTACATCGTGCAATCAAACCGGACTTCAATACCAAAACTCAGTTCAAGATTTAATCGGGGAACCAATTAGAGAAGTTCTCAAAGGAAGTGATACATCTTTCCATGGAATGGGCAGAGAAGATATTGATGTACGTTGCTTAGGTGATGGAAGACCATTTGTAATAGAGATAAAGAGACCGGAAATAAGAAATTATTCACCCGAAGAGCTCCAAAAAATAGTAAATTCTAAAACAAAAAAATATGTTGAAGTTACTGATTTGCAATGGTGCGAAAAAAAGAGGATTGTCGAGGTAAAAGAATCTCGTACCGAGAAATCGTATACAATTAGATTCAAACTTACTGAACATATTGATATAAATTTAGATGAAATAAAAGATAAAATTAACAGCCTATCAGGACAAATAATAGAGCAGCAAACTCCAAAACGCGTTTCTCACAGAAGGTCAGATATTAAGAGAGAAAGGAAAATTATCTCAATCAGTGATATAATTATCGAAGAAGATGAAATCCAAATATCACTAAGATGTGAAGCTGGTACATATGTGAAAGAGCTAATTCATTCAGATGAAGGTAGGACACAACCATCCGTTAGTGGAATAATAGGCTGTAAATGTGAGGTAATTTGGTTAGATGTTAGTGACATTCACTATGATTCGTAATGTTTATTTTATCCGAGTACTTAAGAATGACTGGCAGTTCGAACATTTCGCTGATTACTGGAGTTGATTAGATGGTAACAAGGACTCAAGGCTCGAGACGCGGTACCAGAAGTATTCTTAAAAAGGCAAAAAATGACAGAAGAAGACTCAACATTAACAGAGTTATGCACAAGTATAACGAAGGCGATAAAGTCGCAATAGTGCTAGATGGTGCTCAACAGAAAGGAATGCCTCACAGAAGATTCCAAGGAAAAACTGGAAGAATTTCGGGTTCTCAAGGAAGAGCATATATTATTCAGGTTAAAGATGGAAATATGAATAAAACTGTAGTAGCTAGGCCAGAACACCTAAAACCAATTGAATAGGAAGTAATACAATGGGAGAAAAAGAATTTGTAGATTTCGCATCAGTTAGAGACTTATTATTAAAGACAAGAGACCGAAGAGGAGAGATTTCCTATGAGCAAACTATGGCGCTTCAACATGCAGAGTGGAAGGCAAGTTCTGGTGGACATCCCTCAGGACAGATAAAAACTGATTCGGAAGTATTTCAGAATTTATTGAGCTCACTTATGGAAAATGAAAAACTACAACAACATCCAGAAATATGTTCCAAAATCGCAGAATTAGCCCCTATTTCTATAGCAGATGTTAGAGTAATAATTTCTAGTAAGAGAATTGCAATGGACACTCCAGAGATTGAAGAAATAATTACTACAATTAGACAACATGTACTTTGAAAGTAAATAAAAAATTTTCAACTTTTCCATTTTAGATAGAATATAATTAAGGAGCAATAATATGGCAAGCAGAGATAAAAGTGATTCCTTTCGAGATTCTGAGAATCCCTATTTATCTGAGACTAATCTTCGAGTATTAGATGTGAAGGAAAGAAGGCCTATTGGAAATGAAATACAATGTATAACTGAACCCTCATTATTTTTGGTCAGGGTAAGGGTGAACGATATTGACGAAATTACAGTAGGCTCATCAATATCTATTCCTTCAGAGAATTTAGGACCTATATCTGAAATAAGACTCAAAGACATTAGTGGTTCAGCTAATCAAGAACTCATAGGGGCAATCAGTGAAGCTATAATTTCTAACCCAGATAATCACCTTGGTTTTTTCAATAGAGCTTCACCTATGAATTTAAAATTCCACTCATTCCAACTTTTACCAGGAATTGGAAACTCAAAAGCACTACAAATGGTAGATGAAAGAGGGCTTTCAGGTTGGGAATCATTTGAACAGGTTGATGAATCATGTGGAATTGAATCTGTTAGACTACTGGCCGAACGATATGTTAAGGAAATGGAAGATATAGCACAGACTCCTCGTCTACTAGATTTAATTGTCAGAACAGAGATTTGATATGACACAAATAGAAGATCTCTCACCTCGCCTCCTGATAGATTTATTCAGAGATAGATTCCATCCAAAAAAATCACTTGGACAACATCTTCTTGTCGATTCCGAAGTTATTGATCATACAATCAAATTAGCTTGTAAATCAGATAACAAACCTCTAGAGGGTAAAAAAATTCTAGAGATTGGCCCAGGAGCTGGCTCTTTGACATTGGGACTTCTGAAAGAAAAAAGTAAAGTTTTTGCGATAGAAATTGATGATGATGCAATTTCTCATTTAGATAGAATTTTCAAAAATATAGACGGAGACTTTGAATTAATCCATGGAGATGCACTTTCAGTAAAATGGCCAGAAGGAATAAAAAAAATAATTTCAAATATTCCTTATCAAATTTCAAGTCCTATACTTTCTAAGATTGGACAATATCATTCACAGAATCCTCTTGAATCAATAATTTTACTAATTCAGGATGAGTTTGCATCTAGAATGGCAATGTCTGATGGTGAATATGATATGGGCCCTTTGGGCCTAAATCTATGGCTGGATTTTAATATTATTTTGGATAAAAAGGTACACCCAAGCTCTTTCATACCCCAACCAAAAGTAAACTCTAGACTAATTATCATGGAGCCGGTAAATAGAGAGGAAACCAAAGAACTAGACAAAAATCTTTTCAGAATCATTACAAAACATTGCTTCTCTAATAGGAGAAGAAAGATTAGTACTTTACTATCTAAAGTACCAAGTAGGTTATCAAGAGTTAGAAATTGGCATAAAAGTAGATGGAAAAATAAAATTAAGAATATTCTAAACTATAATCCACCCGGTTTCGATAGTGGATGGACTGATTTAAGGCCAGATAGATTAACTGTACAGCAATGGATAATTTTGCGAAAAGAAATTGGTAAGCCATAGCTATTTTGAAGATTTTTGACATTGAATTGATAGAGGGGCCCCTCGTGCGGTTGACAAGGCAGGGGACATCGGGTCTCGAGTCATCGGGTGGGATTTATGGCAAAGAAAGATACTTATCTGGCACTTTTAAGAAGAGGAATCGATGAAACGACAGCCCAAATTCTATCAGATGGCGGAATTAAAATAGGCGATCTAAAGAAATTAGATGCAGAAACTCTAGTAAATAATTATGGAATAAAAAAAGGCGTAGCAGATTCTGTACTTGATGCAGTACTCTCCGGCCCCCGTTCACAGGCCCGTCAAAGATTCCTCACCGACGTACTTTCTGATGATACTAAAAAGGTAGACAAAATAGAAGAACAAAGATTTCGAAGGGAACAGAAAGATATTTTTGCGGAATTACAGGAAAAGAAGGAACAGCTTAGATTAGCTAGAGTTGAAGCCTTCAGAAATAAAAAGCTCGTAATGAATAGACTTGGAAAAACTATTGAGTTAATCGTAAAGCTTGAGAATACCCTAGATGATGAATCGAAAGACGAACAACGATCTAAACTTAGGGATCAACTAGAGACTAGAGGATTAGAAGCAGCGCGTGATCATGAAATGCTGGAATTAGTTGGTACACCCCAAGATATTGTTGATTTTAGAAGGAAAATTGCTCCAGTACTTTGCCTCCATGCATGTCCAGAATGTGGCGAAGAGATGGATCCCAGGGGAGGAAATATTTCTGATGATATGTCAGATTTCTCTTTCATATGCTGGGATTGTGAAGAAGAATTTCATGCTCCAATGGCAAGAGTTGTCGATAGTAAACTGGAAAATGGCTCTAGAATTACTATAAATCCAAGAATTCGTCCAAGATTACCAGTGATTATTCCACCAGCAAAAGATCAGGCTCCATCAATTACGGAACTGATGAAGAGAGATTTGGAATCCGCTGGTGCATCTGCAGATGAATTAGAAGCCGCTTTAGAATCAAGTACAATTTCAGGAGTCCTAATGAGCATTGATGAATGGATAGATCAGACTATCGCAGCCAAAGGATATATCCAAGCACAAGAGGATAGGGAAGAATTCATCATTGCAACTGGAGCTGGGGCTACAAAATTCAACAAATGGATGAAGAAAGCAGGTCTCAGATTCAATAAACAAACCGGACGTTGGACTCGCTGGGAAGACCGGTGAGGAATAAATGGATAATATTTTTTCTGAAATACAATTTTTCAAAGGAAAAAAACTTCTGGGAATTGGAACAATCGAAGAAGAATCGAAATTCCATCAAATTGTACTTCAGGAACTTGTGGTACTTGTTTGATTCGTTTAGTTCAGGGCAAGGCTGAATATCCTGAAGATCTACCACCCGGTTTGGACGAAGATTTAGTTGAAGAAGGTGGAATCCTAGCCTGCTGTCAAAAAATCTCAGAATCAAGTATTATTGATATTTCCCCCCCAATATGAGTGAAAATATGACAGACTGGAAAAATTTAGAATTTTTATTAGTAATTTTATTCGACATAGTAATTATTATTTTTGTTGTGAATTGGTTTCAGAAAAAATTCCTTTCTAAAATGCAAGAAGTAGATAAGAGACATAGAAAAAAGCTTACAGACACAAAATTCGATTATTTGGATGAATCAGAATAGAAGAGAAAAAGAATTTATTCTCTTTGTACCTATCTTTTGTTTAGTCTTCTATCGAATTCTTTAGCGAAATCCCAGTATGATTTTACCGCAGAATTTGATTTATTTATATTTTGAGAAATAACTATCGGAGCCCCTTCTAGAGGAGATTCTGCTATAGAAATAGATCTCGGAATTTGGGTTTCAAAAACTCTTTCCCCGAAAAATTTTCTAGCTTGTTCTGCAACCTTTTCACATAATTTACTTCTTGATTGAACCATTGTCAACAGAATTCCTAATAGTCTTAATTCCGGATTTACACTTTTTTGTATCATATTTATAGAATCAATCAATTGTCTCATTCCTTCTAAAGCATAGAATTCAGCTTGAATTGGTATTAATAGAAACTGAGCAGCTGAAAGAGCATTTATTGTTAGTAGACCTAATGATGCTGGAGTATCTATTATGATTATATCAAAATCTTCTTTGACTTGATTAAGTACCAGCTTAAGCCTATTTTCTCTTCCTACTCTAGTTGCAAGATCAATTTCCATTCCAGATAAATCTAGGTCGGCAGGCAAAATCCAAAGATTATTGATGAAAATATTTTTTGGTGGACCTTTTTTCCTATCCGGATTTACTCCCCTCCAAGCTGACTTCATTGAACTAGTCAGTGTTCCAGGACCTATCATGTAGTCATCCAGCGATATATTGGAAGAATCTACTCCCTTGGAAAATAACTCATTCATAGTCAAGCCAATATTTTTTTTATCTACTCCAAAAGTAGTTGCAACATTTCCTTTAGGATCCATATCGACTAAAAGTACCTTTCTTGGTAAAATTCCATATTCATTATTTCCATTTGCTAGGGAAGAAGCAAGGTTGACTACAGTAGTAGTTCTTGCGCATCCTCCTTTATGATTAACACATGCGATAACTACTGCCATGATTGACGAATTGTAGGACGGTTAATTGGCCTTATCCATCTATTGTATAACAGGAACTACAACTTCACTAAGAATCTTATTTACAATCCTCTTTCCAGTCACACCTCTAATTTTAGATTCGGGCTTTAGAACTATTCTATGACTTACTATGTCCACTGCTACGCTTTTTACATCGTCTGGGATTACGTAGTCTCTGCCATCAATTGCTGCAGAAGATCTAGCCGCTTTAAACAATGACTGACTTGCTCTAGGAGATGCCCCTGCATCAATTCTTGGATCAGATCTAGTTCTCTGAACTAATTCAACGATGTAAGAAAGAATTGCAGGATCAACATGAACAGTTTCAAGAGCTTTTTGCATAGCAACTACTTTTCTCGGACCCACTATTTGCTCTACATCATAGTCGTCTTTTGCTCTTAATTTCCTTCTCTGAAGAATTGCCTTTTCTTCTTCTCTAGAAGGATAACCCATTTGCATCTTCATTAGAAATCTATCCATTTGAGCCTCTGGAAGTGGATATGTGCCCTCTTGCTCTATTGGATTTTGAGTTGCCATAGTTATGAATGGGGCAGGAAGTTTGTGAGTAATTCCTTCAATTGTGACCTGCTTTTCTTCCATGGCTTCTAACAAAGCTGCCTGAGTTTTAGGCGGAGCCCTATTTATTTCATCTGCCAGTAATACATTGGTAAATAGCGGACCAAATCTAGGTTTAAATTCACCACTTTTCTGATCATACATGTATGTACCCATTATATCTGCAGGTAGTAAATCAGGAGTAAATTGCACTCTTTTGAACTTACAACCTAATGCTTTGGCAAATGTATTGGCCATTAGGGTCTTTGCCAATCCTGGATTATCTTCTATCAAGATATTTCCATTGGAAAGTATACCTATTGTAACTTTCTTAATATTTTCTGGTTTTCCAATTATGACTTTTGCGACTTCACTCATCAAATTGTTTGAATGTCCTGAAACTGACCTAATAAGCTCCTTAGCATTAGCCCCTCCACCTTGCGCCATAGTCATACTAGTACCTCTATGTTCTTGGCCAATTCAATTACTACTTGAGTGTTAGGTACTTGTGAACACTTTTTGTTTCAGTACTCAGTGTCCCCAGAAATGATCTTGTTTCCTATGTATTGCTAATAATTCTTCATAAACCTCTTTTTCAGCAGAAGTCATTTCCATTTTCTTTAATTTTCTAGCATGCGATTCAGGTATATCTACTAAAATAATATCACCTTCATCAATTTGTCTTCCTACAGTAACACCCTCAACAGCTATTGCTACCTCAGAACCCTGAGTTGCTTCTTTCTGACTATCTTGACCTGAACGAATAGATTTTATTTGCCCGACTCTTTTACCTTCCTTCAATAATCTCTGTCCAACATGAATTCTTCCCGCCAAAATTCTAACTCCAACTACTGCAGGCTTAGAAATCCTAAATGTATGATCAGGTAGTAACATTATTCTCGCCGGATATACAATCTTCTCCCTACTTTCTTCTTCCAACTGTAAAATTCTATTCTCTTTCCATTCTTCATGTTGTTCAAGAATTCTATAGATTATATCCGATTCAATAAAGTGAATTCCTGAATCTGATTCTTCCACTTCTTTTTGTGCTTCAATCAGTATTTCCGTGTTAAAAGCAAGAATGATTCTGTGTAGAGGATCATTACTGGCTTCAGCCCCACGAATATCTCTTCTACTTACCTTACCGATAGAAGCTTCTCTAATTGGTATCTCCTTCTCTCTCAGTTCTTTAGCTAATGCCTCTAAACCACCTACGGTGTCCGATTTGATACACACCCCTTCATCATCCAGTTCTATAGATAGCTTAGCCTCATTGTTTGCTGCTTCAATCGCGTTCAACCGGGCGGAATTTGAATTTACTACTCTGAGAGTTGTACCCGCCAATACCCCTTCTAATGACTGAGCACTAATTTTCAATCCCGATGCAGCATGAGCAACTTCCGTATCGTCCCATCTATCTCCAGCATCTCTCATTTCACTCATACCACGTGGAGCAAATAATCCTTTGACTTTGGTACTAATTCCACCTTTATCAGTTGAAATAACTATTTCGTCTCCCTTTCTAATTGTACCTCTATGTAAGATTAAATCCAGTGTTTTTCCTAAACCCCTTTCTTCTTTCATCTCAAGCACAGTTCCTTCTCCAGCCCCTTCTATATCCTCTAGTTGCTCTTTTAGATATCTCTCTGCAAGGCCTATGACTACTGCCAATAAATCTTGTACTCCTTCTCCTTCTCTGGCAGAAATTGGAACTAAAGCAATATCCTTCGTGAAGTCCTTTACTCGATCGTATCTTTCTATATTAAATCCATATTCAGCAAATTGACCCACAAGCTCCCAGTATTTTTGCTCAAAAAGTCCCATTACTTCTTTAACCTGACTCGATAATGATTTTACCATAGTTCTACCTTCTTGAACCTTCCATCCATATAATCTATCTACCTTATTTGCGGCAACAACAAATGGTGTTTTTGATTGTTTCAAAATTCTCAATGATTCTTTGGTTTGAGGCCTACATCCTTCCATGATATCAACAATTAAAATAGCTATATCCGCTAGTGAACCGCCCCTAGATCTTAATGTTGAGAATGAATGATGACCAGGGGTATCTATGAATAATAATCCAGGCGATTCAAATATTTTTCCACCCAAAAGAGGGCCACATAATTTGTTAAGTATCATAGCAGGAACTTCAGTTGCTCCAATGTGTTGAGTAATTCCACCTGCTTCCCTATCCATTACTGATGCTCTACCTTCATCTCCAAGCGATCTGATATGATCTAGAAGTGATGTTTTTCCATGATCTACGTGACCTAAAACGGCAACAATGGGTTGTCTGCTATTTGCCACATCAACCACCTCATAATCTCACACTTTCAAATTTCTAAGCCATCAGGAAACCAGAGTTCTAATTCAAATAATGCAGTATCTTCTCCATCTGATCCATGAATCACATTTTCTTCAATACTTCTGGCAAAATCTGCCCTTATCGTCCCCGGTTCAGCTTCTTCCCAATTTGTAGCACCAATTAATTTTCTAGCTTCTGAGATTGCATTTTCTCCCTTCCAAGCCATCGCAACTACCTGTCCCGATGTAATGAAATCAACTACTTCAGAGAAAAATGGTCTTTCTTTGTGAATACCATAGTGAGTTTCAGCCAATTCCAAAGAAGGAGTAATATCTCTCCTACCAATCAAAGTCAGTCCTATACTCTCAAATCTTCTAATTATTTCATCTACAAGTTGCCTTTTAACTCCGTCAGGCTTTACCATTATGAACGTCGTCTGCGATTCTGACATGAACTGGCCGACCCCCCTCTCCTATTTCAACAAAATCAAAGATGCAAATGCTTGATGAGCCCCCTTACACCCGCCCAATTATGCGTGAACTATTAGTGGCAGTGTTAGTTTTGAGTTTTACACTTCCAGGCTGCTTGGAAAGAGTTAATGACTCAGTAAATCCTGAACAAAAATTATTCGAAGATACTGTATTTGTTGATGAAGATGAACATATCAAACTAACTTGGACAATTGAATCTCCAGCTAATATAAAGATAAATCTAGAAAAATTAGATGGCCCAAATATTGATTTATACACCATGTCAGAATTAAATTACGAAGATTACAAGAGTTGTGCTGAAGATGGTGAAGGTAGTTTTAATTTTTATTCTGATTTAAGTGATCCTAATACTGATGGTACAAATATTGAGGTCACTGTAGATTCTGGAACATATGTTACAGTAATTGATAATACTGACTGTGGTGATGCGAAACCCCCTGATCAAGGATCCACAATCCCACCTCAAAGCGATACTAATGATAGATCAAGAGTTCAATATACAATTACAGCGCAATAATCGAAATTAAGTGAATCAAACTATTTGATTCCGCCCTTCTCATATCTTCTAGTCCATTTCAATCTTCTAGGATTTCTTTTTAATTTAAGAGCATTTTTTCTAACTTTACTATCTCTAAACCACATTACTGACCCATCTCTTTTGACATACATCATACCTGTACCAGGCTCAATCTCTTCATGAGAGAAACTACAAATTCTTCTTTCCGGCATGAAATCACTACCTAGTACCCAATCTCCTCGCTTCTCTTCCAGTATCTCGGAGCATTAGAATATCGCCTACTTGAACTGGTCCCAGTACATTTCTGGCAATTATTCTTCCAACATCTCTTGGATTATTCGAGTCTAGAACCCTAACCTTGACCTGAGTAGCTTCTCCAGTCAGTCCTGTCCTTCCTACTTCTTCCACAACTTCAGCAGGCCAAGATTCAGCAGTCATTCATTCACCTCAAGATGTTAAAGTTTCATAATGCTTTTTAATTTCATTAAATCTATCAAGTGCATCCTTTTCTACTTGCATTACAGCAACTGCTGCAGTTTTAGTTCCAGAGCTCATTCCAGCAGCCTCTGCAAGAAAAGCTTGATCTTCTACATAAATAAATGGAATCTCCTTTTCATTACAAATCATAGGTATGTGAGCTAATAATTCACCAGGACTTACATTTTCAGCCATAACTACCATCTGGGCTGTTCCTCTTTCTGCAGATTTTGTGACCTCGTTAGCACCTTTCTTCAATCTACCTCTACCATCTTTACCTAGGCTCTTAACCATCTCGTAAACCTGTTCTTGGACGTCTTGCGGGGTTTCAAAAGTAATATGTACACTCATTGGACCATTCCTCGTGTTAGTATTCCGCCGCACGGCGTGACTGATATAAACGCAGCGTATCTAATTTAGTTTTCAATTATCTTAATTCTTCCAGTATCTCTTCTATTCCTCTAGCTATTGCTGGTGCGGCAGATACATTAGCTCTCGGATTAGGTAGGGAATTAGTTGTGTACACTCCATCTACATGATTTGCTAATCTAGATAAAGCCCCACCTGTGAACAATCCATGTGTACAGGCTGCATGGACTTCAGTCGCCCCCTGTCTTCTCAATGCATCGCTGGCCCTACATATTGTTCCACCAGTACTTATCATATCATCTACAATAGCTACAATTTTTCCATCTACAATTCTACCATATTGTTCTTCATAACTTTTTCTAAAATTTGCTTTGTTTACTGCTCTTAGGTTAGCATTTTCAGATGTAAGATAAGCTTCTAATTGAACCTCAAATGTTCCAAGTTTATATTTATTATCCTTAT
>LURV01000100.1 GCA_001629205.1 Marine group II euryarchaeote REDSEA-S30_B12
CCAAGATGGGTTAGAAATTATGCTATCTATCGACATCACGTATATGGACTTCTAACTAGCAAAGGTCACAGATATTATCATCCGATGGTAAGATTATTGATTCTAGTAATTTTTATTGGTGCATTAACTCCAGTTCCTATGCTATTCCTATCATCCTTGATAGGTGGAGAAGATGGTGGATTTATATCGAAAATGTGGGGAATTAATAGGTACAATCTCTGGGGCCAAGTATTAGGTTATTTTCCAAGGAATATGTGTTTTTGGCCCCTTCTAACTGCATTAGTAGTTGGTGGAATGATTTCAGATGATAGAAAGAATGGAACTAGCGCGATATATTTCTCAAGACCTGTTACCCGTTTTGATTATACCTCTATGAAATATCTTAGTGTAGCGGTTATTTTGGGTTTTGTTATTGTATTCTCATATTTCTTATATTACACTAGTGCCATTGTTTTTAGAGGAGAAGGATGGGCATTCCTTGCAGACACTCTTCCAATTTTCATAGGTGGGATGCTAGCAGGAATAATATTAGTAATTACATACACATCAATCGGATTAGCTCTATCTAGCATAAGTCAGAGTAGATTTTTCGCCGCAATTGGATTCTTAAGCGTAATTTATGGGACAAAATTAGTATCACTATTAGTAGAATTACAATTCAATAATACCATATTGTATATAATCAGTCCATACGATTGTCTAGCACACTTAGGACAATTTCTAGTAGGTTTGCCACCAAATTATGATCATCCATTATCATTCTCAATATTCTCGTTATTATTAATTAATACACTTTCGCTAGGGCTCCTCATTTCACGCGTCTCTTCACTGGAGGTTACTAGAGAATGACAATTCAAAATCAACCCATACCAACTGTATTATTGGACAAAGTATCAAAATTATATGGCCAAGTAATTGGAATAAATGAAGTCTCTCTAGCTATAGATGGAGGAGTTACGGGCATTCTAGGGGCGAATGGAGCAGGAAAATCTACACTATTCAAATTATTAATGGGGAGATTGAAACCCACTCAAGGTTCAGTAAGGTTATTCGGAATTAATCCTTGGAGTAACACTGCCCCATACAGGAGGATTGGATATGTTAGTGAATCAGAGAGGCTCTATGATTGGATGACTGCCTTAGATTTCGTGACTACACTAGCTAGACTACATGGAATGACAAGAGATGAGGCCCGAGATAGATCTGAACATGTACTAAATTTTGTAGGACTTGATGATGTAATGCATAAAGAAGTGGGAAAATATAGTAAAGGGATGAGGCAAAGAGTAAAGATAGCTCATGCATTAGTTCATGATCCCGATTTAATAGTTTTAGATGAGCCACTTCATGGCTGTGATCCAATCGCAAGAACTAGTATTATGAGCGTAATTAGAGAATTAGGAAATCAGGGAAAAACTGTATTAGTTTCAAGCCATATATTACAAGAAATAGAAAGGATTACAGAACAAATCGTTATTCTTCACAATGGTAAACTTCTAGCCATTGGAAATTTACACGCAATTAGAGATTTACTTGATAATCATCCTCATAGAATTCTAATAAAATGTGAGAATCCTCGGACATTGGCAGCTCAATTTATAGAGAGGGATCCAGTATATGGTGTAAGATTTCCAAATGAAGGGGAGTTGGAAATACAAACTAATAATTTATCTAAAGCCCATTCAATTCTTCCATCAATAATATTACATTCAGATCAAAAAATTTCATCAATTGAAAATCCAGATGATAACTTAGAATCCCTACTTGGATACCTTATAGGAGATGCAAATGATGGATAAAAATACAAAAACTCTCGCCGAAACTGTTTGGACCAGGCTAGATAGGAAAGCAGGAGCAATTATTGAATTAACTGCCAGACAACTAAGACATCGAATATCTACTTGGGTAGTATTAGGTGTGGGAGTGGCTCTAATGGCATTATTATTACTGTTCTATGTAGATTCTGTCAGGCAATCATTTGAACCAATCGATAATGATGGCGACAGCGTAGATGAGGATAATGATGGATATCCACTAGGTCAAGAAAGGAAGTATGGAACTAGTGATTTCGATGCATCAGATTATCCCGGTTCCGGTGTTTATATCCCCGAAGATGAGATTGACTGGAATGATAATGTAAGATCATTCTCAGGAAATAAAAGTTGGAACGGTGTGGCATTTTTCGAGTATGAATGGATTGACTACACATACTCAGGAGACTGGTGGGATGATATAGTAGATTGGGAAGGTGAATTGTCCCAATGTCCCGATGGTAGAGTTTTCATAGATTGGAATCCAAGATATGGCGAGGCATGTATAGTCGATGAAGATGAATATTTCATTTATGGGAAGTGGAAAGGAAATGGAAAGGCCACCGTTCCTGAGGAATGGGAACTTAGATGGGGTTACTATTCACAATCATTTGATGTAGTCCCAGATCCGCCGGAGATGTATATCGATGAAGATGATATTGATTGTTTTGATGTAGATGGGGATAGGGTTGATTGTCCATCTGGAACAAGATTAGGCGGATCACATGGGTTCGACAATGATGGCGACTGCCTGAGGGATGGATATCAGTTTTCGGAAAACTATGATTTCATTTTTGATTACAACTATTATCAATTTGAAGATGATAGAAATGGCAATGGAATTAGATGTGACGTATATTGGTATGTAGATGCAGACGGAAATGAAGTAATGGGAATTTCTGCAGACGATAATGTCGATGAAGATCCAAATGATGAACGATATGTTGGTGAGCTAAGTCACAGAACATTCATAATTGGAGTAGGGAAGATGGCATTTATTATCCTATTAGGGCTATTCATACCCTTATTTCTTTCCTTGGGACTTGTCAGAGATGAAACTGAAAATGGTACTTTACATTTCTTACTATCAAAACCCATTCATCGAGGGGAGTTTATTCTATATCGATTACTTGGATATCTACTAATTGTAGCATCATATGTTATTATTTTAGCCTTAATTGTTGGATTAATTACTGCTACTTTGGGTCCTGGAGACCAGCTTTTCAGATTCTCGGACTTACCAGTATGGTTAGGAATAGGAATCTCAACTTCTTTTGTTCTAGCCGCCTATGGTTCCTTATTCAATACAATGGGCCTAATTTCACCAAAATATGGAGTTTATTTTTGTATAATTTTTGGAATTTGGGAATTTACGATGGGGACTTTTTCTATAATAAATCCTAACTGGACCGTCTCCAGTATATCTATCACTCATTGGGCTTTACAAATGATAGATGCAATAGTTTTGATGGCTTGGCCAGATACTTTACAATGGGCTGAAATAGGAGAGGCATTCAATATTGAAACTGGTCTCTCTTTCTTCTGGCATCCCCCAGTCCATACTTTAGGCACACAGTCTCCTGGAGTGGCATTGTTAGTCAGTACTGTGGTTTTATCATTGGTTTCATTGTCCATGATTGGTGTTGGTCAGTCTGTCTTTAGCAAGAGGGAAATAATGTGAGTAATTACCCTGATAAATTCGGTGGTGATTTTTCATCTCTATGGAAGTTAGATGTTATGCCACCTATTCATCGCCTATCATGGTGGTGGTATTGGGTAATAATTTTCATTCCCGACCCCGATAATCCTAAGAGATCTAGGCAATTAATGACTTTATGGTCAACAAAGGAAACTGAAGCAATTAGAGTTAGTGGCTATTGGTGGAAACCAGGCTCGAGGATGTACAAAGATGAGCATGAAGGTTTTGTAATCCCTGGAATGGTTTTTGCATGGTGGTATGATGGCGAGAATATGTTTGAGCCAATGACCATGAAAGAATGTCGAATGGGAGTTTTTCCTGATACTCTCCCGCTATATCCAGGAGAAGGATTTGGTGATGGAGCTGGAGCTATAGTACCTCTGAATAGAGAAGATATGTCTTTCGGAATGAGGCCGGGCAACTCTTCATTTTGGCTAAGAGTTTCGAGCGATCAAGAATCTAGGTCGAAAGGTGCGCCATCTATATTTGAAGCTGAATTAACTCCCTGGTGGGGTCCACCAAGTTCTCTAACTTACAAAAATAATATTCTTCTGGCAAATGGAATGGGCTATGACATTTTGAGACTCCAAGGAACACTATGCAAACTCAAAGTAGATGATGAAGAATTCCATGGTTCAGCATATTTTCAGAAAGTAACAGTTCAATCTCCCGCATTTCCTTGGTTTTGGGGTATGCTCCATTTCAATGATGGTTCATACATAGATTGGTTCATGCCTCATGTTTCTCCACTTAGCACAACCATGGATGATATACCTTGGAAAAGAAGAGATTTCATTCGTTCACCAAATATTGGATCCGGTATATTCCATGATAAGAAATTAAATCGGACCGAAAATTTTGAAAAATGCGAAGTAGAACTAACAGAATCCGACGAAGAACTGAGGGATCACATGGGGAATCTATTGCCAAAATTCAGAGTAAGAATTTGGAATAATCGGACGAAAATTTCTATTGCAGTAAAAGCAGTTAGTAGAGCCAGATGGACTTTCGATCAACCGACTAGAGGGGGACTTGTCAGCCATCTAACTTACAATGAATATCCTTTTGAAGTTCAAGCAATTAAAATTGAAGATGATTCTGGGGTTAGAAATATAGAAGATTATGAATGGATCCATGGTAACGCAGAACATGCATGGGGAATTTTACATTAAGAATTTTAACACCAGTAATCTCATGAAGCCAATCACTTTCGCAAAGTCATATGGATGAATTTATTGCAAGGTTCAAATCCCAAGTTAATAACGATCTAATTCGTTCGAATTTTCCTGAGATTACGGATTCTGAGACTCCAGTTTGGCATGGCAGCCCGTCTACAATATCTATGGCAGATAAGTATATTTTGGCAATAATTGTATTTTTGGTTCATATAAATTTCTTTTTAGGAGAATGGTTCGAAAATCCAGAAAATGCTACCAATAATAAAGTATTTTCTACCATAATTTGGTTGGTCGATTTGACAGGAATTTTTGGTTTTGTTTTCATTATGCTTTTACTAACAAAAATTAATCATTATGCAAATTTTTCTACTTCTGGTAAATGGACTACTATATTCTTATTATTTTCAGGTCTTTTTCCATTGCTATGGCAATTTCTAGATCTCGTAGAATGGATATCTGAATACATTAATTTCGGTTTTACCAACCCGCTACCTAATTGGAATCTACTTTGGTTTCTTCCACTTGGAATTACTTCTTCCTCTATAATGATAATATTCACAATTCTTTATCAGAAATCATTCCAATATGCAATAACAGATAAGAGAATTCATATTAGGAAACAATTTCTTTATTTCGACACCAGCGTACACGGAATTTCTCTACAAAAAGTGGAGAACCTGAAAGCCGATCCAACAATATTGGGGAAAATATTTGGGTTTGGAAATGTGCATATAGTTACAGGCTCTGGAGTTGGATTACAAGTTGAATCATTAGGTGTTTCAGTCGGGATCTCAGAGGACGGAGAAGATGAAAATATCCCTACAGGATTAAGAAGATTTTTTTTAGTTATTTTTGGATGGATATCTATACAACGTTCTAAGAGTGTTATGGCAACTGATCCTTCAAACTGTCTCTACGGAATAAAAAATCCCATGGAAAAGTACAGGTTAATTAATGAACTAATGGACTTAAATGTAGGTTCAGTATTAGAGAATGACGATATCAGTACCAAAAAATTCTAAGATTTCTTCCGCACCGTTCATAAAGAGGACCCATCCACTACTAATCGGGAATAGTAATGACAGAAGTAGACCTGATGACTCAAGCGGCACAATGCATAACACAAGGAGATTATATGGGGGCAATGACAATTTTTGAAGGGCACATAAAGGAAAATCCCGATGATCCAATGGGATATCATGGTTGGGCAGAATCTGCTCTATTCGAAATCCAAGAAAATGGAAACTTCGATGAAAAAGGTAATGATAGAATTAATGAAGGCCAAGTTCAGGGTTACTTCAAAAAAGCCGCTGCCTTAGATCCTGCAAGTACTGAGTTTCAAGCAGCATACGCAAATGCGCTAATAGAATTCGATAGAATTCCAATGGCAATAAGGGAATTAAAGAAATTAAAAGATTTAGGAGATTCTTCTGATGATTTCGATGTTACTCAGGACTTATATCAGGCTGCAAAAATGCTAATTGATAATATCGACTTCAAGACCAATTTCGATCGTAGTGAAATGTTCGCTAAACAATTTTTACCAACTGCAGTAGAGTTTGCCCTTTTGGGCATGGGTTTCACTTCAGCCGAAGAAGCTCTAGAATACTTGCAGACTGAGTGATATGATTGAATCGGGACAAAGTAATCGCTTTCTTATAGCGATTGGCTATCATGGCGATGCATTTCACGGCTCTCAAATTCAACCAGATGTGAGGACAGTGGAAGGCTCTCTTGTTCAAGCTCTAAGGAGGCTAAATTGGTGGAATAAAAGCTGCCTTGAACTATCAAGTAGAACCGATTCTGGCGTGAAAGTAAGGATGAATTTAGCAAGAATCGATTTACCGCAATCTGTTTCTTCGGTAATCAAGGAAAAATCATTAGTCAGAGCATTAAATGACCATCTTCCAGTGGGTATGACAGTTATTTCAGCTAGAAAGGTAGATAAAAACTCTAGAGTAAGATTCGCATTCTTTAGACATTACCTATACAGATTAGACATGATAGAAGAATGGCCGGAAAAACCTAAAATCTCTCAAATCACTGAAGCATGCTCAATTATCGAAGGAACTCACAACTTCTCAAATCTTTCTAGATTTGAAGAGGAAAAAGATCCAGTAAGAACAGTGGATGAGTGTATCCCATGGATACACTCAGGCAATGTAATAGGTTTTTCAATAAAGGCTCAATCCTTTCTTTGGAATCAAGTGAGAAGAATTGCTTCAGCCTTATCAGGCATAGCAAGTGGCAGAATTTCTATGGAAGAACTACGGTCTGCATTATTATACCCGGAAAGGAAAGTAGATTTTGGTAGGGCTATTTCGGATGGACTGATTCTTTGGTCTATTAATCATCCCGATTTCCAAATAAATGAAGAGAGAAAATTTCCTAGTAATCCACCATTTTCAACAAGAAGATATTTAATTATTCGAGCTTTTAATTCTACAAATTTATCATTAATAGATACCAAAATAGTTTCAAATAATGAATTTTTTTTAGGTAATGTTTTTAATATTTGTATTAAAGGGAATCTTTTTTTATTTAC
>LURV01000101.1 GCA_001629205.1 Marine group II euryarchaeote REDSEA-S30_B12
ATATTGTAATAGTTACTTATTGCTAAATCGGTCTTATTAACGGATTTTTTCCAGTCTGATTCTACTCCCATAAGAGCCCTGATACAATCGATATTTTCTGGTATTACATCACTTTCTTGGTGGATAGCCTGGAAATAATATAATCTATTTTTAATTAATTTAACTCCATCTTCCCAAACAAAAATTTCATGCAAATCCCCCCATTTCCTTCCTATATCTCTTGCCATCTCCATTACTTCTGCTGTTGTAGAAATCTTATCTTTAAGTCCGTTCATTAAAATTACTCTAGGAGTATTTTTCCAAATTTCGAGTATTGATTCAGTTGTTAGTCCATGGCCATCCGGTAAATTTGCAACTATTGAATGGACATGCATTATTGTTGTTGGAACAGCTACGGCCAGACTATTTATTTCGATCTCTGGCTTAACTGTCATTACATCTGGTCCGTGGTGACTAGGGACCTTCAAAACGGGTTTTATGGCATTAATTGGTCCCTTACTGGAATCTCCTGGATCGGCAGATCTTCGTATCATAGTACATTCCACTTTCAAGGATCCGCATATCTCATACAGAGGAACTAAGGTCCTAGATAGGCCAGTGGTATTACAGGAAACTACTCTAGTTCCTGGTGCATTAAGATTTTCAGTATGATTAGCTGAAGATGTATATGATAATCCAGTGAGTTCGTGTTTTTCTCCACCTTGGAAAATATATTTTACATTGGCTGACTTGTATTTTACTAGATTACTCTCTCCTAATTTTCCAGGCGAGCAATCAACTACAACATCACAGAGATGTAGTAAATCTGAGATTCCTCCCGAGCATTCATATCCTTCATCTTTGAATTTATCTATTCTATCTTTTTCATCGGAAGTACAGAACAATGGAAAGCCCCGCTTTACTGCTAATTCGCAACCAAAACTAGGCCCAGTTTTTGTAACCCCAATTATAATCATATCCTCTTGAGCATCGACTGCATCGGCTACTCTTTTTCCTATTGTCCCAAATCCATTAATTGCAACTTTAATTTGTGACATATTATCCTCCCATTCGGACTATTACTATCCATGTAAAGTCAAGCTATGAACATAACGTATTTCGGGAACAGTCAATAACAAGTTCCTGTTTAATTGGGTCGCCCCAATGTAGCTGAAGGGGTGAGAATTTTGGAGATTTTAATTCATGAGAGAAATAACTGAAGATAGTGTAAAGCTTAATCGGCAATTGGATAAGTATCTTGAAAGGGCTCTTGAAGAGAATAAACCTGTTAAGATAGGATGGGGGCAAGCCGGAGATGAGAGGCCCAAAAATGGCGAGCTTGGTGTAATTACTCACTTACCCAAGGGCGCTAGGGTATTGTGTTTAGGAGCCTTAGGAGAAAGCTCGGGTTCAATGAATAGGGGCGGTACTTTCACCCTTCAAGGGAGTGCCGGATCTCTATTTGGTTCATTTCAGAAGGATGGAAAGACTGTTTCTGAAGATAATGTAGGCGATAGAGCCGGATATAAGATGACAGGAGGTGAAATAGTTGTCAAAGGATCTGTTGGGGATGATCTAGGAGCTGCAATGAGTGGTGGAGTAATAGTAGTGCAGGGCCATGCTGGAAATAGGACTGGAATAGGAATGAATGATGGGACCATAATTGTAATGGGCTCTGTTGGAATAAATCCCGGACATGGAATGAAGGGTGGAAAATTGATTATTGCTGGTAGTTGTCCGCCGCCAGACTCTAACATTAATATGAGATCGATAACAAACGATGAATTAGAAGAGTTTGCCAAGATTTTAGATCCACTCGCTATTTCACTTAATTCTGATGCATTAGTTTTAGAAACATCGAAAGAAGAGGAAAAATTGGAAAAGATACCTGAAAGATATACTACCGAGGGATTTGAAAATATATCGTTAAATAATTCAATTTCTAGTAGTCTCTCGGATGTAACGACGCTTAATCACGGATTTAAATTATCAAAGGTTGGTTTTGAAGAGGGTATAGAATTTCCCATTCCATTAATTCTTAGTACGAATTCTGCAAAAAAATGGAAAGGAAATTTATCAAAAAAGCAACCTGCACTAGTAACATCATATCCAAGAAAAAACGATCTATTGCGAATTTCTGAGAAGGAGCTAGTTGATTCTATAGATTATGTCAAGGAATGCGCGGGAGTGGTTTTAGATTTAGCATCCCTAAGGGGGCTAAATGATGCTGAAATAGAAGGAATAATTGTTTCAATATCTAGTAGAATGGATGATTCTACTATATTTTTACTTGAGGATAGTTACGAAAGGGTTGATAATTTATTTAGACTAATAGTTAGCTTTGACTTAGATGGCGCCATGATTGATTCAACGGGACTAGGTGGTTCAAGACTTCCTGCAATTCTACCTATCATCGGACTCAAAGCTAAATCTATGGGGATGTATGAATTGGACAAATCCATTATTCTGAGTATCGATAAAATAGTCACTGCCGAAGATGTATTAATTTCTGCAGCCAGTGGATTCACCTCAATTTCAGCTCCTTCTCCTGAAAAAGAAATTGATAAATTTTTGAAAACCATTTACGAAGAAATTAGAGGTTGGATGCGAGAATTGGGAATTGATGACATAGATAAAATCGGAAGAAGTAATTTGAGAGCAGATAATTACGATACTGCAGCTATTTCAGGTCTGAGATTGATTGGTTATGAAAGGCCGCTACCAATGTGGCTAGAATTACGGTGAAAATATGCCAACAATAGAATTAAAACATTCAATTTTACAATACATCCAAGAAATTAATCAATTTAATCATAAGAGTGATGATTGGAAAAAATGGCTT
>LURV01000102.1 GCA_001629205.1 Marine group II euryarchaeote REDSEA-S30_B12
GCATATATCTATTATTATGGATGGAAATAGGAGATTTGCATGGAATAAAAGTGTCGGGAAGAAAATTGGTCACAAGAAGGGTAAAGAAAAATTGAAACAGGTAATGGATTGGATACTAGACTTAGAAGTCCCGTATCTTACAGTTTATGCGCTTTCTACTGAGAATATGTCTTCTAGAGATAATGATGAGCTTGAATCATTGTATGATTTGTATGTTACAGGCTTAACAGAGATCTCAGAAGATCCAAGAATTCATTCAAAGAGAGTTAAAGTTCGGGCAGTAGGAAGATTGGATAGTTTACCAAAGAGAGTTAGGGATGCAATTATCTTGGCTGAGAAAAAGACTTCAGAATATACTAACTTTGTATTTACGGTATGCCTTGCATATGGTGGAAG
The DNA here is from genome assembly GCA_001629205.1 of Marine group II euryarchaeote REDSEA-S30_B12. Lineage (GTDB taxonomy): Archaea > Thermoplasmatota > Poseidoniia > Poseidoniales > Thalassarchaeaceae > UBA36. The sequence continues at coordinate 397 of LURV01000102.1, forward strand.
GGAGGAAATAGTAGATGCTGTGAAGAATATAGCTAGTGATTTTGAAGCTGGGAAAATTAGATTAGATGAAATTGATACTAACCAGATTTCAAAAAGATTGTATGATTCAGATATCCCAGATCCCGATTTAGTGATACGAACAAGTGGAGAAGAGAGAGTTTCAAATTTTTTATTGTGGCAAATTGCGTATGCAGAATTGTACTTCTCTGAGGTTCATTGGCCATCATTTTCAAAATCTGATCTATATGATGCGTTGGAAAATTATCAATTTAGGAGGCGGAGATTTGGAGAATAAAGAATATGAAAATCCTGCTCTGACAGTAGATGCGGTAGTAACAAGATATGAAGATTGTGAAATTGAAGCTATAATGATTAAGAGAAAATATGACCCATGGAAAGGAAGATTAGCATTTCCTGGTGGATTTGTAGAGATTGGGGAAAATCCCGAGGATGCTGTATTAAGAGAATTAAAGGAAGAAACTAGTGTATCTGGACATAATCCGACTCTATTTGCAGTACATGGAGATCCAAGAAGAGATCCTCGTCAACATATTGTCACAATTTTTTATTCTATTGATGTTGATGAAAATGTGGTACCCTTAGGAGGTGATGATGCAGCTGAAGCGATGTGGATGCCGTTAGAAAAATTAGAACAAGATCACGTTGCAGGGGATCATTATGATATTATCAAAAAATTGAGAAAAGAGAAGTAATAATAGGATTAACCCATGCCCAATATTCATGGCTAAGAAATTGAAGGTAGATACAGGAGAAGAAAAATTTGGACCATATAGTCCTGGAATTAATGTTGATGATTATGTTTGGCTATCTGGACAAGTCGATATTGATGCGGGAAATGATATTGAATCTCAGACAATTGGAACTCTATCAAAAATTGATGATCTTTTGGCAGCAGCAAATTGCTCAAAATCTGACTTGGTAAAGGTTACAGTTCTGATGGTAGACATTGATGATTATAGTAAAGTCAATGAAATCTATGGAAAGTGGTTAGGAGATTCTATTCCTCCAGCTAGAGCTGCATACGCCGTTAATAGTTTACCCTTAGGTGCCTTAGTAGAGATAATATGTGAAGCAGTTAGGAATTCTGGAGATTATAGAACTGACTTACCTGCAGAATTAGAGGAAGCTCTTGTATAAGCTGGAAGAATGACCATACATTTTAACTAAGGGATAAACATGGAAAATCATTCTTATTTATAGGGAATAATTAGGTAGTTGTGATAGGTGGATTAATTATGAGTGTATTCAAAGCTTATGATATAAGAGGAATTGCTGGAAAAGATTTGGATACAAATTTCTCAGAAAGATTAGGTAAAGCTATAGCAACTCATCTGGATGCTAGGTGTGTTTCAGTTGTAAGAGATATCAGAGATTCGAGTCCAGATTACCATGATGCTTTCGTTAAAGGTTTATTATCAGCGGGGGCTGACGTTATCGATTTAGGAATATCAACTACTGGAGTTCTTTACAGATCTACAGTTGATTTACCAGTGGATGTTGCAGTTGCAATCACTGCCAGTCATAATCCTCCTGAATATAATGGATTTAAAATTTGTAAAGGCAAAATGCCACTGGGTGGAGAAGAATTACAGGAAATTAAGAAAACCTTTGATTCTGGAAAATTTAGAAAGGGTAAAGGAAATTACAAGCTTGTGGAAAATTATGAAGAGCAGTATATGAAATCAATTGTTGATAGTGTAGGAAAACCGAAACGAGATATCAGAGTAGCTTTAGATTGTGGAAATGCAGTTCCTGGGCCTTTGGCTGTAAAGCTATTTGAAATTCTAGGTATAGATGTAATTCCAATAAATTGTGAATGGGATAATTCATTTCCTAACCACCCACCTGATCCTACTAGACCTGAAAATATGCTGGATTTAGGTAGAGCTGTTTCAGAAAATGGAGCGGAATTTGGAATAGGTATGGATGGAGATGGAGATAGATTGGGAGTAGTTGATCAGAATGGCAATTTTATCCATCCAGATAGGTTGATGGGACTGTTTGTTAAGGATGTTCTTAAAGACTTAGGAGATGATTCGGAAGATGAGGAGAAATTGATTTTTTATGATGTTAAATGTAGTATGGCTCTAGAGGAAGCTATAGTAGCTAATGGTGGAATTCCTAAAATGGTTAGAACTGGACATACTTTCATGAAATTAGAGCTTAGGAATAATCCTAAATCTCCTATGGCTGGAGAAATGTCTGGTCATTTCTTTATGAACGATCACTGGGATGGATTTGATGATTCGATCTATAATGCAGCTAGACTGTTGGAGTTAGTTGGAAGGGATCCATCGCCTGAACAAGGTGGACCAGAATTCTCAGATCGTTTTTCTTTTATGAAAAATTATCCAACTACAAATGAGGGAAAGGTACCGCTAACAGGTGATAGAGAAGAAATTATGAATTTAGTAACTGCAGCATTTGATGATATGGAAATGTCAACTGTTGATGGAATAAGAGTCAGATATACCAATGGTTGGTATCTTTGTAGACCAAGTAATACTGAACCTATTCTAGTTATGAGGGCTGAAGGCAGAAATCAAGAAAGTTTAGACGAAATATTGACTGATATCGCCAAAAGAATTGGACACATCGTAAAAATAGATGAGTTGAAGTAAATTTGTATTTTCCAATATATTCTTACTTCGAATTAATGCCAATTTGAGAAAGTTTATCAGAGAAAATTGAATATGATTTTTTCAATGCCTCAATAACCGGCATTCTTTCTCCTGACAAGAAGCTCATCGTAGATCCACCGCCGGTACTATTGTGGGTCATGAATTTAGAGACGCCTCTCTGGTTCACTAGTGCACTAGTATGTCCACCACCAATGATTGTAATTCCATCTGCTTCGGAACACATATTTAGAATCTCAATAGTTCCAAACGCGAATTTGGGTAATTCAAAATATGATGCGGGGCCATTCCAAAGAATACATCCAGACTGCTTTATCTTAGGTTTAAGTTCCATTAATGTTTGAATTCCAATATCATAGATTGGGAAATCAGTAGGTAAATCATCCAACGAGATTGGTACTCGATTTTCATCTACCTCAATAGCTAAATCTGAAGGAAGGAATAACAAGTCTCGATGTTTAGATATTAGATTTGATGCGTGGTTCCAAGTGTTATCAAATTCATCACCTAGATTATCTCGAATGAAATTTTTGTTTATTTCTCCGATATCATGGCCAGCAGCCCATAACATCATATTTCCTGCAACTCCAACAAAAGCCACGATATCAATAAATCCTTTCTTAATTAAATTATTAGCTACTCTCAGTGAATCGTCTGCTTTAGCTCCACCTAAAATAGAAATATATGGACGTGGAGGATTGTGAAGTGCTATTCTAAGTCCATCTATTTCTTTCTCCATCAATAATCCGCAAATATTTGGGATTTTGCTCGCAAACCCTGTTAATGTAGGAGATCGTCTGTGAGATGCTGCAAATGCATCAGTAACATATACATCTGCAATTTCCACCAAGGTATCGATAATGCTTGCTTTTTCTGTATCTTCATTCGATTTGTATTTTTTTCCATATTCTTCTTCATTCATTCTTACATTATCTAGAAAAAGTATTTCTCCATCTGATAAATCTTTGATGGATTGGATAGCTAATTTTCCACAAATATCACTAACATATTTTACTTCTCTATTAATGATTAATTGTAGTCTTTCGCTATGAGCTGACATATCTGTGAAGTCTGATTTTCCCGGCCTAGATTGATGTCCAAGAATTACTAGTTTTGTTTTCGATAATTTTTCAATGGTTGGAATAATTGCTCGTAATCTTCCATCATCTAATAATTCCCCTGAAGAAGGCTCGATCGGTGAATTAACATCTACTCTGTATAATACTGTCAATCCATCTAGGTTGACATCACTAAGTGATAGGACGCCTTCCACGGCTTTCCCACTAAGAGCTTACCTTTGGCCATTTTGGATACTCAACATACAAAATATTCCAAAAACCCTGTTATTGTCTGAAGGTTGATGGATGTCAGCTGGGATACTAACAGATTAAGAGGTCCTGACGATGAGGATTGGAGAATTCCAACAAGTGAGTTAGAAAAAAGACAAGATTTGGTTGCTAAAAAATTAGATATTGAAGGTATAGAAGCTATCCTAATCGATGATCCAGTAGAGTTGTATTGGTTAACAGGAAGTAGGCAAAATTCGTTTTTTATTGTAGGTTCGAAAAGTTCTGGAATCGAAAATACTCTTTATGTTAGACGTTCTTTTGATCGAGCTGTATTTGAATGTGGAGAAGATAATTCTCCTCATGAAATCAAAAAACAACCTAGGATGGCTGATTTGGCCAATGAGTTAATGAAAAAAGGTTGTAAAAAAATACCTGGAATGTTGGAAGGTAAAATTCCACATTCTCGATTTACATTTCTAAGATCAAAACTTTCTGAAATAGGAGAATATTCTAAAGATTGTACGAATATTCTATTCTCATTGCGAGAAAAAAAATCCCAATGGGAAATAAATATGATGATGGAAAGTGGGAAAATAAACCAAAAGATGTTTGAGGAAATTCATGAAAATGGTGGAGTAGGGAATACGGAAATAGAGCTAGCTGGGATGGCAGATAAAGTGAGTAGAAGTGAAGGATTTGGTGGAAGAATTAGAATGCGAAGTTGGCCAATGGACTGTGACAGAGTGGTAGTTACTTCGGGAAAATCAGGTGCTGTACCTTCATATTTTGATTCGGGAGTAGCGGGCTTGGGCCCTAGTCCAATTTCTTCTCTAGGAGCGGGATTTGCTAAAGTTAAACCAAATGAACCTGTGCTCGTGGACATTGTTCATGTACATAGGGGATATGTCTCAGATTGTACTAGAATTTTTCATGAAGGTAAGTTATCAGATTATTGGATAGAAAGGCTAGAGGATATGAATGAATTATCAGATAGAATAGTTTCAGAATTGGGCAAAGGATTGAATTGTTCTAAAATTTGGGATAATGTTACAGAAAAAATATCTGAGTTAGGATATTCAAATAATCTGATGGGAATGAAACCCAATCAAGCAAAATTTGTTGGTCATTCTGTAGGATTAGAGTTAGATGAGACTCCAGTAATTGCAAAAGGATTTGATAGACCTTTGGAGAAGTTTGGAGTAATGGCAGTAGAGCCAAAAGTGGTCTTTTCTGATGGGGTGGTTGGAATAGAAGATACTTGGGTTAGAGGTAATCAGGGTATGGAATGCGTAACTGCTGGAAGCTTTTTACCACCATTGATGGAGTGGTAGAATGGATAAATTAAGAGTAAAAAGACGATTAGCCAGGATATTGCGAAAATGGGAAGAGCCACATGGTAAAATAATGACTGATTCAAAAATACTCAAGGGTGTTGAAGTAGATAATAATGGAATTGTAGATCTTTGGATTACTCCGATTAATGCTCATTGTCCATGCTGTCTAGAAAATCTAATTTATTTGAGAAAAGAAATAATTAATCAAAAGGGAGTAGTTGCATGTCATATTGAAGTTGTAGATATTCCCCAATCTGAAAGATGGACTTCAGCAATTAATGAGTAGTATGGTTGAAACTATTCTGATTCAGTAGAATTTTCTAAGTTTTTCTCTCCAGGACGAAGTGATAGAAGCACTGGAAGAAGGATTAGACTAGATAATAATGCTAATGAAATAGCAACTAAGAAAACCTGTCCGAATAATCTAAGTGGTAGTAATCCTGAGAGATTCAAAACAGCAAATCCGCCAGCAGTTGTTATTGCTGCTCCTGCCATTGCTCTGCCAGTAGTTACAGTAGTTCTTGAGACCCAGACATCTGGAGTGCTTAGGGGATTGGCGTGTCTTTCTTCTTCATACCGATGGGCGTAATGAACTGCATAATCCACACCTAATCCCAAAGTTAGTGCTCCGATTGTAACTGTTTGAGCATTTAGTTCATACCCTAGCATTCCCATTAATCCATACACCCATACAACTACTGTTCCTAGCGGAATCCACATAAATAATCCAGTAATGAAACCTCTTCGGGTATTTTTTTGCTCTACAGTTTGAAGACCAATTAACATGAATAAAATTACTCCAGCAACTACTCCCGTCGAAATTACTGCTGATGATGCAACTCCTTCAGTCACCTGAGCTAATATCAAAGGTCTACCTGCTATTCCAAATTCTCCATCCAAATTCAAATCTGTTAGGGTATCAGTAAGTCTGTTCTCAAAAATGACTGTCTCTTTCCAATCAATAGTCGAAGCAGAAAGCTGAATAACAGTTTGAGTAGGATTTTCGGGTAGATATCTAGCTGTCAATTCTCTTCCTGTATCATTTAATAAAACCCAATTTGAAAAAGTTCGCCAAACATTATCATTATCGGGATTAGTTTGTATGTCATCAAGCAATTGATAAATTTCTGGATTTGAGTTTGCTGCATATTCTAGTGTTGATTTAATAGATGAGACATCGGAAGTTCCTTCGGTTGATTTTATAGTATTCTCAATTAATCCAATTGAGTCCCATCCTGCAGAAGAAAATATTTCTGTATTAGGGATAAATTGTACGTATATTGGAGCGGGAGAGCTTTCATACCTATCTGCTAAAATCATAAAATCTGAGACCACTGGAATTGATTCATCCAACTGATCTCTGGTTTCAAAACCCACCTCTAATGAGCTAACTGCTGTACCTATTGGTAATGATACTAATAGTGCTATTATTAGAACTGTAAACGGTTTTTTCGTGAGATTTCCAAACCACTGACTTATTGGCCCCGGATTAATTCTTGCGGCTTTGTTAATTCTTAGTTTAGCTGGTTCAGTGACTGTCAACAGAGCGGGAAGAGGGGTAATAGAAAGTAAGTAAAATAGAAAGTAAGTAAATCATGAATAAACCAATTGCAATTACTGTACCAAAATCAACTAGAAATTTCTGGCTTGCAAAACGGAAGGAAAGAAATCCAATCATGTCAGTAAAAATTGCAATTAGTAATGCTCCAGAAGTTAATATCGCTCCATTTCTTATAGCTCTAGTTCGAATTTCTGTGGAGAAGTCTCGAAGGGTTTCTCGTCCTTCGGTATTATTCTCTTCTTCTTCACGTAGTAATTCTCTGAATCTAGCTACTACATGAATCCCGTAATCTACTCCAATAGCAATTAGTAATATAGGAATTGAGTTCATTGCTGCGTTAAAAGTTAAATTTAAAATTCCACTAATTCCATAAGTTCCTAAAATTCCAAGAATTGTGGAAATCAAAACGAAGGCTGTATCTCTAACGGTCCTAAATTGAGAAAACAAAATAATAGTTAGTAAAATAATCGACATTCCAATTAATTGCCCTATTTCTTGTCCAATATTCGCGGTCTGTGCTATTGAAAAGTATGCAAATGATAAACCAGATACGCGAAAATTATCTCCAGCAGTTTGTTTACTAATATTTTCAAGTTCTAATGTCCAATTTTGTACCTCGTTATTAATTCGATTAGTTATTGAGAGTTCATCCCCATCGAATTTAGCTGGTTCTATACCTTCAGCACCTAGCCAAGTCTCTAAATCTGTATCTATAAATAATGAAATAGTAATAATGTCTGATTTTTCCAATCTTTCTCCTGAAGGAATTTCAATATAGTTTCCATCTTTATTCTGTTCTTTTGATGGTAATGTAGCATTAATAAATTCAAAATAAGGAATTTCTTGCATTTCTGAGTGGAAAGCAGTTATTCCTGAAATAGTACCTTGTAGTGTATTTATTGTCTCATTGAATTCTTCATTTTCACTCGCTTGGAGAGAAACTTCAGGATCTATTCTAAGTTCCATTGCACTGGAAAAAATAGAATTCAGAATTTGAATTCTATTCTCTCCGGCAACTAACCTTTCAATCCACCCTTCGTTAGGAGTCCAATTTTGTAGATTGGATGAATTGGCTATTGCAACTTCTAGTGGTGCACTGAAAGTTATATTCAGAGCTTGATTTAAGTTTTTTGAAAGATTATCTATTTCTGAATCATAAATTGAATCTAAGGATGATTGTATTTCATTAAGCCAATCCGCATTATTTGGATCTACCATAATTGACCATCCATATGCTGCTGAAGCTGGCCCTAAAACAGACCCTGATCCAGTGTCTAGTCTATGATTTAGCGATGAGTTGTGAGACATCATTTCTGCTTCAATATTTGCAAGTACTCCCCAGGTTTCATCGTCCATTAAATCTCCTTTATTCATATTTACAATAATTCTGATTATATCTATTGATGATGTATAAGTTTCTTCTATTTGATATAATAAATCGACATCTTCATTTGAGTTTCTATCTGGATAGAAAGCGTCTTCAGAGTTGTCAAATTGTATTCCGACGCCCATTGATTCTGCAATTGGCCCTGCAACAAACATCGATAATACTAGAATCAATGAAAGAATTGAAACTATAGAAATACGTGGTCTATCTATGCTGAAGTTGGTTAATCTATCAAATGGATTTTTCATTTTTTGGCTCCTATATCTAATTCGCAAATAAACAATGGTATAAATTCTGACTTTCTGAATCATTAAAATACTAAGAATTAAAGATATTAAATGAAAAGTTTCAATTAACTAATTGTTATATTTTTCAATTATATTTTGTCTAGAATCTAGAAGTAAGGATTCCATTTTAACCTTAATTTCTGATTCTATTTTTTCTAACATTTCAGAGATATCTTTTTCAGAGATAGTACCTCTTTTTGAAAATTGTCTTTCTAGATTATTAAGCATCTCTTTCTCTCTTTTTTTGACAAATTTAGAAATTCTTTGTTCCATCTCAACTTCTCTCTCAAGGGCAAACTCCTGCCTTCTTAGTGAAATTGCAGCTTCCATGGTTTGTCTCTCAGAACTAAAACGTTTCTCCAATTCTGCCAAAGCAGCCCTTTCAGCTTCTTCTTCCAAATTTTTTGTTCTATTCTCTACATCTGATTTCATTTCTTTTTCTAGAGATAGTCTTTCTGATTCTAACTGTTTTTCCAGTTTTGATTCTTGTTTTTTCCTCATTTTTGCTATATTTTCACGCATTTGAATTTCTTTATCTATCCGAAAGGTGTCTATTTTTCTATTTAGTTTTGTTTCCATGGATTCACGTAAATCCATTTCTACTCTTCTCTCCATTCTTTCCATACTTTGAGTGGATTCAAGTCCCAATCTCTCTTCAAGAAATGCGCGTCTACGAGAAAATTCTATTTCCATCTCTTCTTCTAATCTTCCTTTGATTTTGGATGAATGGGCTTCAAGTCTCCTGTCTCTTTCTAAATCAAGCTGTTCTCTTAGTCTATTTTCTTCCCTTCTAAGTCTGTGAAGCATTTCCTCTCTTAGTAATCTTTCTTCTCTTTCTAAGGATTCTTTTTCCAGTCTTTCCAAATCATCCTCTAATTCATCCCTTAAATCGGCTTCAATTTGTTGTAATTGTTCTTCGAATAAAATTTCATTTGCCTTTCTCATAGCTCCATGCATTCCAGAAACCCTTTCAGTCATTTCAGCAATACGAATTCGCCGCTCTCTTCTTATTCCTGATCTTAGTTTAGACTCTTCATTCAGTCTTTCTCTAGCTCTATTAGCTGAATTAATTGAATTTGACGCTGAAAGTGCGTGTTGAGCACGAATTGATTCTAGTTCATCAGTAATTTCTGAATCATCAGAATCTGTTGGCTTGCTATCACTCACTCCCATCCCCAACCCCGTCGAGAGTAATATCCTATTTGACTACGCAGGGCGGAAAAAGAAATAAAAGATGGTTTTTTGAAGGTTTAGGGTAATTACTAGAATGTAACATTGAATGAATTTGTACACCCTGGACATGTCAATTCTCTCTTTCCGGGCCTAGGTCTAATCCTCAAGCCACTTTCGCAACTTGGACACTCAATTTCCACCTTTACTAAACAGTGCGGGCATTGGACGGATTCCGATTTTAATGCTTCAACGGTCGGATTGTGAGTTACTCTACATATTGCTCCACAAATTTCACATTCAATCTCGCCCAATCCTTGTGGAAGCATATGATTGCAATTTACACACTCTACTAATGGAGGTGCATATTTTGACTCTACGTCTGGAGGCGCCACTAGTTGCTCGAAAGGATTCCAGTTAATCAAGAGGTCGTAGTTTTGTCTAATTTTTCTAAACCAAATAAAATATTAAAAATAATCCTTAAATCTAATATTAAATCCCTAAATAACTCGATTAAGGTAGAAAATCTTGCTGAATCAGAACCCGATACCCACATTCCATTTATGATTATGATTATTGCACTCGCTTCATGGAGTGCTATTCCTGCTGCGAGATTAAGTTCAAACCCACTTAGTACTGTTAAAACTAAAAGACAAGTTACCAGAACGGAAATCGCGATATTGGCATATACTACTCTCTTTGTTCTTTTTGATAATTCAACTAATTTTGAAAGTATACGTGGATCTTGCCCGGGAATTAAGATATCTGCTGCATCCATATTCACTTGTTCTCCACTACCCATTGCTACTCCAATATTTGCAGCTGCTAGTGCCCCAGCGTCATTAAATCCATCACCAGCCATGAGAGTAGGGAGGTTGGCTGATTTTTTTGATACATAAATTGCCTTTTCCTCGGGGTTCACATTACCCTTACAAATTGAGGGATTAATATTTACAGTTTTAGCAAACTCTTCAACACTGGCTTGTTCATCTCCACTTAATATTTCTACTTGAATACCCTGAGATTGTAAATCTTCCAACGTTTCTTTTACACCTTCCCTAGCATCATCGTGAGAAAATTCGAATGTAGCTACAGCTTTCCCATCGATAGCTAAAACGCTAGCTCCTTTTCCTGCTTTTTTTGTAGATTTTAATGATTGAGTAATAATTCTTGGAAAACTAATTCCTGATGATTTTAACCAATCAGCTCTCCCTAATACTATTTCTTTAGTACCAAATTTTCCAGACACTCCTGCATTTCCATCAGAGATGGATGAAATTTTTGATGGTTTAATATTTCTTTTACTTGTTTCATCTAAAATTGTTCTAGCATAAGGGTGACTAGAGCGAATTTCTAGTCCTGAAGATAGCTCTAATATACTCTCCTCATCCTCTCCATCCACGATTGTAATTCCTGAAATGGTAGGCATTCCACTGGTTAATGTACCGGTTTTATCCAGAATGGCGAGCTTTATCTCAGCAGCTGATTCTAGAATATCTCCTCCTCTAGCTATTAAACCCATACTAGAAGCAGTAGACAAAGCAGCGGCATGAGGAACTGGTGATGCTAAGAGAAGAGAGCATGGACATGAAACTACCCATAATAATAAAGTGGTCAATATTGCTTGTTCAGTAGATGTAGTAAAAAGAAAACTAATTACTGGGGCAATCAATAATACCATTGGAGTCCAAAATACAGTAAAGCTCTCTATAATACTCTGAGTCTTAGTTGGTTTCTCTTTGTAATGCCTTACCAATTCTACTAGACTAGATAGTCGTGTTTCACTTCCAGTAGCTTGTGATTCTATAATTAAAGGGCCTCGAACTAATACTAATCCTGCTTCAACTACATCTCCCTCTTTTACCGGAATTGGAATAGGCTCACCAGTTAGAGGAGCCCTATTTATTGATCCCGTACCTTCAATAATTTTACCATCAACAGGAATTCTTTCTCCAGATCGAACTTCCACTAATTCACCAATCTCTAAAGCCTCTATTGGTATCATATCTTCATCTTGACAATACATTCTTCCTAAATCGGTATTTGATTGAAAGATATTTGGTGATTTATGATTAATTTTTAGTTCTCCTGATTTATTTACCACTCTAGCATTTCGAGGAATTCTGTCTAATCCACCCTGCATTGATTCCCTAGCTCTAATCAATGCTCGATTTTCTAGGTGCGAAGAAAATGCAACGAGAGTTACTACCATTAATGCTTCAACCCACTCATTTAGTAGAATTGCTCCCAATACCGCCAATGACGTAAGAACTTGGAAGCCAATAATTCTATTCTTTAGGCTTGAGTATGCTTCTAGGAACATTGTATATCCAGCAAAAGTAATGGCTACTAATCCTAAAATTGAAGAGACAAAATTAGGAATTGAATTTATTGAATCAAATAATAAAATAATAAAAATTACTGAGATCGTTAATGTTGCTGATAGAAGTTGGATTTGATCTTGACGAAATTTTGATTCTTCAGAGATTTTGGTTTCAAAATTTGTACCAAAAATCTTCGATAGACCTTCTTCGGAAGATTTTCTTAATTCCAAATCCTTAATCCACAATTTCTTAATTTCTATTTTATTATTGGATAATTTAACATCTAAGATACCGGGAATACTTAGAATCCATTCTTTGAGAGATTTATTTGAAATATTATGAGTTGCCATCAAATTCTTTGGGTTCGCCCCAACAATTCTTTGCCAAACAGCTACCGACTGATGTCCTAAACTTTCTAAAACTGCTGATGTCCTAGAAATTTTTCCTTTAGAAATGTCTTGTATAATTGAAACAGTACCTTCTGAAACTGAAATATTGCATTGTTTTATACCCGGAAGACGTGAAATAGCTTTTTTTGCTTTCATAGCACAATCTGGACAGTCCATCCCAAGAATTTGCCAGTCAAATTCATAACTCCCATCATAAGAGAAATTGATATCACTATTGGCAATATTTTCATTTAGATTAGGAATATCCTCTTCTTCACTAATAAGAAGATAGTCTTCGGTGTCCTTATTCACAATTATCCCAAAACATGGTTATGCTTGAATATGATGTTCAACAATCGGTGGAATCATGAGCAATGAATGATTCGTAGTGACATGGTAGAGTTGCCAGACATTAGAGAATTTGATATGCTTGTATTTGATGTAGATGGAACTCTACTAGATTTTGAAGGATTTCATGACGAATTAGTTTACCTTGCTAGAAAGGTTGATTCAGAAATAATGACAATTTCACTGGCATCAGGAAGGACTTTACCAAATGTTACCCCAATTAAACAATCATTGGGAATTTCTGGTTTTATTGTAGCTGAAAATGGTGGAATAATTTGGGATAGCGATCAAGGTAGAGATATTATTTCTCTTTCAAATGGGATGAGAGCAAAAGAAGCTGCAAAGTGGCTTTCAACTAAAATTGATGGTCTAGATCCTAGTGGCATAGAGTCTAATTTGTGGAGAACAACTGAATGGTGTCTCAAAGAGACCCAACACTGGGAAGAAATGAGGGATATTCTTTCAGATAGTGAGTGGAATGATTTAGATGTAGTATCGACAGGTTTTGCTGTTCATATCGCGGACCCTATTATTAACAAAAGAAAAGGTCTAGAGGTAGCTCTGAAGCAAAGAAATATTAGCTCTCGAAGAATTATAGCCTGTGGAGATGCAAACAATGATGTTCCGATGTTTAATTTGGCTGGTTTGGCGATTGCAGTAAGTGATGAATCTGAAGAAGTAATTAATTCGGCTGATATTATTACTAACAATAGAGGTAAGAATGGTGCAGTTGAATTGCTAAAAGCTATTTTAGATAATTAATAGTGGTGCAGGCAGCAGGATTCGAACCTGCGAAGCTCTACGCAGAGGATCTTGAGCCCTCCCCCTTTGACCACTCGGGTACACCTGCAAAACCCCGAATAGGTCACCATTCTTGATATTCACCATTGTGATTTAGAAGGAGTTCCATGGAATTGTTGATGTATCGCCTTCGTTCACTGGTACCTAGGTTGCTCACATGGATGATGGCGCGAGTATCACGAGGCTGCAAAAAAATCAACTTATTTCTGTTGAAAAATCTCTTTATGAGTTGACTAGAAAACAAAGAATTCAGGCATATCCTGTTGATTTACCTTTTGAAGAAGAAGGTGAAATCAAAATGTTATTTTCTAAAAATAACATACATTTGATCAAGTTAATCTCTCATGCATTTGCACAACATGGAATTCTGGCACATTTAATATCATCTTCTCAAATTGAAGGTTTTTCAGGTGGAATGTTGAAGAAAATTAATTGGGATAAACATGACTCAGCGGAAAGAGTCTTTTATCTAGGTATTGAAGACAATATTGAAAAATACAAGAAGCAAGTAGCTTGGAGTGGATTATTAGGAATCGTAGAAAAAAAGGACGAGGGGGAAAAGAATTTTGATGTTCACAAATCTCTTAATGAATTTATAGAATCTGAACCTGATTTAGGAGATGTTAGAACTGTTGTCAATAAAACTAGTGATGTAGCATGGGAAGAGCCAGAATTTGATGAAGAGGATAGAATTAGGGAGATTGAAGCATTTCCTGAATTCGCTTCATCTGAGGCAGAATCATCTTCTAAACGTGAAATCTTAGAGTTAAAAGATGATTTGATTACAATTAAAATACTTAAAGAAATTTCAGATCCTATAATTACTGCAGACGGAGAGGAGATAAATTTTGAGAAGGGAGATGTTGGTACGATTTCTGCATTAATTGCCGAAACACTAATTGCAGCCGGTATAGCAGAAAGATCAACAAATCAAACCATGGAAAAATTTAGGTGAAAATATGTATGGCGAAATAACTGATAAACAAATTGCACAATATCGTAAGGAATTCGATGCAGATGAGTCTGCAAAAGTAGCACAGAATGCAGTAAGTAATTCTGATTTAAGTTCACTATCACTCAGTAGAGAAATAATTCAAAACATGGATTTTTCTTTCAGTATCAAGCTAGACGACTGGTCTGTAACTAACCAAAAAAGAAGTGGTAGGTGCTGGTTATTCGCTACTCTAAATTTATTTCGAGTAGGGGCAATGAAAAAAATGAATCTAAAGGAATTTGAATTTAGTCAAGCACATATTCACTTCTGGGATAAATTTGAGCGGTCTAATCATTTTTTAGAAACTATGATTGAAACATCTGATAGACCATATGATGATAGAACATTACACTTCCTTCTGAGTGATCCTATTGGAGATGGTGGTCAATGGAATATGGCTATGAATCTGGTTAGAAAGCATGGATTAGTTCCGAAATCAGCATATCCTGAATCATTCAGTAGCGGTAACACTAGATGGATGAATATAATCTTAAAAGATATACTTAGATCTACAGCCAGTGAGTTAAGAGCATTGATAGATAGTGGAAAAAATGATAGTGACATTCGCAATCATAAAGAAAAGAGAATGTCGGATATTTGGAGAATATTATGTATTCACTTAGGAACTCCCCCCGAAAAATTTGATTGGCAATGGAGAGATAAGGATAATCAATTTCATAGAAGAGGTGAAATGACACCTCAAGATTTCGCTAAAGAATACGTTGATGTAGACTGGGAAAACTATGTTTGTATTGTTAACGACCCAAGAAATGAGTATTTTAGAACCTACACTGTAGATTACCTGCAAAATGTTTCAGGTGGCCCCCCTGTAATTTATCTAAATGTTCCATCTAATGAAATGAAATCAATTACTCAGAAATTATTAGAAGATGGTATTCCGGTATGGATGGGTTGTGATGTAGGAAAGCAAATGGAAAGAAAAAGAGGCCTATGGGATGCAAATTTATTCGATTTCGACAAGATATACAAGATTGAATTTGGAATGGATAAGGAGAATCGGTTGAAGTATGGACAAACTATGATGACGCATGCAATGCTGTTTACTGGTGTGGACGTTGTAGATGGAAAACCAAGAAGATGGAGAGTAGAGAACTCTTGGGGATCTGAACAAAGTGGAGAAAAGGGATTTTACACCATGAATGATAGTTGGTATGATGAATATATGTTTGAGATAGCTTCACCAAAAAGTCATCTTACTAAAGAAATGTTGGCTGGATTAGAAAGTGAACCGATTTTACTTCCTGCATGGGATCCAATGGGTTCTTTAGCTAGAGAAGAAGCATTTAATTGATTAGCCCATATTTCTAAGAGAAAGTTCTATTGTTACTGAATCAGGAATTGGTATACGTAGAACTTTTCGTAGTGATCTTTCATCTTTCGCAGAATTTGTAACCAATTCCAATAGTCTTTTGTGAACTCGCATTTCCCATCGATCCCAGGTTTCGGAACCTTCTCCATCAGGACTTTTTCGACAAGGAACTACTATTCTTCTAGTAGGAAGAGGAATCGGTCCTCTAAGCTTAACTCCAGTCTCATCAGATATGGATTTTATCTGGGCGCATACTAAATCAACATCGGAATGATTTTCGCCGGTCAACTTTATTGTCGTGACTACCGGCATTAACGTCACCAATGTTAGATTATGCTTTCTTCTCAATCTTCATGCATACGCCAGCAGCTACAGTCTTGCCCATATCACGAATTGCAAATCTAGCCAGCTCTGGGAAAGAATCCATCTGCTCTATTGCCATTGGCTTTGTTGGAGCGAATCTAACAAGTGCTGCATCTCCAGTTTTTAGGAATGCAGGGTTTGCCTCTTTTGTCTTGGAATTTTCTAGAAGCTCTACGAATCTAACTGCCACTTGCGAAGTGTGTGCATGGAAAACTGGAGTATATCCAGATCCAATGGCCTTGGGTATATCCATTAACTGAATTTGACCAACAAAGGTCTCATCGTGTCTAACGAACATTGGTGGATTGTCTTGATATCCAGCAACATCTCCCCTTCTGATATCTGTAGAAGCTAGTCCTCTAACATTGAATCCTACATTGTCTCCCGGTTCTGCTTTTTCATGGATTGTATGATGCATTTCTATACTCTTAACTTCAGCGGATTTTTGGCTAGGATTGAATACCACTGTTTTTCCTGAATTTAGTATTCCAGTCTCTACTTTTCCTACAGGAACTGTTCCGATTCCACTTATCTTGTATACATCTTGAATCGGCAGTCTAAGAGGTCTATCAGTAGGCTTTGGCGGCATCTGAATTCCATCTATGGCCTCGAATAGTGTTGGACCTTTGTACCATGGACAATTATCACTCTTGTTGAAAATATTATCTCCATCAAACGCACTACAAGGTACAAACGGAATTTCTGCAGTATTGAATCCAGCCATCTTTAATAGATTACTTACTTCCTCTACGACACTCTTGAATTTGTCTTCTGACCAATCTACTCCACTAATATCCATCTTGTTAACATTGACTATCAGTTGTTTGACTCCTAAAACTCTAGCCAAGAAAGCATGTTCTTTAGTTTGAGCATTAACGCCATCGTTAGCTGCAACATTGAGTACTGCTGCATCTGCTTGACTTGTTCCAGTAATCATATTCTTCACGAAATCTCTGTGACCCGGAGCATCGATTACAGTGAAATAGTAATTTGGAGTAAAGAACTCCTTGTGTGCTACGTCAATAGTAATTCCACGTTCTCTTTCTTCTTTCAGTCCATCCATTACATAAGCAAATCCGAAACCAGCTTTTCCTCTTTCTGCTGCTTCTGTTTCGAACTTATCGATTATATGTTGCTCAATGTGGCCACTATCCAATAGTAGTCTTCCAACAGTAGTTGACTTTCCATGGTCTACGTGACCTACAAAAACGATGTTAAGGTGAGGCTTCTTCTTATCTTCCCATTGTGAACTCATAATGTTACACTCCTAAGGTGCCTCGGCGACCGTAGGGGCATATATGAACCGTTCCCCGCTATTTGAATGAGTTTTCTTTAGTTTGTATGAATAATTTTTGCGGGAAAATTGTATTACTTGTACTCTAACTCAATAATAAAATGATTTACTTTTGTGTTATGTGTTTCTGCATTTTGTAAGTCCGCAGTCCACTGTCCAGGTAAGAATCCTCTGACTGTAGATGCTCCAATTATTTGTATTATACAATAGTCATTGTCCGTATCGCAATCTCCCATATCTCTGTTCTCGTTATCAATTCCTGTAGAATTCATTACTTCATGCTCCGAACTGTTGTATATGTAAAAATCTAGTTTATTATTCGTAGTTCCACCTACTCCACCACCACCAGTTATTCCGCCACCGGGCTGATCATCATCTTCTTTAGGATATGAAAGATAAAATCTATTATATCTGATTCTATCTATATTATCATCATATTTTAGAGGATATTCCCATGTCATTGTAATTGGTTCCTGTATTCTCCTATCGATTATGAAATCTTGCCATTTTCCTTGGTAATTAATGTATACGGTTATTTCTTCACTATTTTCTATTCCATTGTTATCAATAACAGTTAATTTAATCTTTGTTGCTCCTGGATTTCTGTCTTCCCATGAAAATTGTTCTCCTGAAGCGTCTATATCATTATCTGTTTCCCCATCGCCATCTGAATCTACATAAACATCTAAATCCCAATTCCAATTATTTATGTAATCTTCACTTGAGCAAGTTTCTTGTTCTTGATTATATCCAGCACAAGAGTTGGAAGCATCCAGACTTACTTCCACTGTCTCTGAAACCTCTCTGTCATCAGTTTCCTTCTCCTCGCAAATCCATATAATTATCCAGGGTCCACTTCTAGATTCATCGCCTTCACAGTTATCATCTTGGCTTGTATTAATTACTGCTCTAGGTGGAAACGTATTTTCTTCAGAAACAGTAATTGTCTTACTTACTGTTACCTCATGAGTTCCGTCACTTACTGCTAATCTAACTACATACTCTCCGGATTGAGAATAAATATGGTTAGTAGTCAATCCGCTTCCCGTATTTCCATCTCCAAACGTCCAATCAAATAACATTGAGTCTGCATCTGGGTCTGATGTTCCAATAGCACTGAATAATATTGATTCGCCTGCCTTTTTAAGACCAGAAGGTTCTATTGACATTTTCGGAGATGGTGGGCTATTGGAATTTACTAGATTAATACATCCTGAAAACATTGGAGCGATAAATAAAATTATCAGCATCCAGGCTAGCTCTCGCCCCTTCGACATGTCTTGTGCCAGAGCCTTATCAAAAATCAATCCTACGGCTTCCAAATTCATTTAGAAATCAAAAATACTACTCTGTCCTTTGGGACGAGGGCCTTTCAGAAGTTCTTTTTCACTGTGTTCTTCACCAAATGCTTCTGTTATTCTTCCAAATGATTTTGCTAAACGTTTAGCATAGTAGTTTGGATCATACGAAGGTGGATCTCCGCCTATTTCGTCTACCAACCATGCCTGTACACCTAGTTTTCCCTTATCTTCGAAGTCCGGCACTTATTCTCTGTTTAGCTGCTCTGACATAAGGTAATCCATCAGGATTTGAATACATACTGAAATCCCAGTCATTTTTCTTAGGGTCCCACCTTCCTTTACATGAGCGACTAATGACTAGTTTGGATGGATCAATATCACCTTCTCGGATTCTATCAATTACAGATTTAGTCATATTAATTGCTTCTTCGGTTTTGCCATCAAGGATTAATTCAAACATCTTGGTCATTGTTGTAGATTGTAGTTGGAATGAGTCGGTTCTTCTTACTTCGTATCCTCTGACTAACATTTCTTCCCGAGGCCATACAACACGTCCGACATATCTCTTTTTCGCACCATGACTAAAAAATGAAGATAGAGCAGTTTCAAATTCTAGTTCGGCCCCTTCCTTGCTGAATCTTGCTGCTAATGAGTTTCCGAATTTAAGAGTGATATCTTTTGATTTCTCCCATTTTTCTTTTTCTTTCTTATTTTCAGGAAGATGGATGGGTGCCCCAGATTCTACTGGAGCACGGACGAAAATTGAGTCTGTATCTGAATATACAACACGGGATCCTTCTTCTTCTAAACCAGAAATTATTGTCCTAATATTGTGACGAGCCCATTCAGTGATACTGGCACCCAATAGTGGATGGGTGAATCTGTAGAAACTTGATGCGAATACTCCATAAAATGAGTTCATTAGGATTTTGACAGCATATTGGAGTTGATCTTGTAAAAATGCCTCAGCTTCATCACCTTCTTTATTAGCCTTAGCTAAAGCTTTCTTGTGAGTGTCTCTACTATCCATTAAAACCTTGAGGAGTTGAGGTACGAGACCCAATCTCTCATCCTTTGATAGGTATCTTGTCTTGGTATTAGGAGATACATGATGAGAATCTTCCTCACTGTCGTCCCTTACTAAAGTGGTGGAACAAATATTGTTAGTAATCATTATTGAAGGATACATCGACTTGAAGTCCAAAACTACTATCCAAGGCTCTACGCCTGATTCTACCTCATGAACATATCCCCCAGCAATTTGGTCTTGTTTTCCAAATCCTTGGGTGTTTGGCACTGCAACTCCTTTTCTGTCTGCTAGACGAATTACTAGAGAGTCAATCCACCTACTAGTTGTACTAGTAGATGCTATATCTACTGTGGTTAGTGATACAGATGCTAATGCCTCTTTTCTAGCTATAGATTTCATTTTCTCTAATATGTCTAGGGGTAAAATAGTATCTCTAACACAATAATTTAGAACTTCATCTGGTCTTTCTTTCCACTCTTGATCCATATTACTTGCATCGATATCTAATTTGTGCATTTCCTCATCATCGGGCCAAAGAAGTTGTGAAACATATCTCAAGGATTCGCGCTGAGGTCTAAGAGTCTGTCTGGCTTGCCACCATGCATCTAAGGGTATTCGACCTTTAATTGTCCAAACTCTATTTTGCTCACGGTTGGGAAAAATTCTACCCAGACGTCTGTATCCTCTTTTTGTCTCACTTTCATTCACAGGTACTCTTCCCCAGCCAAATAATTCTGATCTATCAGTCTCAGATTTGGGTTCAATGTACTCAGATCTATCTTGCATCCTAGGTAAATCAAAATTGTCTATATTATATCCAGTTATGAAATCAGGATCCTCTTCACGAACAATTTCAGTCAGTCTCTCAAGTATATGAGTTTCTGCACCTTTGATTGGAAATTCAGAACGTGTTCCTGCTCTATCTATAACTGCTGCTGCACAAAGTATTGTATTATTAGCAATACTAGTTTCTAAATCAAATGAGAATGTAACAAATGGTGCAGGAAAAGGTTCAGTTCTGAATATGTCTTGGGCTTTACAAGAAATTATGAGATCTGTTGGATATATTCCAGATCCACCTAATTCTTGTATTCTTTTCAAAGCGAGTTCGGAATCAGTTGTTTCAGAATTTTTAGATTTTTTCGGGGATTTTTTTGTCGACCAAAGAATTTTTCCCTTGACCTTAATATGTGGCCCCAAATCTCTATCTAACAACAAACGCTGTACAAATAATATATCTGCACTAGTCACTATCCACCCCTGATCAGAAAGTATTTTTCGAACACTCCGAACCTTTGTTGTATTTTTCAAAAATACTTTGTAATGTGGCCTAATAGTTCCATCCTGCGATAGTTTCATACCAATATATTCTGGTTCTCCTTGTACATCCTTATTTGCTGAAACACTACTGAGAGTCAAAGAAGGTGAATCATTTATTTCATCTGTTTTCGGATCTGAAATCTCGATATATGGTCTAAGTCCATTTACTAACAATAGTACAGAATGGCCAAATTTAGAGCGACACCAAAGTTCGATAACAGTATTTGAATTCTGACCATCTTGCCACGCTCTGTTATCTCCAGAGACTATACAGAGCTCATCTTCCCAAATCATAATTACATCACCTGTGATGGCTGGACCCTTTGGTTTCAATTTGTGTAATCGTGGAGGGTCATAACAATGCCGGGAGGTTGTATAAGGAAATTCTTGAAAGGTTAGCTGTCTTCCTACACAATAATTGGGGTGTACGGGGTGTCTGATAAATTAAATCCGGGCGTGGATTGGGATTCGCTGACATTCAGTTTTACAAAGACAGATCGAATGTACATTGCAAGGTGTAATGAAGGGGAAGAATGGAAGGAAGGATTGATGCAAGATTTTACAAATCTAAGCTTATCTCCTGCATCGGGTGTCATAAATTACGGACAAGGACTTTTTGAAGGAATGAAAGCCCAATACGCTGAAGATGGGAAAGTCGTTCTCTTTCGTCCTAGTGATAATGCTAGAAGATCTCGTGAAGGTGCGCGTAGGTTGGGTATGCCACCAGTACCAGAGGAGATGTTTATTAATGCAATTAAACAAACTGTAAAAGAAAATATTCGATGGGTTCCTCCAATTGGAAAAGGAGCTTTGTACATAAGGCCCCTATTGTTTGGGAGTGGAGCTATTTTAGGAGTGGCTCCTGCACCTGAATTCACCTTCTTGGTTTATGTTTCTCCGGTAGGTCCATACTTTAAAGGAGGAATTAAACCGACTTCGTTACGCGTTTCTGATGAGTTTCACAGAGC
>LURV01000103.1 GCA_001629205.1 Marine group II euryarchaeote REDSEA-S30_B12
TTACTACCGGTATCGTGACCATATTCATGAACGCGGGACCATATATCTAGGAATTTTTCTTCTATTTCGATACTTTCTGGTTGAGATAAATAGAACGTGTCTTGCATAGTTCTGGCAGGATGAGATTGGGGGATGAAAAGTGCATCCATATTCCAGCCTGCAGATTGTACAAAATTACCTTCGATTTCAGAGAATCCCATTTCCAAGAAAACGGATCTGATTCTTTCTATTAATGACTGCATAGGGTGTTTACGACCCCCAAATGGTATTGGAGCGGGTAAAGAAACATCGAATGGTTTGAATTGTGAACCTCTCCAAGATTCTTTTTGTAGCATCTCTGGTGTTAGCTCTCCAATTAGATTTTGTTCCTTAAAACTGGATATATCAACTTCAATTCCCTTTTTGGTTAATTTCCACGTCCGAGATTTTATCTCTTCGAAATTTATCAAACCGCGTCTAGAAGAAAAATGGTCGACTAGATTTTTGTCTAATTTTGATATCTTTACTTTAGAATTAGCTAATGAAGCAATGAAATTTTCTCTATTTTTTATTATTTTGGAAATCCCTTCCATATTTTCATAAGAAAATTTCCCTTCAATAATTTCAATTCCTAGTCCCTTTAGTAATCCAATTCCAGGGCCAGTTTCTGATCTGGAAAAATCTGAGGATAGTAGATTTGACAATGTTCGTTCATTTTCATCATTATTGATCATCCAAGACCATAGGCGAGATTCGAGTAATCCAATCTCTAGTGAATTTTTTCCTTCTTGGCCAAGAGAAATTAAACTTGTAACTTCCTCATTTATATCTACATATTTTAATTCTGATAATACATTCCCAGCTCCTGCAATGTGGACTTGGTCGTCCCATCCAGTCTGTTCGAATAAAGAGTCAAGAGTCCAATCTTTACTAGGATTTGTTAACATTGCTTTTAGCATAATCAGCTCATTGTTCCCAAATTCCATCAGACGTTCCAAGTTTTACGGGGAAATAAACTCTGTCATTATTTTAATACGATTTAAATTATTCTTCCTCATTATTTTCCCAAAGTAGAATTCCGCAATTTGTGCACGTATAAGATGTGGGCTTCTTACCTTCCACCCACTCTATGTGTTTACATTTCCCGCATAGTATTGAAGTCTTAGTGGGTGAAGTCAATGTTGTATCAATCCTATACATCGCCCTTCCTGCATCTGGTAGATAATTAGAATCTGGAACCCACTTATCGATTTTTTTTGTGTCCATTGTAATAGAAATTTTTAGAATTAGTCCAATTATCATTAGTATAATTCCTGCGATAAAAATGGTCACCGAAGCACTAGACCACAAGATAGATTGTGAATTGATGAATAGAATAGTTCCCACTAAAATACAGAAAAATGAAGAAATAAAAATATTCTGAAGAGAAAATTGATTATTATTCATGCAGCCACTCCTATGTAGTTGTTTCATAGCACTTTTCTAAAGAAATTACTGGAGGGTTCAAGTAAAGAAATGATTACGGAAGAATACGCCTCAGTAGCTCAGCCTGGTAGAGCATCTGATTTGTAATCAGACGGCCGGGGGTTCGAATCCCTCCTGGGGCTCCAAATGCAAACTTGAAGCACCGTTGGGTTCACGCATAGTCATGGTCGCGTCGGTACTTGATGGTACTTCCATTGCGAAGGGATTGGAGAGGGGATTAATTGCTAGAGTAGATAATCTGATTAAAAAATCCATAATTACTCATTTAGTGGTAATTTTGGTTGGAGATAATCCTGCTAGTGAAATATATGTTAAAAATAAGCAAATAATGTGCCAAAAATTAGGAATAAAAAGTACATTAGTGAATGTAAGCAGTGATGTGGTTCAGGATGAATTAGAACAAATCATTGAAGAATTTAATGATGATGATGAAGTGCATGGAATATTAGTTCAAAGTCCCTTACCAAAGAAAATTGATGAGTTAAAAATAGCTTCCAAAATTCTCCCTCGAAAGGATGTTGATGGATTTAATCCTGTGAATCTAGGTAGACTGGTTCAGGGCGATACTGGTGGAATAATTCCATGTACGCCACTTGGCATAATTCAATTACTAGAAAATACAGGTGAAACTTTGGAAGGAAAAAGGGCCACGGTCCTTGGCAGATCGAGGATTGTCGGTATGCCACTGTCAATTCTTCTCTCAATGAAGGGGATAGATGCTACTGTGACAATAGTTCACTCAAAAACGGTCGGAATTGAAAAAATTTGTAGAGAGTCAGATATTCTCATATCGGCCATAGGAGTTCCAAATTTTGTTAAGACTGAATGGATAAAGGATAATTCGATTATCATCGATGTTGGAATTTCTCGAATAGAAGATAGAAATAAGAAATCGGGATACAGCATTGTTGGGGACGTGGAAAAATCCGCCAATAGGGTTGCTAGCTGGATTACTCCTGTGCCGGGTGGAGTTGGTCCAATGACTATAATTAAGCTAATGGAGAATACTATAAGATGTTCTGAATTAAGTTAGTCAAAAATACCTAACTCAAATTTTCCATCCTCAGTTGCATGAATTTTTGGATTCCAAGGTGGAGAAAATGTCAGATTAACATGGGCACTTTCAATTCCCTTCGTATTTAGTGCAGATCTATGTACAGCAGCCATAATCTCCGGAGCTACTGGACAACCTGGGCTAGTTAATGTCATTTCAATCTCTACGTGACTATTATCTATTTTTACAGAGTATATTAGTCCTAAATCGATTACGGAAAGTTTCAATTCTGGATCTTCAACTTCTATTAAAGATTGTAATACCATCTCTTCAGTAGTCATAAAAATACCTCATATCAAATTCTTTGCATGTTCTTTAACTCGATTAAACATATTTAGAAAACCATACTAATAAATATTTAAAA
>LURV01000104.1 GCA_001629205.1 Marine group II euryarchaeote REDSEA-S30_B12
ATATAATACCTGGGTAATTCATATCTCAACTAAATCAGGTTTTAATTTGGCTCCATATCATCAGGCTTGGGGATTCCCAATTACTGAATCAACATTTGTTGAATTAAATCACCTGCCCGTCTGGGTCGACGATCCGTTAAGGAGTACTTATTTTGAATACGATAGCATACTGAGAAATTTAAGTTCTCCAACAATATCATCACCTAATTCAGCTACAGTAGATTGGGAAACTTATGATAATGGAACAAATATTTCTCTAACCATTTTCTACGGGGAGAATGATGGGGGCAATAATCAACTCGCATGGGAAAATAGTCAATTTATTGGTTCAACAAATGTAGGCAATCATTCTACGACCCTTGCCGGATTAGACTGTTGTGGAACTACATATTATGCTAGAATCCTTTCATCTAATGGAAACAGTCAGAAATGGTATGGTCCAATTTCCTGGACTACTGACTATCTTCCGGATTGAATTCTGATTAAATTTTCTAGTGATATTCTAATCTTATTTTTCTCATGCATTTGAGCCAGAGGAATCCAAATTATTGTATGCCCTATCGTGAAAATGAATGCAGGTATTACATCTAGCCTAGGCATTTCTTGTACAATTATCGCCACTAGGCCCAATACTGCAAAATGGCACACATATATCGTTAGTGACAATCTACCCGCCGGCTCAATAATGTTTATTTTTTCACCAAATCTTGGATTTCCTCCTGTTAACTCATCACCCTCTAAAATTCTCATAACTAGTATAACTATAGTCCCCGAAACCAACAAGAAAGGCATACTAGCAGGAAAAAAGGTAAGTATAGCATCACCATTAGTTAAGGCCCAAATTCTTTCCGAAACCAAGGAATAGACTATAGTTGTGAAAGTAGTAAATAGTCCAATAGCAATAACTGCATCTCTAGCTTTAGGAAAATCTGACAAGTCAAATATTATTGTCCCCAGAATACTAAAAAATAACCATGGAAATAATGGATAGGTGCCATTCCACAATAGTCTTTCAATCCAAATTAACCAATTTTCCGACGAGACTCTTTCAAACCAACCAAGTTGATCACCGGCTATTTCTCCAATTAAAATCGGTGAAAAGGCAAGAATAAATGCCAAAGCAACTCTAATTGATAAAGATAATCTTATCAAGAATGGGGCTAAAATTGCAGATATAGCCAGTAGAGTTAGTACTCCTGGAGTATGCCATTCAAATCTCCCACCATTATTGACATTTAAAAATAAATTTACTAGTAATTGACTCAATGTAAGAATTACAACTCGAGGAAAAATCCAACTCAACCAATCATTAGTTGAATAATTGCTTTCTCTCTTATTTTTGGCACTGTTATACATAAAAACTATACAATAGTAAAATTTCCTATCACTTATCATTCAGATTCTGAGTTTGAATATTCATCGATTACAAAATCATCCTTAGATTGCCCATTTCTTTTCAGGATGATTCCATATAACAATGATCCAATTCCGAGAACATAGAAAACAAGTGTGATAATTGAAATTAAGGTAAGAGATCCACCAACACTACCACCAAAATTACTCCACCCCATGGGACCTAGATTATCTGTAACTGCATCCCTAAAATCCGAAGCTTGATCATCACTAATTTCTGTGAAGGTATGAATTTCAAAAACTGGCACTACATCTTCACCATTAGTGAAATCTGGATTCGTTGCACCTGCCCCTCTTGTATCCAAATAAAATGTAACCTCTACGTCCCCATACATTATTGCCGTTGATATTGGCTCAACTTTCAAATCTAAATTAGCACCCAAATAAACTGGCAAAGCTCCAGGAATCGCATCAACAAATGACCCTGTACTAGTTAGTTTCCCCTGAATTTGATTGCTTGCGGGGTCTAAATTTATTGTGTGTTGAATCATATCTATTTTCTTATATGTTGTATCTCCAACAACTTCAGATTTTGCTATTGCATAGCCAATTAGGTTCAAATCGAATGATTCATCAGGATTTTCTACATATGAACCAACTGTTCCTTCCAGACTGGTTAGAGTATTTCCAACATGATTAGATAATAAATTCATAGTTGCAGCTTCCCTATGAGGGGCTCGCCAAGGAAGGAATTCTGTAATTCCATAAATTTCATCAGGGGCGCAAGTATATTTTCCAGTAGTTTCATCATCCACATCAAGAATTCCATCTCCATCAAAATCTTCATTTACCATCACAGCTAGGGAATTATTTTCATCCAATTTAAAATCACAATAACCATCTCCGTCCGAATTAATGTATCCCTGAGCTAATTGTTGACCTACATTTTCACCCCCAGTACTTACTACATATACCGACCTATCTCCGGTACTAATTCCACCGGATCCAAAATAAGTATCGTTAGTCTCTAATGTAGCCCAAGGGTTACGATCAGGAGCTAAGGCCCTAGTCACTGCATCACTCCAACCATATAGCCAATTATTAACTGGCTGAGTCGTGTAAGCTGTATTGCCATCACTAATAAACGTTAGAAGTGCAGGCATTACCACATCGAAGTAGAAATTTTTCATCCAATCTCTAAGAGCCCTAGCTTCATCAATAGTTATTTCATAAAGTGTTGAAACCTTTTCATCATCCCAAGAATCTTGATTGCCCTGATCATCAGGAAGAGAAATTCCAGATAACTCACCATACATGAATGATATTGCAAAACTAGTTTTTATGCCTATCTCCGGATCATTAAGTATTCTATCTGCATCATCTAAACTTAAATCGGACATTCCAGCAAAATCACCTCTATTTAGTCCAATTTCAATGTAACTTCCAGTTAATGGATCAGTCCCACCAAATGATTGATGCCACCAATCAATTGCCGTTAAACCATTTTCTTGACCATCAATTAGTATTCCTTCAAATTCCCTAGGATATGTAGTTCCTAATCCAACCCAATCTGTTACATATGTAACAATTGCAAATATCTCTTGAAAACTGACACTGTAGTTTTCCATTGGAGAAAGTAGTCCACCCCCAGTTTGCAAAGGTAATTCATCACTTCATCATCATCCATTGACCTACCAATTAACTCGGAAAATCGTTCTGAAAGTCCATCGGTTTGATTTGTAACCTCAATTCCACCATCAAAACTTAAGAATGCAGAGTTAGACAGGTCATATAATATCCAATCTAAATATTCTTCATATTCACCAGAGTATCCATACAAACTAGCCCTCTGCTCAGTAACTACACTATTTGGTTCTCCCATACTACTGAAGAAAAATGAACCAATTTCGCAAGTTATCGCAAAACAAACTCCATTAGAATCCGCCTTATTATATAATACAGGTTTTATAGACGAATAGTCTAAATCTGAAAAATCAATTCCTGTACGATTATCCGTTATTGCACTGAAACTATCGAAATTAGAGAAAGACTGTTCATCATATAAATTTCCGAATTGCTCGGAAAATCGCGTAGCTAATACTTGCTTCTCCACATCTCCATTGCTGAACCTACCACCTCCTTGAGTTCGCATTAATTCATCCAATGATGC
>LURV01000105.1 GCA_001629205.1 Marine group II euryarchaeote REDSEA-S30_B12
AGCTGAATGGGCAGTAGAAAATTATAATGAATCTGAACCTATTATATTTAGTACATCTGCCTAAATCGTATTGCTCACACAATAGGTGTTTATCGCCTTTTACGGGTGACCGCATTTTGTTAATGTCAACAAATTTGCTTAAACGTTTCTCATCAACGTCTTTGACACAAAATCTACCATAACCATTAAAACCGTCCCAACTAATTGCATTAGTAGTATGTACGTGGTCGCCGAATCCTACAAATTTACGATTACCCATTAAATAGGGTTTACCGTCTTTCTCAATATCTTTCCAATAATTTGGGCCAAGAATAATTGAAACATCAGCTATTCTTCTAGGTGATGCTGTTATTTCTGCTTTTATTCCGTGTCGGGCTAATCCTTTTTGATAATAAGGTGCGACTTTAATTTGCCACGGAGATTGTCTCGCATGAATTGCTATTTTCATTAATATAATTTTCACGAAGACCTTTCCAATCAAATTTAGGAGCAATCTCCCAAAGATTCCAACCTTCTTTTACATTCATACCAGTACGAATATTATTATATAATTCTTTTGCTGCTTTTTTATTCATTGCGGATGGAACACCCTTTAAAAAATTATCAAGATCTCCTTGAGCAGCATACTTTCTCTGTTTTGATGCCGACATTCCAGTTACATCATCAGAATCTGGATCACGATCACCAGCAGAACGAACTTCTATATTATCAAATTGATATAGTTTACCATTGTAATTACCAGAAAGTTTTTCAAACTCGGCAACACGATCACCACCACCAATAATTCGGACATTTGAATATCCATCATTATGTGCTTTCTTTAGAACATCAAAGATAGTTCTATTTGCTGGATCATTTACAATTTTCTCACTGTGATCTGGAAACATCTGTCTCATCACACCAATTTTTGTGTCAGGATCTAGCGTAGGGGCTATGGTAGTAGGGACTGTTTTCATAATGGTCTTTGGAATGGCTACAGTATCTCTAATTGATAATGTAAATCAATCAATTAAAAATTCAGACTTTGAGTTACCAAATCCAAAAGTAGATTTAATTTCAGTTACAGATTCTGTCCAATCTCCTGGACCTGTGAATTCTGTATCATTGGTTTCTGGAGGTAACAATTATGTCGCAGGTGGTGGCTGCACAACTACAACTACTGGAGATGGAGTTGGTTTAGTCGTATCCGTCACCGAAGACTCTAATGTTGTAGACTCGATTACTGTTGAACAGATTGGCTCAGGATATGAGATAGGAGATCCATTCACAATAACTGGTTGTGGAGATGGTGATGCTACAGGAACTATCACTTCTCTTCATGAACAAATCATAATTACAATCAAAAATATGGGCTCAGAAAACGTAATGGTTTCAGATATTTGGATAATACTATCTGAAACTTCTTCTAAATCGATGGGAATTCCTTTTTCATTTGATTCACATTATTCAGGCGGTAATAACTATATTTTTCCTGGTGAGCAATTTATATCAGATGCTTTCCCTCTAGACAATACTCTACATGGATTTTCAGTTACAGGAAACCCGAATAGAGCCTTTTTATCTATATACGATCACAATTCATTTGCGGATGTGAATATATGAGGTGTAGTAGTGGCTAGCGGACCTTCAGAAATAGTTCTTCTATGTGCAGGACTAATCGTAGCTGGACTAGTATCCGGAGTCTTATTGGAATCATGGGATGACATGAGTGATGCAATTGATGATCGAAGTAAAGAAGGACTCGAAGATGCTAAAACTAAAGCATCATTAGTAAATGACCCTACAAATATTGGATGGGACGATACAGACAAAATCGCAACAATCTATTTACAGAATTCTGGAGAGACTTTCTTGGATTTAAATGAAGTAGGAATTTTCATTAATTCCCTCTCCCTAACCGTTCAAGTGGCAGATGGATCAACAACATGGACCCCTGGATCAATAGTACAGTTTACAGTCCAAGATAATACAGATACCCTTTCTTTTCCAGGTTCACAAAGTGAAAATGAAGTCAAAATTACCATAACTGTGGTATCTACTTCGACGGGTTACTCAGGAGCCAGCACTGTATCGGAGGAAGTTAGACTTGTCACAGAATAATACTGATAATTTTGAATTTGGTGTGATTCAAGACAGTCTTGCCCAGAGTATGGGAACTGCAATTCCTAACAGAGGAATTATGCTTGTATGTGGAGGTATAGGAACAGGAAAGAGCATTATTGGTCAACGAATGTCATTTGGAATGACGGCTAATGATGTGAGAGTTGCTATGGTGACCAACGAATTGACTACTAGGGGGTGGTTAGAACAAGTAGCTAGTATTGGATATTTTATGGATAAAGTGATAGATGAAGGAAAATTTCTACTAATGTCTAGTTTTGGAGTGATAGCAGAAGAAGTAGAGGAAGAGGTAAATCTACTACATTTAATTGATAATCACGCACTAAAAGATGCAGAAGTGGTAATCATTGATCGTGCTTCAAAATTATTTCCCGAAGAAATGACTCCAACTAAACTAATCTCAAAATTGAGGAGATATGTTTCTGAAGGAAGAACCTTGATTTTAACCATAGATCCTGAAGAAGTTGAAACTAAAATGCTAAGAGAACTAAGGAATACAGCGGAAGTAGTATTAGATATGGAAACTGCAGTAATTGGTGGTCAACAAATCCGAACTGTTTGCGTAACTAGGTTTCTTAGAGCAGCTGGACCTGTTACGGAGAGAATTGGATGGAAAGTCATGCCTGAGATGGGCTTCATTGTAGATATTACGGCGGTAGCGTGAGGCTTGTTTATGGTTACAGAACAAGAATCTCGGGATGAAGAGAATAAGGAACCTGAATTCAACATTCAGCCTGGGGATTTGGGTGGCCTAATGGCTGAATATCCTCACATTAGAGAGTGGGTTGAAAACTTTGAAGCTGAACATGGATCTAGACCGATATATTATGGTCCATTAGATAGAGATGCACGTAGTGTATCACCTAGAAATTTAATTTATGCCACAAAGCCACCATGTTTCGCTCATGTTTATGCTCCACCAGAAGGCGCAGATGGAGCAGGAAACACTTACTGGTTTGGTTTGGAGCCTACAATAGACCCCGAAGAAGAAGAGATAAGAGATTTAATCGTTGAACGCTTACTTAGAGATGCACCCCAAAAAGAAAGATTCGACAATGATGAAGAATTTATCAAAATGATTCATGAAATGATGGATGAAATGACTACAACTTCCACGACATTATTTTCAAATCCCGTAGTAGATCAAACTAGACAATTATTAGGATTTGGAGAAGCTAGAATAAAAGTTACTGAAGACCAGCTAAGTCGATTGAAATATGTAGTTGTAAGAGATTTAGTCAATAATGGGCCATTGGAAACTTTACTGGCAGATGAGATGCTGGAAGATATCCATTCAATTGGACTAGAAAAGATAAATATGGACCATAAGGTATTTCCGATGTTGACTTCTAATATTCAATTTAGAGATCAGGAAGTATTAGGAAAGTATCTTAGATCAATGTCTGAACGTATTGGAAGACCAGTTTCAGACAGTAAACCAATTATTGACGGCGCCTTATTAGATGGATCTAGAATAAATATCATATACAGTGATGATGTATCTATTCAAGGAGCGTCATTCACAATAAGAAAATTCGCAGAGGAAACTATTTCTATAATACAACTTATCAAGTGGAAAACTCTTTCAGCTCAGATGGCAGCTTATATCTGGTTAGGCCTAGAAAGTGGAATGTCAATGCTAGTTTCTGGAGAGACAGCATCAGGAAAAACTACTACACTTAATGCAGTATTACCATTCATTGATCATAATGTCAAGATTTATACTGCAGAAGATACTCCAGAAGTGAAGGTTTCTCATACAATTTGGCAGCGATTGATTACAAGAGAATCAAAAAACGAAGACTCAAGAGTAGAAATGTTTGATTTACTGAAAGCTGCACTAAGATCAAGACCTAGGTATATTATTATCGGTGAAATTAGAGGCGTAGAAGGGGCAATAGCGTTTCAAGCAATGCAAACTGGACATCCTGTGGTTGGGACTTTCCACGCATCTAATATTGTAAAATTAATTCAAAGATTTACAGGTGATCCAATTAATGTACCTGCCCGATTCTTTGATAATCTAAATTTCGCAATTTTCCAAGAAGTAGTTGAGGCCCCAGGCGGGGGTATAGCTAGAAGAATTACCGGAGTTAGTGAGGTAATTGGGTATAACAAAACTGCAGATGGAATCCTCACGAGAAATATGTTTGAGTGGGATCCAGTTTCAGATGTGATGTATTTTAGAGGAATGTTTCAGTCGGATATGTTGGAAAATAAGATAGCTCCAAGAATGGGATTTAGAAGCAAGAGAGATATTTATGATGAACTAGAAAGAAGAACTACAGCTATTCAAAGGATGTGCGATAGAGATTTAACTCACTATGATGATGTTTTCGATTTACTAGATATTTATTACAAGGAAGGATGGGATAGATTTGCCAGTTCTTTGGAGACTTGGACAGGAGCCAACCAACAATAAGGAGGGGTTGGTATGGAAGAC
>LURV01000106.1 GCA_001629205.1 Marine group II euryarchaeote REDSEA-S30_B12
GTTCATCTCCAGTACTAATAATTGATACTATTGGTTTTTTCACAACGTTTACTTTCCAGTTTCCACTAGTGGCTGCAAGAGAAATTTCGAATGGGCCTAGTACACTTCCAGATTCTAGAACGGTTTGGCCAATCGTGATATTTTCACCAGATTTTCTGATATAATTTGGATTAGGATTATCTAGAATTGTAACATAATCATTTTCTTGCTTTGAGTTTTCTATAATTAAGATTGAATTTGCTCCCTTGGGTATGGGAGCCCCTGTCATAATTCTACAAGCTTCTCCCTTTCTCACGGTTGGTGGATTGTTTTTCCCTGCCTGACTGGTTCCAATAACCTTCAATCTATTTCCTACCTGGCAATCTTCAATTCTCACTGCCCATCCATCCATGGCAGAATTATCAAAAACTGGATCATTTACGTATGATTTGATATCTTCATTTAAAATCCTCCCATGTGCCTCGTCAATTGTTATTTTTTCGGCTCCTAATTCTATTGTATTAGAATAAGAAATTTCTAGGGCTCGCTGTAATGTCACTCCTTTCTCCACGCTCCTCGAGAGATGGTATAGTTGAAGTGTTCTTCCTTTATCCGGGGTTGTGTCTGAACTAGAGTTTGTACTGATTCTTGTAGGACTATTTTGCATGGCCCTTTTATTTTCTACAGTAGGTCATGGTGGTGCATCCGGATATTTAGCGATTCTCTCATTAACTAGTTTCGGTACAATGGAGTCGATATGGCTTAAACAGCATGTCTGGAGTTTGAATTTGATAGTATCTGGATTGGCATTTATTCACTTTTATAGAAAGGGCCATTTTGAAGCGAATTTGTCATTTCCGTTTGTAATCTTTAGTATTCCAATGGCAATAATTGGTGGATATATTAGATTGGAAAGTAGTATTTATGATATCATACTCGCTATTTTTTTGATATTGGCTGCATGGAAGATTTATTCAATAGAAACTAATCAATTTGGTGAAGTAAGTACTCCTAATATGAAAATCTCGGCCCTGGTAGGAGGAATTATTGGTTTTATTAGTGGAATTGTTGGAGTAGGTGGTGGAATTTTCCTTACTCCAATACTACTACTAAATAATTGGGCTACACCAAAAACTGCGGCAGCCGCTGCATCGTTTTTTATTTGGATAACCTCTCTTTCTGCGCTAGGTGGTTCAATGTACTCTGGACATATGGTTTTGGAATTTGAAAAAATTATACTGTTTGGTAGTACGGTTATTTTGGGTGGCTTTCTAGGCTCTAGATATGGTGCAGGAAATGCACATGAAATCATCGTGAAAAGATCATTAGTAGGAGTTTTGATTATTGCAGCATCCAAACGAATTTTTAGCTTAATCTTCTGATTTCTTTATACCAAAGTCAACCAATAAAAATGAAGCAAATAGGAAAATTGTTCCTATAAACTGGTAAATTAGGTGTGGAGTTATAGTTGTTGAATCTACTTGAGGGGTTAGATTGAATCCAAAAATTGAAATTGTACTCAGGATAAGAAAAGACCAGCTATACCATGATTTGCTTCTTAAAGAGTAGATAAATGGATAAAATAGGATATAAGATAGTACTGCAAATAAAGTGTGTAATTTAGAAATTAAAACATTACCAATTTTAATGTCTTCAATATTGATTATTGCGGCGGTTATGAAACTAAAAAATATGAGAGTAAAAATAATATTTGAAAACTCCGAAGCATGTGACGCATTATCAGAATATTTAGATCTCAGAGAATTAGTTTGAAATGTTATAGCTATCAAAGATGCAAAAACCCCAGATACTAGTGTGTAAAATACTAAATTTTCGAAATTTTTACTATCTGGGAAATAAAATAATCTGATTAATTCAAGTGTTATCGGAATTATAGTAAACGATGTTAAACAGTAATCCAAAAAATTACCTTTGGTTTTTTCTCTTTTTTCTAGAGTCTGAGAAATTAGCGCATCCATCAATAATAATGTTACAAAAACCAATGAAATCATGATAATGTAGCCTAAAAAAGCTGGGTCTTTTCCAAAATTTTCCAACACCAAACTTGTTGATTCGGAGAGTTGTCTTGGATAGCGTCCATTATTATTTATGAACATAGATACCGGAATAATATACATTATTGCTTGTACTATCAGAAGTGCTAAGATTAGGATTTTTCTATCAATTTTCTTTATGAATAAGGCCTTGGATATCATAATTACAACATTTTCTGGAATGTGATACTTTGTGAAAATTTCTATAAAAAATTATGTTTTTTCATAATTTTCTTTAATTTGAAGTGATATAATCTACTGCATTTCTAAAAATTTTGATTGGTTCTCCTCTGCCATGTGCTATATTCTCTCTAGTCCAAGTTGAGCTTAACCAAGTTGAATGATATGCCTCGGGATGCGGCATTAGACCGAAAATTAGTCCAGAATGATCGCAAACCCCTGCAATATTTCTCCAACTTTGATTTGGAGATATTGGATAGGGGAGGGTTTCGGTTGAGATTGAAGGATACTCAGATTTTGGATCGACATACCGTACAGTTAGTTGGCCCGACTTTTCCCAAAAGTCCATCAAATCTTTGTTATCGGTTACGAATTTGCCTTCACCGTGTCTAACAGGGGCACTAATTCTTTTGATTCCTTTAGTCCAGATACATGGGCTGTTGGGATCAAATTCTAATGTGACCCATCGGTTCACATAATGTCCAATATCGTTCAATGTTAGAGATGCTGTCTGTTTCATGTTTAGATTTTTATCTCCTGGCAATAGTCCCATCTTAACTAATACTTGAAATCCATTACAAATTCCAATAACTGGTTTTCCAGCACTAACAAAATCTCTAACCTGTGATCTTAGTCCAAATCTTAGCCTATTACCCATAAGCCTCCCACTTCCAAGATGATCACCAAAAGAAAAACCTCCTGGGATGGCTAAAATTTGGTAGTTTGAAAGATTGTCATGTCCTTTTACTAACTTATTTACATGTATTTTTTCCGCAACTGCTCCAACCATTTCGAAGGCTGCTACTGTCTCAGTTTCACAGTTTATTCCAAAACCGGAGAGGACTGCTACCTTGGGTTGCATTTCAGTTCCCCCCATTAAGTGAAGACTTCCATGATTGTTTTAGATTATCAAGTGATGCGGTCAATATGGATTTTTTACTTTTCAAAATTTCTAGGTCGTTACTTTTTGAAACAATTCCTATCCTGTAAATACTATGTTTTTGCATGTGTTCTTCGAATTCTAATTTATTTTTTGGATTAATACTAACCAGTATCCTTCCAAGACTTTCACCAAATAATGCTCCATATTCATCTAAATCTTCGCAATTTTCCCATAAACTCTCGATCTCGATGATAGCCCCAGAGTCAGACCCAAAGCAACATTCGGCCAATGAAACTGCGAGGCCCCCATCACTACAGTCATGTGCACTAGAAATTAGTGATTTATCCATTGCACTCACTATCGACTTGTATAGTGAAATGTTTCTTTCTGCATCAATATGGGGAACTGTTCCACCAATACCTCCACCTTGTTCATCTCTAAGCATAAAAGCTAATTCACTAGCTCCTAACTCTTGATGTGTCTCTCCCAAAAGATAGATGATATCTCCAATATTTTTGAAATCTGAAGTTACTGCCTTTCTCACGTCCTTATGGTTGCCTAGTACAGAGAAAAGAATTGTTGGAGGTACACTAATCTTTTTTCCATCAATTACTGCATCATTCTTCATTGAATCCTTGCCGCTAATACAAGGAAGGCGGTAAATTCTACAAATATCATCAATTGCTTGATTTGCACGAACTAATTGTGATAACTTATATTTTCCATCTGGCGTTTTTGAAGATTGTACAGGGTCTGGCCAGCAAAAATTATCCAATCCAGCAATCATATCTAAATCGACCCCTACACATACTGCATTTCGGACTGCTTCATCAACGCTCGCGGCTGCCATTGCGTAGGCATCAATGTCTGAATATCTAGGCATTATTCCGTTCGAAATTACTGCGCCTTGCGTTTTACCTGCAATTGGTGCAATTACAGCGGCATCACTTGGTGCATCGCTATTTTTTCCGCAGAATGGTTTAACAACAGTTTGGGCTATAACTTCATGATCATAAGATCTGACCCACCATTCTTTACTTGCTATATTAGGTCTTGAAAGCAACCTACAAAGCATATTTCCCATTTCTTCATGATTTAAATCTGGGAATTTAATGGGGAGATGTTTTGGAGGTCTCCATTCAGATTTTAGTTTCATTTGTGGGCAGCCATAATGTAAAAATTCGATTGGTAGGTATGCAACCGATTCTTGATTATGCTTGACTATGAAAGCTCCAGAGTCTGTAAACTTGCCTATTTCTGATGCTTCAACTTCGTGTAACTTTGCGAGGTTTTCAAAATTTACTTTATCCTCTGGCCTGATTCCTACGGTCATTCTTTCCTGTGATTCAGAAACTAGAATTTCCCACGAAGATAGTCCAGATTGTTTTAACGGAACCCTGCCCAAATCTATCTCTGCTCCACCAGTCAGCTCTGCCATTTCACCAACACTACTTGACAGACCTCCAGCCCCATTGTCTGTAATAACTTGGATTAGGCCTGCATCTCTAGCCTCAATTAACATATCTAGCATTTTTTTCTGTGTAATTGGATCACCGATCTGTACTGCAGAACTTGGGCTTTCTTCGGTCAACTCTAAACTGGAAAATGTTGCTCCATGAATTCCGTCACTGCCAACTCTACCGCCCACCATATACACTAAATCTCCTGATTCTGGAGTTTTGACGTGCGAATCTCTGCCATCCGATAGTTTTCTGGGCATTATTCCAACTGTTCCACAATATACCAATGGTTTTCCAATATATCTCTCATCAAAGATTATCGCTCCGTTTACAGTTGGAATTCCTGATTCATTTCCTCCTGATCGAACTCCTGCATGTACTCCTCTGAAGACTCTAAATGGATGGAAGAGGCCATCGGGAATTGATCCATCAAAATCTGGTGGACCAAAACAAAAAACGTCGGTATTGGCGATTGGTCTAGCACCAAGACCAGTGCCTATAATATCCCGATTTACCCCAACAATCCCTGTTATTGCTCCACCAAATGGATCTAAGGCGCTGGGTGAATTATGTGTTTCAGCCTTGATGCATAGACTCCAGTCTTTATTCCATTCAATTACCCCGGAGTTATCATGAAAAACACTTAACAACCAATCAACTTCATTTGAAATATCATTTGTAGGTTTAACTATGTTGGTTTTGAATAGAGAATTAATATTCGTTATTTTCTTGGTTTCAGTGTCGTAATGTTCAATTTTCGCTGCAAAAATTTTGTGTGAGCAGTGTTCTGACCAAGTTTGTGCTAAACATTCTAATTCTGCATCTGTTGGCATTTTTGGGGGTAAATTGTGAGTAGTTCGCAATTTTTGTATTTT
This sequence comes from Marine group II euryarchaeote REDSEA-S30_B12, assembly GCA_001629205.1. Lineage (GTDB taxonomy): Archaea > Thermoplasmatota > Poseidoniia > Poseidoniales > Thalassarchaeaceae > UBA36. The sequence goes on from LURV01000106.1 coordinate 5,432, forward strand.
CTTATCTCTAAAATGAGCTTGAATTGCCTGCATTTCTTCCAAATTAAGAGCTAAAAGTCCATTATCACTAATTCTAATTAGTTCTTCATCAGAAACTTCTAGATTAATAGTTGTAGGTTGAGTATATTTTATATTTGGGCGGTGTGGAAATTCTAGTTTTGGCCATTTTTTTATTCTGCAGTCGTCAATACTAGAAATTGATACTCTTTCAATCATTGGATTGTATAGAGTTTCTGCGATTTTTTCTACTTTAATCTCCTTTGGAATTCCCCAAAATGCTAGCGTCTTAGTCGTAGAAATCTGTATCTCTTCTAAATCTGGGAATATTGTATATAATCCGTCCAAAGCTGCCTGTCCTAAATTATCAGTAACTCCCGGTTTAAATCCGATCTGTATTACTAGTTCTGGAGCAGGTGAGTATTCATCTAAGATTCTTTCATTGTGGGTTCCTCTTTCGATTATTGGGTCGGCAAAAAGATCGTAAACTGCTCTTTCTGAATTTTCATCTGTGATATATCCTACAATATGATACCCCAAAATTACTCTTACAGTATGAACATCTATTCCATGATCTGAATATAACATAGACTTGATACTATTACCTCTAGCGTCAGTAAGCCCTTCCATTTCTTTTGTTGAAACTTCAAAATAATTTTCCATATTGTTATGATTCATAGTTTTTACCTCAAGCAATTAACGAGTATGTTGTTTTCCAACCAAACCAAGCCATTATTGGTGCCAATAAATTTAGAAGTATGTAAATAATAGCTGAAGAAGTTTTATTAGATTCGATTAGAGAAAATGTTTCAAAGCCAAATGTAGACATAGTGGTAAATCCACCTAGAATGCCCATTGCAATAAATAATATAATATCCGAATTAATATTATAAATTTTCGAAATTGCCATTATTATACCTAGTAAGAATGCGCCGAGCAGATTTACAGAAACCGTACTCCATGGTATTTCTGTTGCTGGATTAGATGGAATTAGTTCGTAGATACCCCATCTTGCAATTGAGCCGATTGCGCCACCTAAACCAACTATGATCGCGGGATGCATGGTCATGGCGGAAGCAGACGGGGTTTGATTTTTCTGAATGAGGAAAGCCTTGACATAATGTTATGGTTTAGGGTGTTTGATGCAGGTACAAGAGGTATGGGGTGATAGATGGCAAAATTGCGCACATCCTTTATCTCACCAATATATGCTATCCGCTTTCAAAAAGAAGTCAGCTGTAGTGTTGGCTGCAGATTTTTTCAAAACCAAAGATATTTCTGAAATGATTAATTCTGTAGGTGAATACATTACAGCAGTAAAAACGCATGTAGACATGATAGAAGACTTTAATCAAGAAAGTTGGGCTGAAGTCATAGATACTGCGAAGAAATATGATTTACTCATTTTTGAAGATAGGAAATTTGCAGATATAGGAAGAGTTTCGCAATTTCAAATGGCTGGATATTATGATATTAGATCATGGGCGGATATTGTAACTTCTCATAGTATAAGTGGTCCTGATGTAATTGATGGAATTGCTGCTTCTTGGGATAAGGTTGAACGAATCGGCGGAATACTTCTTCTTGCGCAGATGTCGAGTAGAGGAAATTTACTCTCAGAAAATTATTCGAAAAGAACTATCCACATTGGTGCAGCATCCCCCCATGTTCTAGGATACATTGGAAATGGTAGCTCTGCTGAAGAAATTTCTGAATTACGGAATATGGTTGGTCAGGGGAAGTTAATTTGGACTCCAGGAGTTAATTTATCTGCCGAAGAGGGGGTTTTAGGACAAAGATATGGGCATCCCGGTGAAGCCATTTATTCGGGTTCAGATGGAATTATAGTTGGATCTGGAATTATTCACTCAGAAAATCCTGTAGATGCAGCTAAAAACTACGCAAATGCATCTTGGAATGCTCTTATGGAGAGATAAAATGGACCAGAATTTGGTGTGTGATTAGTAGAAAAACTCCAATAATTCCGTTGAAAGAAGAAGATGTTGAATAAATATTAGGCTATAATTCCTGTTCCAATTAGAACTGCAATTGTGGATATTGACATTGTAATGAGTATTAATAATAGCTTCAGCTTTCTTTTTTTTGGCTTAGCTTGGGTTGTATGTGGGATAGGAATTTCGGGAAATTGTGGTGGAATAGACAGATTTTGATTAATAATTTCTGTAGCTATTGTTGGAGATGTCGGCTCCTTTTTTTCTAATTTGTCTAGATCTGGATATAATTTATCTAGATCTGCTAAACCCGGTGCTTCTGGAATTGTTCCATGTATTAGTTCCCAATTTCTTTCGATATCTGATTTTGAAATCGGGGTAGTGAGGGTAGCTACAGCCCCCGAAGAGAATGCTGCATCTTCGGCTTTGTTTTTTCTGGTCCTACTAGATACGAAGACGATTCTAGCATTTCTATCGCTCTCTCTTATTTCTAATGCAGCGATATGCCCGTCTAATGTAGGTAAATCAATACCTAAGAAAATTATGTTTGGCCTGATTTTAACATACTCATCTACGGCCTTATCTCCATCTTCACAAATCTGTACTTTGAAGCCTTTATTTGACATCACAGATTTAAGTCTTCGAGAAGTTATTCTATTGTCTACGGCTATAAGAACTGTTGCGTCGGCTCCGTTCACCATGTGATTACGTGAACGTTATATCTCAAGAATGGAGTGGTTATTTGATTTATGTTAAGATTGAGTTTAGTAACCATTGAGGATTGAAAATTTCCAAATCATCATATCCCTGACCAATCCCTGCTAATATAATTGGTTTCCCAGTAGCATGTGCAATTGAAAGGGCTGCACCGCCTCTTGCGTCTGTATCCAATTTACAAAGAATTGCGCCATCAAATTCTAACATCTTTTGAAACTCAACTGCTTGGGTGACTGCATCATTTCCAGCCAGAGCGTCTGCAACAAAGAGTACTAGGTGAGGGTTGGAAACCCTTCGAACCTTTCTCAATTCTTCCATTAAGTTGGTTTTATTCTGCATTCTTCCGGCAGTATCTATTATCACAATATCATCATCTTTGGCTCTAGCACTTTCTATTGCATCTCTAGCTAGGGCTGCAGAGTCTCCCCCTCGTTGACTCTTTATACATCTTACACCTATTTTTTCTGCGTGTCCAGCTAGTTGATCAATGGCTCCAGCTCTAAAAGTATCTGCAGCGGCTAAGACTACGGAATATCCTTGATCGGTTAGTCTCTTAGCTATTTTAGCCGTAGACGTTGTTTTTCCGGTTCCGTTTACTCCTACAATCATGATTGATATTGGACTTTCATCCGAAATTAATGATTGGACAGTTTTATCAAAATCCCAATATTCAGACTCAAGTAAATGAGAAAGAGATCTATGAACTACTCTTTCTACTATTTCTCCCAATTTCGCCTTACGTGGCACTCTAGTTCCGACTAAGTTTGCACGTAATAGGTCAATAAGCTCTGATACTACTGAATGGCCCATATCCACTGATAGTAATTCGGTTTCTAGTTCTTCTAGAATTTCATCTAGTAGTTTACTTTGTTTGATTATTCTACCTCTTCGGGATAATTCGTCCTCAGATAAATCAATGATTATTGATTTATTTTCCAATTTGACTAATTTTTTTCCTGTGGTAGTAACCAAATTTTTAGATTTAGATTTTTTTTGTGGTGTGTTGGATTTTAATCTGTCTTTTAGCTTCCTATCTTTGGACGAGATTGGAGTTGTAAATGGGTCATTTAACTCTGCATCATATTCTTCCCATTTATCTTTAATTTCCCTATTATATTCGATCAAATAGCCCCATTATTTTCCCTCAATCGTCCAATGTTAGTTCTGTCCCTCTTTTTCTACGTCTAGATTTTCTTTTTGGTTCGAGGTTATTCTTAGCTTCTGTGGGAGCGGTATCTTCTGATTCTTGTTTAATATGTTCTACTTTTTCATTAAATTCGGTCGCTAGTGTGACAATTTGTTTATCTAATTCGTCATAATCAATTTTAATTTTTTCTATTATTGAAATAATTTCTTCATTTCTATTCTTTAGAATTTGTACTGCTTCTTCTCTAGTTTTTTCGGCTTGAACTCTGCTTCCTATGTCTACCACTGCACCAGAGTTTGCATGTATATCCGCAATTAGTTGTACACCTGCCCCAAGAGGTATCATGACATCCTTTGCTCCGTGTTCAGAAATTGAGATTAAAGCGTCCAATGCATGCGATTGTTCAATTCTAATATTTTCAAGATTTTGTAATTATGATTCTAGCTTCTGAAGTCTGTCTTTGTTTATTTCTACTAGTCTCGCCAGACGTTGTAAATCATCCTTCTGGGTGTTTGTCATCGTCACTTGGAAACGATAGTCCGAAATGAACTC
>LURV01000107.1 GCA_001629205.1 Marine group II euryarchaeote REDSEA-S30_B12
CCAGATTTTCTGGTCTAGAGATACAAAAAGAGCTACATGCGGAGATTCAATAGAGGACTCATATACCTTCATAGGATCTCCTATTATCAGAGGATTTAATGAAAGGGGAAAAAGTCTTAAGGATAAAATGAGAAAAATATTTCTTAATTTTTTTTCCGAAAAAAATCACTCAGAGATACATCCGTTCCCAGTTATTGCTAGATGGAGAGATGATATCCATCTAACAATTGCATCAATTGCTGTATTTCAACCACATGTTACCAATGGCTCTGTCAGGCCAGACAAAAATCCAATTGGAATAAGTCAGCCCTGCATTAGACTTACAGATTTAGCAGCAGTTGGTCGTTCAGGTAGGCATCTTTCAACATTCGAAATGATGGCACATCACGCATTCAATAGACCAAAAGAAGGAGAAATGATCTATTGGATAGATGAATGCGTAAGATATTGCGACGAATTCTTATGCGACGAATTAAAAATTAATCCCGATGAAATTACCTATTTAGAAAGTCCATGGTCAGGCGGTGGAAATGCTGGCCCCGCTCTCGAAGTAATTGTTGGTGGTTTGGAGTTAGCAACTTTAGTTTTTATGAATTTAGCAGAACATCCCGAAGGAAAAATTGAAATTAAAGGAATCAAATACAAGGAGATGGATTTACAAATTATTGATACTGGTTATGGTCTAGAGAGGTTTTGCTGGGCGGCAGCTGGTTCTCCAACAATTTATGAGGCCATATATCCTGAGTCAGTATCACTACTCAAGGAATTATCACACTTTAATAAAAATATATCTGAATTGGGGATTTCAACAAATACAGAAATACTAATGTCGGAGTTATCTAAATTGGCAGGAATCCTCAACATTGATGTTGGAACTGATGCCGAACTACTTTACAAAACATTAGTGAAAAGACTATCAGAAAATAATATCACTATTTCAGTTAACGATTTGAAAAAGATTACCGAACCTCTTTCTTACATTTATGCTATACCAGATCACTTACATGCATTATGTCATATGCTGGGAGATGGACTAGTTCCATCTAATGGAAAGTCTGGATACCTCTCAAGAATGATTGCCAGAAGAGTGTGCAGAATGAAAGATGAACTTGAAATTCCTTTATCACTATCAGAACTAGCTAAACATCATATTTCCAATAACATGGAATCCAATGAATTATTACAGTCGGTAAGTGAAATTTCTAAGATTTTGCAATTAGAGGAGTCTAGATATTATGAAATGCTAAGAAAGGGCCAATCCGCTGTATCGACCGCACTTAGAGACATCCCTAAAGATATTGAAGAAATTGAAGATGACATATTATTCAGATTATCAGAAGAAAGGGGACTAAATCCCGAAATGGTAGTCTCAATAGCTAAAGAAATTGGTTGCACTGTAGTTGGCATTGCTGGCTCAGAAAAGAAAGTTAACTATATTAAGGATGAATTAAAATTTGATTATGGATTAAATTACAATCATGAAGGATGGGAAGAAGAATTAAAATCTATTGCTAAGGACAAAGTAGATACGAAGTACTTTAGAATCTTCAAATGAAGTAACAGGTCTACCCACTCACGCAGTAATACTAGATCGTACATTATTCTATCCTGAGGGCGGCGGCCAGTTAGGAGATCAAGGAATACTAGGCAAATCAAATGTACTAGATACAGTAATTCAGGACGGGGTAGTCATACATTTAACTGATTCAGCTGTAGAATTAGGTAATATTTCTGGAAAGATAGATTGGGCAAGAAGGAAACAAATCATGGATCATCATACTGCAGTTCATATTGTTGGTGGGAGCGCTAGAAAAATTCTTGGACCACATATTTGGCAAGCAGGATCAAACAAAGGAGAGAGAAATGCTAGAATAGACCTTACTCACTATTCTCGTATTACTAGGGAAGATTTAGATCTAATTGAGGATCATGCTAATGAAATAGTTACTAGTAATTTGCAAATAGAAAAGTTTGTACTCAATAGATCAGATGCAGACACAAAATTCGGATTAAATATTTATCAAGGTGGACCACCAAAAAATTCAGAAATCAGAGTAATCAAAATAGGAGATCATGATGTACAAGCTTGCGGTGGAACCCATCTAGATAAGACATCTGAAATTGGAGAAATTAGGATAATTCGCTCCAGTCAAGTCCAAGACGGGGTAGAGCGTCTGCAAGTCGTGGCAGGAGAGTCGGCGCGTGAACACGCAAGGAAACAAGATAGGATATTGACGAAATCATCAGAAATACTAGGAGTTACTCCAGAAGATCTACCATCAGCAGTGAGACGATTCCTCGATGAATGGAAGTCTCAACAAAAAACAATTCGTTCACTAGAAGAAGAAATTACAAGATTAAGAACTAGTGGACCAGATAGCTCCATTGTTGTAAAAGATGGAATAAGATTCTCAATAATGGAAGTCGAAGGGGATCTAAATCAAATGAAGAATATGCTAGGACAACTAACTCGCGACCCTTCAACTCCAACAGTTGCAGTATTAGGGTCACGAATAGGTGGTGGAAAACTAATAGTAGCAATAACAGAAGATTCTATGGCAGCTGAAAGATTTAATGCACTCGAAATAATAAAATATATTTCACCACAAATTTCAGGAAGTGGCGGAGGCAACTCAACAATATCTCAAGCCGGTGGAAAGTTTGGCGATGGAATACCAAAAGCTCTAGAAGCTGCTAGAGAAATTATGGACTTGTGATATCATGGTTGAACTCATTTACGGATCAGCAAGAGCTTCTAATATCGAATATGCAATTAGAGATGTAGTTGTACCTGCTATAGAATTAGAGAAACAAGGCCATGAGATAATCAGGCTGAATATTGGCGATCCTCTTGCATTTGAAGGATTAAAAACACCAAAAAATATGGTAGATGCATATACTGAAGCATTGAAAATGCAAAGAAATGGATACGGCCCATCCTATGGCATCCCAGAACTAAGGAAAACTATTGCAAAATCAGAAAAAGAAAAAGGATGGAATTGTTCAGAAGATGATGTATATATTACTCACGGTGTTACTGAAGCTTTACAGGTGATTTTTGCTGCATTCTTAGAGAAAGGGGATAAAGTTCTAGCACCAGGTCCTCATTATCCTCCCTATCTGGCATATCCCCAAATGTTTGGAGCTTCTACTATAGAATATAGATTAAATTCTGATGAAGGTTGGAAAATCGATATCAATGATATTAAATCAAAGATGGATGAAAAAGTTAAGCTCCTAGTCCTTATTAATCCCAATAATCCAACAGGGAATGTTGCTTCAGAGGAGCAGGTCTCAGAACTAATTGAAATAGCTAGTAATTATCCTAAATGTACAATAATATCAGACGAAATTTATGATGGACTCGATTTTTCCGATTCATTTAAATCCACTGCTTCAATATCACCAAAATCTCCAGTAATTACTCTTAATGGAGTCTCCAAAGTTTTCTTCGCACCTGGCTGGAGAATTGGATATATGGCTTGGCATGATCCAAAAAATCAACTTTCACATGTCCGAGACGGGGTAGAGAGACTACTGAGGAGTAGACTATGTGCTTCTTCTCCAGCACAATTTGGCTATTTAGCCGGAATACAAGGAAGTAAAGAAAGCCTCAAAGAGAATTATTCTAGAATTCTTCGGCGTTTAGACTACTCCATGAAAAGAATATCTGACATAAATGGTATTGAATGCCATAGGCCAGGTGGTGCTTTTTATCTATTCGTCAAAATAACAAATTCCATTTACTCTAATGATGATAAGAAATTTGTCCTAGACTTACTCCACAAAAAGCATGTATTAGTAGTACATGGATCCGGTTTTTCTCCTGAATTCGGTAAGGGGCATTTTAGGATGGTTTGTTTGCCGAGTATAGAAGTATTGAAAGAAGCTTTCAATAGAATTGATGAGTTTCTTAATTCTTGATAAATTATTGTACATATTCTATTAATCATTATATCCAAAAACAAATTCCATATGTTATTATAGTCTTGCGGAGGGATGTACATGAATCTTAATCATAATCAATATGCAGTAGCTGCAATAGCAGTTACCTTGTGTTTAGCAGGAATTTACACTATTATCGGAGCTGGATTATCTAGTACAGATTCTGGCGGCTTTGAGTCCGCAATAGATGATATTGAAGATGGATTATCCATGGATGCTGAAGCTAAAGAATGTCCCCCCGATATCCCAACTATTGGCTGCGATTGGGATGGGGATGGAATTGCAGATAGGATGGAAAGTACATTATATGGTACAAACTGGCGAGAATCAGATACAGATGGCGATGGATTATCTGATGGATGGGAAATTGAAAATGGCCTAGATCCACTTGATACTGGAGAGCCATGTATATCACTAGGAGATGGATTTTCTGAAACTGAATGTGATCCTATACAAATTAACAGTGTAGATACTGAACAAGAAACAGGGGAACAAAATGAGACATTTCCAAACCCAGATAACGGGCCACTAGGGGATCCAGATAGAGATGGGCTAACTAATTCAGATGAAGAAGCATTAGGCACTAATCCGAATCTAAAGGATACAGATGGAGATGGACTAAATGATAGATGGGAATCAAGATATTCTCATGATGTAAGTACCCCAGCTGGAGTTATTACACTCTTGAATCCATTAGATGGAAACTGGAACTGTCCCATCCTAACTGCAGAGAAACAAGCAGAAATAAAAATGGATATTGGCCAATCTGTTTGGGATGAATTAGGTACACAATTTGGGCATTCATGTGATGCTATTCTAGATTTAGAAAGACCTAATCCAGATTCACTAAGAAATTATGTTGAAGAAGCTTATGATACAAACCCCTTAGAAGAAGATAGCGACAATGATTTAATCCCTGATCGCTATGAAATAGCTTATGGCTCCATTGCATTAGAGACTCATTGTGGAATGCCAGTATTTGGAACGCTGAATATCGATGCTCCATATACGGATTTAATGTCTGGAGAAGGAGATTTGACATGGTTTGAGAAAGATATGGATAACGATGGCCGATTGAATGGACCAGGAGATTGGGACACTGATGGAGATGGTATGCCAGACGGATTCGAATATTGTTATAATTCTCTGTTAAATCCAGCTAACTCGACCGATGCATATGGAGACACAGATAAAGACGGTTTGAATAATGTAGAGGAATTCGAAGTTTCTTATTCTTGGGGTGCAACAAATTTCACCAATCCCGAAAATTCTGATACAGATAATGATGGTATGCCAGATGGCTGGGAACACAATAACGGAATTAATCCCAAGGACGGAAGTAACTATGATGATGATCCAGATTTTGATGGTTATGATGTAGATAAAGACGGAGGAGTTCGATATAAGGATATGATTGGAGTAACTACAATATATTCCATAAATGTAGAGAGAGGCGACTTCGTCCAAGAAAATAAAACAATTCTTTGGGTGAGAACTGTAGTAGATAGTAACTATGTTAATATCCCAGTTAAGACAGAAACTTCTGGATGGGTTTATCACATAAATGTTGAAGTTGGAGATGAAGTAAAGAGTCGATTACAAGATTTAGTAGTAGTCGTAGAACAGAATGAGCGATTTACAAACTTAGATGAATATAATGCTCGGGACAGAGATGGTGATGGAATAACCGATGGAAGATCTACAGACCCCCTTTCAGCAGATACAGATGCAGATGGTCTAATTGATGGAATAGAAGTGATAGGTTGGAAAATACGGATTGTAGACTTTGGAGTCAGAGAAGTAATTGTACGCAGTAATCCTGGTATTTTTGATACAGATAGTGATGGCCTTTCTGACGCAGTCGAGTATTATGAAACTTACACAAATGCAACGGATAGAGATACCGATAATGATGGCTTAGAAGATTACAGAGAAGCAATTGATGGACATCCTTGGACTGAAAATGGCACTACCTTTTACTATTTCACAAATGCATCCGCATTCGATACAGACAATGATGGCCTTGAAGACGGCGAGGAAGTCGTAGATGGCCAAGATTCATACATAACTCATGCTAATAATGCAGATACAGATTCAGATGGACTGAATGATGGTGGTGAAGTACTCTACATCCCACGTCCATGGCAAAGTGCTACAAATCCCCTTCTAAATGATACTGATGAAGATGGACAACCAGATGGTTGGGAGATGCAAGTTTTCTCAGTGGAACAGAATACATTCAGCCATAGTCTATGGATAGTTAAAGATTCATGGTTACCACCAAACTGCGAATCTATGTCTGAATGCGGATTAGGCCCAGGTGGGTGGATTTGGAAGAATAATGTCGAGGGTTTTTCTTCATCTGGCGATCGAAATGGCGATGGAGTCCGCGACCCCCATTATTTCCTCCATGAGATGAATCTAACAGGATTTGCTATTCCTGACCAAGGTCGATGGGCCTTAGATCCCTCTTTTGGCTCTATGGCAGATTCTTTATTTGATATCGACAATGATACCCTTCAAAATTCTCTAGAAGTCCCAGATAGATGGGATACAAATCCCGTAGACCATGATTCAGATGGGGATCGACTTCCTGATGGATGGGAAGTAAGATATTCAGAGGAAGCCATCAGACTTGGATTAGTAGATAATAATTCTCTTAGTGCTCTCGGATCTAGAGGGCCAATGGATCCCAGAATGCCCGATTCCAATCTTAATGGAATTAATGATGGAGAAGAAGATGAAGACGATGATGGACTCAATGGTACTACACTCAAATACCGATACTGCCCAGGATGGGATAATCCAGAAAATGATGAATGCCATATCAACCCTTACGGATATGGCTCGCAGTTTTATAGCGATTTAGAAAATTATACGAATTATGAAGAATATGAAAACGGCACTAATCCAATCATGAATGATACCGATGGTGATCTATGGAAAGATGGATCTGAAGTATATCATCAAGATCAGGATAACGACGGAATGTGGGCTGGTTGGGAATATTATTTCGATTTTAGTCCATTTGATGCAACCGATGCAAATATAGATTCAGACGGTGATAGCTTCCTAAATAAATGTGAAAATAAGTGGAATACAAATCCAAAAGATCCTTTGAGCTTCCCGACTCAAGGAGAGCTATGCGATAATTTTGATTGATGTTACAAATTATTGTTTCACTCTTCAACGTTAAACTTTTGATATACTTCATTTGTTGTTCTAGTTACTCTTATGAAAGTTGTACATTTCGGTAAATCCTTAATTCTTCTAGCTCCTACATAAGAGCACGCTGATCTTACTCCACCTAGTATTGATTGTACTGTTACATCCAATGGCCCTCTGTAGGGGACTCTAACTTCTTTGCCTTCAGGAGCTCTATGCTTCGCCACTTCTCCATAATGTGTTTCCATCGCTTTATATGATGACATTCCATAGAAGGATTTGTACATTTTACCATCTTTCCCCTTTACAACTTCTCCCCCCGATTCATCATGCCCCGCAAACATTCCACCTAGCATCACAAAATCAGCTCCCGCTGCAAATGCCTTAGCTACATCTCCTGGAGAGGAACAACCACCGTCTGACATCACATGTCCATTTAGTCCGTGAGCCCCATCTGCACATTCAGCTATAGCAGATAGCTGAGGATAGCCCACTCCAGCAACCTTTCTTGTTGTACATACAGATCCCGGGCCTATTCCAACCTTGACAATATCAGCACCAGCTAATATCAGTGCCTCAGTCATTTCCCTTGTAGCCACGTTTCCAGCAATCAAGATTTTATCCGGGAAATTAGCTCTAACTCTTTTTACATAATCCAAGAAAACTTCTCTATATCCATTTGCCACATCTATACAAATCATCTTAATATCTTCATTAGTAGCCATTTTTCTCTCTAGAAGGTCAAAACTATCTTCAGTAGTTCCGCAAGTAACCACTGTAAAATTTGGATCAGTATCATTCCAAGACCTCTCAAAATCTTTTGTAGAGTAAAATTTCTGCATACAAGTAATCTCTAAATTTACATCAGACCTAGATATCAACGTACTACGCTTTGGTCTAATCAATACATCATCAAATGTTAGCTTTACATCTCTTTCAAGGCGCATATGAACCTTACTTTTCCAATGTAGCAATACTTAAGACTGTTATTATGAAAATAATTTTTGTTTTATGGTGCTCGTGCCGGGATTTGAACCCGGGTCGACGGATCGAGAGTCCGTCATGATGGACCGAACTACACCACACGAGCCTTATCATTCGGTAAACCATTTCATATTTGAAAACGTTGTATTTATCATTTTCATTTTCATTTTCACTTTCACCCACGCCCCTATTCCTTTCTTTAATATGTAAATCGATATACAGAGTTTTTATGAATAAGCAAAAAGACTGTATTCCACCAAACAAAATAAAAAAATTAAAATCCCATCGGATAGTCACACTATCATCTCTCAATATGACTAAAAATATGGAATTAGATTCTGTCGAAAGTTATATTGTAGACTATTCAGGAGTATATGATGGTCTGAACTCTTGGAAGCCACTTTCCAATTACCGTAATAATGTTACAGTGAGTTCCAATAGCTGGAAAGGACTTAGAGAAAGATTGAATTATCAAGAAAAATATGTTTCAGGGGTGGCATAATGTCCAGAACTGGAAGACTCCGTGACGAAGTATTCTCTCTTCTGGAGAAAAACGGATCCGCAAATACGGTAGAAATTTTTGATCATTTGAATGAGAGATTCAGATGGGGGGCGACAATGAACCAAGTGGGAAATATTATGGCCAAAGATAACCGCTTCTCAAAGATCGGTCACGTTAGAGGGCCTTTCAGAGGTAGTGTCTATACTGTTTGTGTTTGGGCGCTTTCGCAACCAATTGAGCAACAAATCATAGCATAAAAGCAAATAGATGAAATTCTCAACCCCTTCACAGAATCGTGAAAGTAACCACGCAGTTAGTAGCTTGGTCGACTCTATTTAGGGCTACGAACTCAATAACCGGAATTTTTGGTGTTTTCTTAGGATCGATTTTAGCTTTAGGAAAAATTCCAGAAGAAGAATACGCTATAATCACATTTTTTCAAGCTATTTCAGTATGGAGTTTCATGTGCTCGTGGAATGCATTGAATGATTATTTAGATTTAGAGATAGATAGATTAAACAAGCCTGATAGACCTATACCTTCAGGAATTATCTCCAAAGATTCAGCAAAAAAAGGTATTTTCTTGATGATGTTAATATCAGTATTGAGCATATCAATGGCTGGAATTATTGCTAGTCAATCGGAATTAGGATTAACAGAGTGGTTTCCTTCACTGATAATTTGGATTTTAGCACTTTTATTACTAGTAAATTACGAATCTGGGCTATCATTCAGTATGAATTTAAAAGATAAAGGATTGCCAGGAAATATCGTGATTAGCTTATCAATTGGAATTGTATTTCCATTTGGTGCAGCAGGAGTATTCCGACCCTTAAGTGAAGCAGCTTGGTCGGCATTTTTTATAGGATTTTTTTATAATCTATCCAGAGAGATAATAAAAGATATAGAAGATATGGAAGGAGATAAGGGGAGAAAAACATATGCAATGAAAGTAGGTCCAGAAAGAGCTAGAATTTTAGCTTGGATACTTTCCTTACTTACAATAATATCAATATTAATTCCATTCGGAATTAAAGTATTTCCCCAGTTTCATGTAATTGGAATTATACCTTCTTTCATACTATTACTCATGGTAAAGAAAAAACTTCACTTGGGCGAAGATTTTGAAGCTCAACAATTACTTAAGAAATCTATGCAGTTATGCCTAATCGCTTTATTAGGAAGCTCAATAATTGGATTTTAGAGTAGTTCTTTATATGCTAACCAAGCATCATAATTACATAAATATGTAAGAATAGACATCTGAGCCCACATTCTATTCTCTGCTTGGTCAAAAACTACACTATTACCCGAATCAATTACATCATCTGTAACTTCTTCTCCTCTGTGCGCAGGAAGGCAATGCATGAAAATATAATTTCTATCTGCTAGACTCGCTAACTCCTTATTGACCTGAAAACCTTCAAAAGAATCAAATTTATTTTCCATATGTTCTTCCCCCATTGAAACAAAAACATCTGTGTATATCGCTAAAGCATCTTTTACAACTTCTTTTGGATTATATGATTGTAATATTGAAACTCCCCGTTCCTTACCTATTTCTTTAGCCAGCTGAATAATTTTTTTATCCGGCTCAAATCCCTTAGGAGTAGCAAATTTAACATTAGTTCCCATTATTGCAGACGCCAAAACCAAATCATGTAATACGTTATTTCCATCTCCTACCCAAGCAATATGACCATCAATATCGTCAAGATGTTCAACTATAGTCATCAAGTCAGCTGCAGCCTGGCAAGGATGATGCATATCAGAAAGTGCATTAATAACAGGAACTGATGCATTTAGAGCTAACTCTACTACGTCAGAATGACTAAAACATCGATAAGTAATACAGTCTAAATATCTAGATAATACCTCAGCTGTATCTGCTATAGTTTCACTGGTCCCTAATTGAATATCATTAGATAAGAGAGTTAATGGGTTTCCACCAAGCTTTGATATTCCAACTTCAAAAGATACTCTAGTCCTTGTTGAAGGCTTTTCATATATCGATCCGATTGTCATCCCACTTAATGGCTTAAAATCCAAATTCCTATCATCATTCTTCATTCTAATTGCCCAATCAATTATATCCGGAAGAACTTCAGAAAAGTCAGCAACCGAAATATAATCAATTTTTTCCTCATTTTTCATTATCAATATCTCCTGCGAATCCATCTTTTGCATCTGACATTCCACCAAATACATTTTGTGCGAAACTTAACACGTCTGCTAATCCTTCTTCCATTTCACTCGATAGAGGAATTAAACCAGGTAAGATAGCAGCGTTTTGCATAGTTCTTAATTGCGAGATTGCAAATTCAGCTCTCTGCCCTCCAGAGCCTTCAGATCTACTACTTTTTGTAGACTCCTCATATAGGGCCGCCTCTAAAATATCTAAATTATCGCCCCAATCAAGAATTCTTTCAAGAACCTCAGGTTCTAATAAGTCAGATTTAGATAGAAAATTTGCTGTTGGTAGTCCTAATCTAAAATGAACTATCGATGACAACAACATCTGAGAAACAAAACCACTGGGTGTCGATGAAAGTAACGGATCAAACAAGAATATAAGACATGAACGACCTTGTCCTAACACTTCAACAAGATGACTTGAAGCTTCTCTAAATGCAAATAATTCTACTTGTCCGGGAGTATCAATCACCATTATATCCCCAGATAAACCACCTATTTCTTCGAATACCTCGTCAGCCTGTGAAGCAACTAAGTCTGCAGCTAATATTTGTGCCCCATTAGGACCTAAATCATACTCATCCATTACTTCCGATAAAGAAATCAAATCTCTAACATCAAATTCGGGATCATAGTGCACTCTTTCCGCACCTGGATCTAAGTTTATTGCTAATGCATCTATATCAAGAAATCTAGACCATCGCTGGAAAGAAGTAACTAGAGAACTCTTGCCAGCACCTGCTGTACCGACCACAAATAGAACCGGTGGAGAAGTACCATCCTGTGAACTCATAGGGGCCGTAAGGCATTCCATCTTTCAATTTTCTTAGAATAGTGAACAAATTTTCTACAGGTAACGATTAAACCAACGCAACGTACGTGGCATATTACCCCTGAGGGGAATCCATTATGGCTGACGACTCAGAAGTACCAAATTCAGATGAAAATAGTAAGAGGAATAGTGACGACAGTGATGAATCATCTGAGGGTTCAGAATTCAGTAATGAGAAAATGGGAGATTTAACTTTAGAGCCGAAAGATGATGAAAAAAATGAACCACAACTTACACCACCAGGGTTCGATAATGCCGATATTCCACCTCCACCACCAGGGTTCGAT
>LURV01000108.1 GCA_001629205.1 Marine group II euryarchaeote REDSEA-S30_B12
GGTACTGAAGATCAGCAGTTCAGCAAAATAGAACAACCACGGCCATCACCATTTCTTAGATCTCATATCGAGGTCGACTCAATACCCGGGGACAAACTATATGCAACCCGGAGTGAATCTGAAACTTCAACGTTAAACCCGGATGGTTCGGTGAGGAAGCAAGTTATTGATGGTGAATTAATACTGAGGAATGCCAGCAAGAAACATAGAGCTTGGGATATCGAAGTACACCTAGAATCCACTGATTCTACAGATTTTAGCGATAAAGTCTCCACTGTTAGGGAACTAGATCCCACTGAAGAGACTGTGATTCCATACACTGCGTCTGGACCTAAAATGTTAGTTCTACGGGAAAAAATTGATACAGAACCAACTAGGGAGCAGGAATCAAGCCTCTCTCTAGTATTTTCAAAAAATCCTCAAGAGATTTCTATACAGATTGAAGTCGAGAATGTATCACCTGTAGCACTATATGATGTTGAAGTTAAGAGGACAATCCCACCATCATTTATCTTACCAGATGATAGAGAATATAATGTAGAAGGAGACTCCATAGTGTGGGATATAGGTAAAATGAATATTGGACAAACAAAAACCATCAATTTCACCGCTGAAGTAATAACAGAGTCAATAAGTAAAATAAAGTCTGGAATTTGCTCTTCAACATACTCAGCAGAGGCAACTGCATCAAGGATTAGATTTGATAGAGTATTAGGTTCTGGAAGGCAATTCTCCTATGTTAATGCAGTCGAAGATGATAGACCTGGGGTGTGGCATTGTACATGTGTATTTGAAAACAAATCGTCATTCGTGGTTGCTTTATCAGGAGCAACTGTAAAACTAGTAGGAAGAAATGATCCAATCCTAGAGGTTACAGATATCAGACAAGATGTTCCACCAGAGGGGAGATGGGATTCAATGTCAAAGCGAGTGGAGTCCGATGATCAACCCAGCTTCACTCAAGAAGTCAGATTTTCCATCCTTCCTCGAGTTTCAGTTCAATCATCAGGCAATATTGAACTAAAGGAGCAACAACTCACTGTCCTGGATGCAGTATTACAGAAGAGATTTGATAAATCAAGAATTAAATCATATATTTCATCAAACGTAGAGGTAGTTATAACATTAGAAAATACGGGCTCATCACCAATAAATGTGATTAGAGTTCTAGATGATATACCTGGAATATTCGATACTCCATCTATGGAACAAGTCAGTATAGAGATGGAGGGAACGGAGTTAAATTCCAGTCAATATAGGATAGATATTGTCAATGGGATTCAAATTGAAGAGAAATATATCTCACCAGATAATGATGGACATGGATTACGAATTACTGTAGGAACTTCCGCACCACTAGGACTACACCCAGGGAAGAGTATAATCATCCGATATCCTCTAAATGCTCCTGATCCATCACCAAGGAATAAACTACTAGTTGCCCCAATTAGAGTAGACTTTACTTCTGAGCGTTTTGGTCCAGTAGCAACTAGGTTAGTAGAAAGGCCGCCCCAAATTAAAGTCGTACATAAAAGAAGGAATATTAGTACAGGAAAGGAAGTATTTCCTGGATCTAGCCCAGGTGGTTATGAGATTTTACTAATGTTTCATAATAATTCCGATAGCGCCCTAGAAGATTTAGCACTGCATGATATAGTACCCGGAACATTCAGCATTGAAAAATATACTATCAGAGGAAATGAAGGAGAAATTGAGGCATCTCTAACTAAAGAATCTGCTAGGGATGGAACACAAGTTACATGGGCAATAGGCAGGATTCAGAAAGACGAGAGGATAGAAGTTTTGTATTCAATTCAAGGAGATCCTGAATCAGAGTATAAGGTATCTGACGCTCAGGACTTCCATGGTGCCACTTTTGGTGATGAAGTTGATGAAGAGCCTAACTTACCAGAATGGATAGAAAGAGATGAAAATGAAAATATTCTTCCACCATCCGAATCGCTAGATGATGTTATAGTAGAACAAATAAATTCCAAAGAAAATGAAAATGAAAAAATAACTCAAGAAGTTATTGAAATTTCTGAAGATAAAATAACTACAGAACAAGCTGAGGAAGATGACACTACTAAAATTTGTCCTGCATGCGGATCAGAAGAAAAATCACATTCATCAAAATGTTCTATTTGCGGTCATAATTTTTAAAAATTTTCTGAATTACTAAAATCCACCGAAGTATATTTCTTGTGCCCATTAGTGGGAGTGATATGGCGCCACCCGAGTCTAGTGGAGATGCTCAAGCAGAAGCAATGTCATCGATGATGATGCCAATGTTATTTTTACTCGGGGTAATGGTTTTACTGGTAATAAATCCAGGTCTACGAACATTCTTATCTTCGTCCGCTGGAACAGTGATAGAGCCAATTCTACCATTTCATCAAGAATATTTTATTCCTACGGTATTTATAGTCGGTTCATCTATTATGGTAGTAAATACAGTTATCAGATCGTTTTTCCTAGATCCAATGACTCAAGCTCACTTCCAACATAGGAGTGGCCAAATTAGAAAGCAGATGAATCAAGCAAGAATGGATAGAGACACTGCTAGAATGGATAAGATGCAGAAAATTCAATTTGAAATGATGCCAGAACAGATGAAAATGCAATCTTCTATGATGAAACCAATGATGTTTACAATGGTTTTCATCATTGCTATTTTTAGTTGGATGGCCGAATCAGTGGAAGATTTCAAGGTCAACTTCGTTAGTTTACCTTGGAATCCAATGTGGAGCTTCGACGCCAGGGTTTTCTGGATTTTCCCAGCATGGATTGCAACTTATATTTCAATGAGTGCCCCATTAGGGAGAATAATTGATCGTCATATCAAACTATTGAGATATGCAAAACATCCGTTGGTAATTTCTCAGGCTTCAATACCTGAGCCACTTTTGCATATGCTAGACGAAGAAAAAAATATCAACTCTACAAATAATTCTAGAAGAAGGAGGTCAAGAAATGGCCCTAGAAAGTCCGGGAATAAATTAAACAATCGTAAATCTGGAAATCAGCATGTATCACCACCAAAAATAGGTACCACTTGCCCTACTTGCAACTCAGACTTGATTTTGAGAACCTCTGTTGGACAACTTAGATGTGAAGTTTGTAGGAATGAGTGGAGATAAGATATATCATGGTCAAGGTCACAATCAGTGGACCACCTGGTAGTGGGACTTCTACACTAGTTGACAAGCTCTCATCCGAGCTTAATTGGACTTCATTAAATGGCGGAGAAGTTTTTAGAGAAGAAGCAAAAAATAGAAATATTTCAGTAGAAGAACTTAGTAATATTGCAAAATCTAACTTACAAATTGATATAGCACTAGATGATTTATTGAAGAGGAAAATGAATTCTGAAGATTCTCCAGATATAATTGAGAGTAGACTTAGTGGATGGTGGGCTTCAGAATTAGAGTTGAACTGCTTCCGAATCTGGATTTCGGTTTCTGATGAGGAGAGAGCAAAGCGCATTCAAAAAAGAGAGGGTGGCAAATATGAAGATTGTTTAGTTCGTTCAAGAAAGAGGCAGACGGATGATAAGGAGAGATATCAAACACTTTATGG
>LURV01000109.1 GCA_001629205.1 Marine group II euryarchaeote REDSEA-S30_B12
CCATAAATGTGTTAAATATTGACGTCAATGATTTGGACGTGATTAATAATAAATTCGATTTGATAATTTGTAATCCACCATGGGGTTATCAAAATTACAAAGCAGACAGGAAATTCATACATACGATTCTAAATTTGAATACCCCAACCCATCTAATGCATAGCTCGAAGTCTAAACATTTTGAGAAACTATTCCTCGAATCATATTGGACAGTTGATAAATACAGAAACGCTGTATTCTCGATTCCGGCAGCCTATGAACATCACAAATCTCCAAATTCAACTACTAGTGCAAGTATATGGAGGTTGATGCCCCCTGTCACACCAAATACTCCGGACCGTTGATATGGCAAACTGCTTCCGCAGAATCAATGAATGCATCAGTCGGTGATTTTGTGACCCCGGGAGATGTAATTGAAAACTCTAATGTAGAGTATGGCTCAGGCGTAAAGATTACTGAAAAAGGAGCAATAGCTTTGATTACAGGAAAATTAATTTCAAAAGAAGGTAAATTATCCATAGCCTCATCAATTGAAGAACCTCTTTTTCCGGATTCTGGAGATATTGCTATCGGTCAAGTTACTAGAATCTCCGAAAAAGTTGCTGAGATTATGCTTTTACATATTGAATCAAAAGAGAATGGGCATAGATCTTTACCTGCAGAGAGATTATCTGCAGATATTTACGTTTCTGAAATGGTCAATCGGTTCATCCCTTCTGCAGGAGATGCAGTAAGAATAAGGGATATAGTTAGAGTAAAAATCATACAAACAGAACCAAATCTTAAGGCTACAATGAAGGGTAGCAAAAGCCTAGGAGTTCTTCATGCACAATGTCCGCCTTGTGGAGTACAATTGGTGTCGGATGATAGTAAAATAGATTTCAATGTATCATGTAATAGATGTAATTATACAGGTTTTAGAGCCCTTTCTAATGGCTTCGGTCTTGGGCATAAAATACCAAACAATTCACAATTACATAAGCTAAATAGAGAAGGGGAGAGATGGTCAAAAGATGCTGAAGGTATGCTTGGACACGAAGGTTCTCGCCCATATCTATCTCCCTTAGCAGATTTTAGGAGGGGATTAATTCATCATTCTCCAATCAAGAAAAATTCTAGAGATTCTTCAAAAGGCCCAAGAAATACTAGAAGGACGTATCCAGCTGAATGTACTTTATGTGGCGACTCAACTGAAGTCCCATTCGAACCAACTCCTGGAAAACCTCTTCGCTGTCGTGACTGCCTTTCAAAAATCCAATCAGGATCTGCATCCAAGACAGAACTGTCAAAAGAAAGAGAAACTTTACATTCTGCTAGAGAAAAATTACAGAAAGTAATGGGAATAAAATTATTTGTTGGTGGAATTTCATATGAAGTTTCAGAAGAAGAACTAGTGAAATTATTTTCTAATTATGGTAAGTTGAAAGAAGTACATTTAGTAACCGATCGCGAGACAAAAAAATCGAAAGGTTTTGCGTTTGTTACATTTTCGAGAAAGAAAGATGCAGATAAAGCCATCAGTGAGCTCCAAGGCCATGATTTGAAAGGAAGAAAAATTACTGTCAAAAAATCCGACCCTAACTTTAGAAGAACCCGGTAGTAAGCGAAGCCGTGAAGTTCCTATACTCATTGGGTGAGAATATGGGTGCTTGGCTTGTGATTGACGGCTACGAAGATGAGCCTGCTGCATTCGGCGTACCAAATTATCTAGGATTCCACATAAGATATATCTGTGGAGTATTTGAATCCAAACAAATTGACTATAATTACCTAACAATTGATAAATGGAGAATCAAGTATAAAAAATTCGATAATTCAATTAATCGTAAAAATAAAATTATGCGAGACTTTTCAGATTTAGAAGGAATTGTAATATTGGCAGGTGCAGTTGTTCCAGGAAAATATATTCGAGGAACTCCAATTAGTATGAAGGAGTTAGATGATATTATCTCTATTTTTCCAGAGGAATTGCCAATATTATGTGGTGGATGGGCAATTAGAAATTGGAGATATGCTGGCTGGTCTCCAATTTTTAAAAATCTATTTTGTGCAGTACAAGATACTGATGCAACTCTGAATTATTTTCTCAATACTGGAAGTTGGAAAAATCAAAAAAGGACGCCAGAAGAGTGGAGAGATTGGGCAATTGCAGGCTCTAAGTCAAAAGCTGTTCTAACACATCCAGATTTAATTTCCCCAAATGGCCTTCCAGGGCCACTAGTGTATGAGGTAGAATTGTATCAGGGTTGTGTGAGATTTAAGAGAGGTTGTAAATTTTGTATTGAACCAAAAAAAGGTGTCCCAATCTGGAGGTCCACAGATGAAGTAATTTCAGAAATCAGTTCAGCAATGGACCATGGAGTAAGAAATGTTAGAATTGGTGGAGCTACAGATATTTATTCATATCAAGCCGAAGGAGTCGAAGAACTCGAATATCCTATTCCTGATCCAGAGCCCATTTCAAAAATACTACATGATGTTAGAAATGATGAGAGGCTCTCAATTCTGCACGTGGACAATGGGAATCCATCTATAATTTCTGAGAATATTGAACCTTCAGAGGAGATTACTCGAACCTTAACGGAAACACTATCGGATGGGGCTATTCTTTCATTTGGCCTGGAATCTGCAGATCCAAAAGTACATGAAATGAATTGGCTTAATTGCAATCCTAACCAGCTCAAGACTGCAATTCGACTAATAAATAAATATGGGAGAGAAAAAGGAGAAAGGGGACTCCCAAAGCTTCTTCCGGGACTCAATTTTATCGCAGGTTTGAATGGAGAAAGCCGAATAAGCTACAAAATGAATTTGGATTTACTTAGAGAAATAAAGGATGAAGGACTTTGGTTAAGGAGGATTAATATTCGTCAGGTTGAAGGATTAGGTTTCCAGGAAATCCCATCAAAAACATTTAATATTTTCAAAGATCATGTTAGACAACAAATTGATAATCCTCTTTTGAAAGAAATGTTCCCAGTAGGGACAATACTTAGAGATGTTCACTGGGAATCTCAGGATAATAGAATCCGTACTCCCGAGCAATTTACAAATTCCCTATACTGGGATGAAAAGATTCGTGGAGAATCAGGAATCACTTTTGGTAGACAGATTGGAGCTTACCCAATTTTGATTGGAGTGCCTTATAAAATCCCACTTGGAACTAACTCCGATATCATTGTAACCGGACATGGAATGAGAAGTATTTCAGGGACCGAAATTGGCATCAATATCAATGAAGCATCTCAGAAACAGCTTGAAGCCATTCCTGGGATTGGAAATAAGGGTTCTTGGAAAATAGTATCAACTAGAGCTAAAATCTTTAACAAACAAAAAACAAACTTCTCCTCAGTCGAACAGGCATTCCAACTTTCTGATTTGAAATTACCTAAGTTAGCTGAGGAAATTTTAGTTGCTGACTAGACATAAAAATCACCAGCAACTTCATTATCATCTCCAAAATAATCACTTATAATGAACTCTGGATTCATAGATTGCAATAATTTCTTTGCTGTTTTCTCAGTGGTATCCAAGTCTAAATTAAGCGGAATACTAAAAGAATCTTCAATCCATTTGGATAATCTTTCAGCTGCTAAAAAATCTGCACTAGTTCCAATAGTATCAGCTACTACACCAATAGCAGGTACTTCATGAATTTTAGATAAAGACAATACCATTCCCGAAATACCTATCATTCCACCGTCAGGCTTTTGTTTCGAAACAATAATATCATTTGATTCTAATTTTTCCCTAACTTTACTCTGTGAACAAATGACATGTATATCTCTATCTTCAACTTCTGCAGATAGTCCAGCCAATACGAGTAATTGTTGGACTTCCTCTTCAACTGCAAGTTTCAGAATAGCTTCTGATACCTCAAATTGTCCAGCAGCAGTTATGGGCTGCATATTACCCGATATAGTAATTATCTTATCTCCCGAATCTAGAACTACGGAATAAATTTCCATTCCAGGTGGAGAAAGCAATCCATCACTACCTAAACTTGCATGAGGAGGAAAATCAGGATGAATTAGCCAACCTAAACATGTTGAGGAATATTTTTCTTTCAAACCATCAATTACTAATTTTCCAACATTCCCTACTCCTGGTACCGCTTCAATCATTGCTATATGAGAAGGGAATCCCGAATTTTCTCTCCAATGTATTTGCGTTCTATTCATCAGAATAATCCCCTTCTATTGATGGTAATGAATCAATCCATTTTTCACTTCCTGCATTAAGTCTCTTCCTCCTTCTAGCACCTTGAGGATCTTCAGGAGAATATTTCAAAGGAGCTACTTCTTTCATAGAAATTCCACACTCGTCACATTTATCTTTAAGGCCGAATTTCTTACATTTAGTACATCGCTTAAGCCTAGTCCTTACCATACTATCCTATAGAGATGATAAAATTCGGTACATGAATTAATGGGAAGAAATCATTACTTAGAGCCTTTCTATGGACAAAGTTCCCTGTACCGACTTGATTTTTTCTTTAGCTACATTGCCCGCCTTTTCCCAAATGGATTCTGCGATTCCATAATCAGGAGCTTGAATGTCTATTCTATAATTGGGTGCACCATCATAATGGCACTTTAGGGTCACATCCTCGATTCCTGATGCACATTTTTCTACCGCAATTAGTAGACTCTTAATTCCATTAATGCCCTCTTCACCCCAAACTCTTATGTCATAAATTCCCCTGATTTCAACAAATGGAGGTATAATATTTTCAATAGCTAATTCGGTAATAATCTCAATCCACTTACCAGTGAATCCCGAATCAGAAAGCGCTGTTTCACTGATTGCACATTCTTCTAATGCTCCATACAGAGAACCAAAATTTTCTATCAACTCTTCAGAAATAATTTCAGTCTTTTCTTGATCCCAACCTATTCTTTCTGAAGCTACTTTCATAATTTGATTGGCCCTCTGCTCATTTTTCCATGATTGTTGAGTTTCCCTCTTTCGTTCCTCTGATACCGCCTTTAAGGATAAACTGATACTTTCTTGACTAATTTTAACGCCAATAACTTTAGCAACTACTTTCTGACCTTCTCTTACATGATTACGTATATTTCTAACCCAGCCAGTTGCAATCTCTCCAATAAAAACAAAACCATCTTTTCCAGGATACGAATCAAGTGTTAAGTATGCACCATTTTCTTTGACACTTTTTACCGAGCAAACTAATAATTCTCCTTCTTCCGGCCAATCATTAATTTCATCAGCCAAAATTTCGCCCCTTTCTAACTCAGGATTTCTATGACATTACATCCTGTAAGTTCAACCATCCCACTAGAGGGCTCTGCGAGAGTTGAACCGCAAATTGAACAAGAAATTACTGTAGATGCCCTATCAAAAATCGTAGATTCATTTCCGCAATCCCTACATCCAACCTTCAAAAATCTACCACTCATAATATCACTTATCTACTAACTCAACCTTTCTTGCCCTTTTCCCTTTTGGTGAATGGGCCTTACCAGTTTCTGAACATCTGAAAACTGCCCTTTTCCCTTTGGGTGAATGGGCTTTCCCAGTTTCTGAGCATCTGAAAACTAGATTAACTCTTTTGGTTGGTTTCTCTCCAGAAGGCTTAGGTCTAGGGAATCCCCTATATCCAGAAGTTACTCTCCTAAATCTTCTTTGACCCCACTTTAATTCACTAGCACGACGCTTCTTCACTCTTTCTACAGTATGTTCCGTATGTTTTCCAGCAGAAGGACTGTAGCGCATAATCTTACGTGGCATCTTTACCATAACATCACCTTAAGCATCTTGTGCGGCGCGAGCCAACAATGACCCATTTATGAAGTATATCAAGAACAATTTTAGTAAAATTGCATCAAAATCCACAAAAATAACATGTGGTGAGCCTGTCACCGATACCCATGGAAGTGTATGCATTACAGATATGGTTTGGAATTATTATTGCAGTATCTGGACTTAGCTTACATAGAACAGGGCCCGCATTTTATCGAAATAAGTTTGGATTTTCAGTTGCAATTATCGGAATAATAACCACGATATTTATCCCAGAAAATGTCCCTGAGCCAGAGATATCAATGCACGAGGAAATTATTAACTTACTTCCTTGGTTAATTCCCTCAGTAGTTGGTGGATATATGATCCTAAATGGAGCTCCCGTATAT
>LURV01000011.1 GCA_001629205.1 Marine group II euryarchaeote REDSEA-S30_B12
CCATCTATCCATACAGTATCTCCAGAGTCAGTAAAATCAATTTTCTTTAAATCTTCAATAGTTTTTTCAATACTATTTGTAATAGGAGAAAGTGATATCAGTAACATAATAGTGACAATAATTAGACTTTTAGAGCCTCTGAAAAAATCCCTAGTGCCGTCTCGGACCATCATCAGAATATGTTATGCGTTTTCAAATCCACTTGAACATTCGCACCAAACCCTCATTCAGACTCACGTATGTACATGTTAGATGGTTCACCGATAGCGCGCTTCTCCGTTGCGCTTATACAGGAGATGCTGGTCGGCGAGTCTCAAGGACCTCTCCTCCAGAGGCATGACTGATGAGGGACGGGAGGATTTCTCCCTCAATGTCATGCCCCGGAGTAGTCCTAGGAAGAGGGAAAAAATGTACACTCTTGAGACTAGAGAAGATACTATACGAATTCCTGCTGAATATATACGCAGAGGGAGAAGATTAGAGGATCATATTGACGAATTGGCTCATGATGCTTTCGAATGCCGCTTTGATGAAAATGAAAATTTCACTCTCGTTACTTTTGATCACGAAGCTGTAGGAAGAGGAAAAATTATCCATGGAGATGGAGCCATATATCAGAATGTTAGATTCAAAGCGCTGGTTTTCACTATGGAAAATAATGAGGTAGTAGATGGGGCAGTTTCAGAGGTTTCAGAATATGGCGCCTTCGTAAGAATAGGTCCAATGGAAGCCTTATTGCACAAATCCCAAATTCTAGATGAACCAATCCAAGTCAATTTGGGAATTAAGCGAGTTGAAGGATCTCAAACAGGTAGAGCTCTAGGAGAAGGCTCCTTCGTACGTTCAAGGATAGTTTCAAAATCTATAAATCATAATGATCCAAGATCTAGTAAAATAGGCCTTAATTGTAAAATGGATGGACTAGGATCATTTGACTGGTTAGAGGATGGTGAATAATTTGGCTAAACTACCATTTGCCTGCGCTGAATGCTATAGGATTCTACCAGATCCCGCTTCAAAAAACGAGCCAGTACAATGCATGAATTGTCCTGGATCTCATGTTACAACAGATTGGCAAGGATTTGTTGTAATTATGCACCCTGAAAGATCCGAGGTCGCAAAGAGATTACAGATTACTTCTCCCGGTAGCTACGCCTTGAAAGTAAATATTAGATAGGTGAAATTATGGAAATTTTAGAAAGAACTGAGAATGATCTACTAAATAGAGTAGAGCTAAAATTTCACTGGGATCATCCTAAGTCACCTACTCCATCACTCAAGGAAATGGTTACAGCGGTAACCAAGGCGGAACCAGGATCAAAGAAAGAACTAGTATTCGTAAAGGATGTCAGCACTAGGTTTGGTATGACCAGAACTTCTGGCATCGCAATGATTTGGAGATGGACCTAACCCAAATGGAAAACATTCCAAATATACTATCGAAGGAGGGGAACTTGTAAGAAAAGGAAACAATTGTCCTACCTGTGGTCCCGGTGTTTTCTTAGGAATCCATTCAGATAGAATGGTGTGTGGTAAATGCGGACATACAGAAAAGTTGAATTAAGCTCTAAAATTATCCCAAATGCCATCATTTGTAATTACTAATTCCTCAGTAATTCCTACTCCTATGTCATCTCTAGATATGATTATTATTTCCCCATTAACCAATTTACCATCTTGCCTCCATCCTGTCCATTTCCAAGCCCCATTATCGTAAATCGCATCGATAACTGGCGATCCCGTATTGAATGTAGTTAAATTATCATCAATAGATCTCATTTTACCAACTCTTCCCTCATGGAAAATTATAAACCAACCTCCTTCATCATCAAATAATACATTTGATATTTTTTCATTAATTTCTATTATTTTTGTGGAAATAATTTCGCCATTCAATGGATTAATTACTGCTATTCCACCACCTTCAGACCACAAGTAAATATTCTCACCCGTTCCATAAATTGCGATAATGGCATTCTCACTTCTAATTTCTCCAAGTTCAGTCCAAACTGGAACTTCCGCCCTCCACAATTCATTAGCAACCAAATCAATAGAATAGATGCCACCATTTCTCGTGGAAAAAATCAAATTAGAATTATATTTTCCAATCGCTAGTGGTTCATTATCTAGAATGCGACTCCATAAAGCTCCATTTGGCTTCAAAATAGATTCTACATGCCCATAGGGATTTCGAGCTTCTGAATATTTATTGGTAAAAGAATTTCTTAGTTTATCTCTACTTTCTCCATTAAAAAATTCCTCAGTTAGGTCGAAAGCACCCATCCTAGAGTGCCTAAATTCTTGGTCAACCCAAAAAACTACCCAAATATTACCAATAATAATTCCCTCTCTGATTGTGGAAGGAAATGGTATAACATACTTGCCCAGGGGGCCATAATTCTTATCCAATTTATTTATTTCACCCTGAGTTCCCACCAATAAATTAAATTCATCTCCTCTGAAAAGTTTAGATGGAGTAAATTCTAGCGCTTTCATTTTCATGGACTTACCAGCGAGCACTCCTATGAAAGTATATCTAGTAACCTTGAAGCCTAAACCCTCTTGACAGGTCATGGTATCCCTACTCTTGGCATCTGAAGAGGATGTAGCATCACTGAATATTTTTGATACTCTACTGAAGCAAGGAGTTTGGGGGCCACGAGAAAATTTTTCTCATGGACAAGTATATACCCATCGACATAAAGATGTACAATTACTAAAAATTAAGGAATTACATATATTTGCAGATAATATCGATTTAGAACATTCTAGATTAACTAATAAACCAGTTCATGAGATACTAGTACTGTCTAGACATATCTCTTCTACAAATACTCCAGCTTTAACACTCCATGCAATTGGAATTCCAGGAGAATTACCATATGGAGATGTAGGAAAATCCGGTGGAATCAAAGGAACCTTGATACCACCATGTACAAGATTCTCAGCTCTTTATAGAATCATGTCTTCAAAGGCTCGAAAAATAGGCCTAAATAATTATTATGACATAACAATGGAAGCTACACATCATGGACCAATTCTGAATTCTCCAACTATCTATATAGAAATAGGATCGACTGAGCGCGAATGGTCAGATCCAATAGCAGCAGAAATTTGGGCCGAATCAATATCAGAGTGTCTTGGACTTACTGGCGAAGATGAATTGGGTAAATGGGGAGGGGCAGGAAAAGTGATGATTGGCATTGGTGGGGGGCATTATGTACCAAGACACAAAGATATAATTTCAAATTCTGATATTTGGTTAGGTCACTTAATAGCTAGTTATGCAATATCATTTGACATGAATGAAAATTTTGATAGTTATCCACAAGGTACATGGCGTCATTCTATAATTTCTGCGGTAGAATCTACTATCGCCTCATTTCCTGGAGGTGATATATTTGTTCACTTAGACAGAAAATCATTTAAAGGCTGGCAAAGAGATGCAATTCAGAAATTACTAAATGAAAAAAATATTCCAATTTTGAGAAAAAAAGAGATAATCTAGTCCCGCAATTGTCAAGACATCTAGCTCATGTGAAGGGGGCAATGGGAATAGTGGGTTCGACTATAGTGAAATTTCTACCATTGGCTCCAAAATTCATAGTTAGGTGGTTTGCTAAGCGATATTTCGCAGGTGAGGATCTAAACCAAGCACTAAAAGCAATCAATAAAATAAGTTCTGAAGGAGCTTGTTTTACAATCGATGTTCTAGGAGAAGAAATTAATTCAATGGATGAAACTGAATTTTTCATTTCTGAATATGAAAAGGTAATTGAATTAATAGTGGAACATAAGTTAAACTCAAATATTTCAATAAAACCTTCTGCATTCGGACTTCATCTCGATTTCGAGATTGGCCTTTCAAATATGGTATCGGTTATATCTAAGGCTTCAGATAGAGAAATTTTTGTAAGATTGGATATGGAAGATAGTAGCGCGACTCAATATACAATAGATGCACTGACTAGATTACACGATATGGGATATAATAATGTAGGAATAGTATTTCAGGGTAGACTACATAGGACTATGACCGATATACAGAATGTGACTGAAAAATTAGGAAATAAATGTGACATAAGAATTTGCAAAGGAATATATCTAGAACCAGAGAACATCGCATTTACTAATCATTCCAAGATTGTAGAAGAGACAAATTCTGCCATCCAATTATCAATAAAAAATGGAGCATATGTAGCAATCGCTTCTCATGATGATGCGGTAATCAATTTTTCACTAAATGAAATTTCTAAAGCTGGAATGGGGCCGGGAATAGAAGATCCTAGGCCTAATTCCAATCCATCTAGGATAGGCAAAGGCCCTGGTTATGAATTCCAATTCTTAATGGGTGTAAGAGGAGATGTTAGAAGAAAACTATCTAATGAAGGCCATTTAACTAGAGTTTATCTTCCATATGGAGCTAGATGGTATGAGTATAGCATGCGAAGACTCCGAGAGAATCCAGATGTAGCACTTCACATTACCAAGGCAGTTCTTTTCCCTTGGACAAACAGAAGATAACTATATCTGATGCAAATAGATTCTTTTGATATCACTAGCAACTCTACTCCCATTAAGCGTCCTACCTCTGCCAGTATGAATTGCACGAATTTTCCACTTCTCCCTATTTAATTCCATAATACTTCCGCAAGAGTAAACTTTCTCTGGATCTACTTCAATTGAGGTCGAATAACTCTCTTCACCCTTGGTCATAGTAATCTTTACAATTTTCAAGTCCACCCTCGTGGCCCAAATAGAAAAAATATGTTTAGCATTGAGTTTTTTCACTGATTTCGCTTCTTCATCATCAATTCGCGTCACTTTCCATAACATTTGTTCGTTTTCGAAGATATCTCCTACTTCAATATCTTCATCATCATCAACCTCAATATTTACTAGATTACTATTTTCTCCATCAGAAAGGGTAAATTTCAATTCTCGCGGTTTTGGTGGTCTAATCTGAATATTATGGAATGTATCACATTCTTGACATTTTACCAGATAATCTTCACCTCTTCCCTTCTGTGAAATCCTAATTACTAAATTTTCACTTTTAATATTACATGTTGGACATAGTGATACTACGACCTCAAGTCCAGAGTCTTCCATAGACTCCCGGCAAATCATCTCATCTTAACTATACTCAATATTATGGTATGATTATTAGTGAGTGTATGTAGAGACGTTTGTGGATGAACTAAGCAATCGAAAAGATTTACCTATGATGACCGAGAAAGATATGCTCAATCTATTACTTTCGACGAATAGTGAACTGGGAGAATCTGAGCCAGAAATTGCAGCAAGTATAGGTGAGCAAATGCTTCATATGGATCTAAACCCACTCCCTAAATCAATTAGAGTCAGAATTAGAGATATCTGCTCCCGTGTAAACCCGGGAAATACGGCCCTAATTGGAGGGGGAATAGGCCATCTTTCGGCTTGGCTTTTTGATTTATGGAGTACAACTTCTGTAGATGAATTATCAAGAAATAGGCCACATACCTTCAGAATAATTGAACCCGGATCTAGATTTGGAGTAATTATTGATCGTCTAATTAGAAGATATGATGCTAAAGCTTGGGCTAAGGTTATTTCGAATGCATCTTCAGTAGCATCGCCCCAAATAAATATGGAATCAACAATCCCCCTCCCTTCAAATTTAATAATTATTGATTTACCTGAAGAGGATAGGTCCGAGGTAGCAAATTCCGCATTCGAATTATTAGCCCCTAATGGCATTCTCATTGTTCAAGAGCCGGAAGTTCCCACTGGAGATGTAGGTGAATCTGAGAAGGGCCAAGAACTAACTCCGGCACAGAAAAAGGTTGATTCATTCAATAAATGGATTAAACTTGTAAAGTATGCTCATGATAATCATACAGTAGGTTTTACGGAAGTATCTGGCGGGACACTAGCAGTATTAATAAAAAACGAATGAAAATTACCTAAGCTGCATCCATTAACCTATCAATTCTTAGAATTCCATAACCAAAGTAATCATCATGACCGTCCTGACCTTCACTCATCTCAGAATTTTGCATAATCATCATCTTTAAGTTCTCTATTGCAGCCCTATCTTCAGTATTTTCTCTTTGAAATTCTGTATTATTTTCTAGAAATAGAGCTATTGCACCACTCACCCATGCGGTTGCTGCAGAGGTACCACTAGACCACCCCCAGTAGGCATCATTACCAATACCCGTTGCCATCAGAACGGGAACTTCGTTTCCAGGGGCTACTAATTCAGGCTTTTTATCGGGATTATTTCTCGGAAGTATTGGATTAGGCCATAATCTACCACCATTATCTCCTTTTGAACTTCCCGACCAGATATTTCCGTTCCTATTTACCCCGCCAACACAAATCACATCTTCCACAGATCCCGGAGACTCTACGTCTCCATCATCTTCTAATCCATCATTTCCAGCGGCAGCAATAACGAAAATACCACTATCTAATGCATTTTCTACAGATTGTTCTAAGGAGTCTGTTGTAAAAAATCCTGATCCAAATCCCTGATTTCCTCCTAAGCTCAGGGATATAATATCAGCACCATTCGAGACACACCAATCAACAGATTCAGATACATATTCATCACTACCTACTCCATTGCTGTCCCATGACCCTCATCATCGTAGGGCTGAGATTGGTCATTCACAGCATCAAACCAACCACTCAATTCCAAACCTTTTAGATCAGGATGCGACAAATCAATTCCAGAATCAACAACACACATTATGACTCCAGTTCCATCTAAATCATTTACCATTTCAACCCCAGTCAACTCTCTATATTCATTCTCCCAAACTAACAGTGCAGAGGGCGGACCACCAATAATCCCTATTTCTGTATCATTCCAAAAATGTATTATCCCAATTCCAGAAGCCAAAAGAATAATTAGTGCCGTACAAATTGAAATTATTGAATATAGTGCAGATTCTGAATTAAATATTAATTCATCGAAGATCCCGGTAGATTCATCTTCATGTGAATTATCTAAAATCCGTTTTTCTCCGACAACTGCAATATCTACTTCTGTATCAATTACATCATTATTATCAATAGCCATTATATCCACTCATCTAGGATGTTAATCAATTGTTGTTTCACCATGCATCTACTCTCCCAAAATGACTCCCAACGGGACTATCAGATCCACAATTAATACAAACTATTCTGGATGCAATCTCAGTACCACATTCTTTGCACTCTTCTCCCATTTCTCCATCTCCTTTACAACCCTCTGTGTTACAGGGAATTATTATCAATCCATTACTATTCTTTTTCGCCGATGTTTCTATGTTACAAACCGGACACTTACCCATTTCAAATTCTTCTTCCACAATTAAATCTCCAGAAAGTACTCTAGCACGAGATGAGAGAATACTATCTTCAGAGCTACCTAGCATAAATTGAGGGTACCATATAATATTCAGAAATAATGCCATTGCCATAAAACCAGTTAATACGTAAATAATTACCAATGAGTGACTAAATTCTAAGTCACCCGGACTAGGAGAAACTGAATGTGAACCGGACCAAGAACTAAAATTGAGAAATATCACCCATAAAATGAGAGAAAATGTCCATATTCTTAATTTATGATCTACCTTTCCTCTTTCAAAAACTCTAGGATCAGGATGAGAGTGCTTTTGCTGAACATGAATATCTCGCGTTTCCAAAACGGCTCTATGAACTACAAACCCTGTTAGGAAAAAAGCTATCAAATTAACAACTAAGACTGAAATTAAAGATGAAAACGATGATTCACTTGGGAAATTAGGAGATTCTGCATGAGCTCTGATGTATCCCAGTTGAATGATAACGGAACCAGTAAATAGGTAGACTAAATTTTCCCTCATTATGGGATAATTTATCCATAGTAGTGAAAAAAAACTAATCCAACATATAGCGGACAATAGCGCCAAAATCAAAGATAAATCATCTATCTGAAGAAATCCACTTTCACTACTGAATATTCCCGATCTGTTGTAATCTCCGCCCCCTGATAGCTCACCAATTCCTAAATCCCAAGATCCAAGGATAATACCCAAAAAACCAAAGATAATTATCAAAATTTCATTCCTTCTCCAAAATGATTTAATCTGATAAATCTGATACTGAAATTCTGTTACTATCGGAATAAAAATATCTAATTTTTCACTAATTTTTAATAGACTGCCATTTACTGGAAAATCACTTAATCGAATCATTTCAACTGTTTCTTTATTGCCAGTTGTCAGTTCTTCCGGCTGACCGTCCATATACCTCAGACTGGTATTCTCCGCATAAGTTAAACCATTAATGAAAATGAAAAATTTCCAAAATCAAAGTAATCAATGGCGCCGAGGGCGAGATTTGAACTCGCGCGGGAAAAATCCCACGGGCTTTCCAGGCCCGCGCAATACCGGGCTATGCGACCT
Source organism: Marine group II euryarchaeote REDSEA-S30_B12 (assembly GCA_001629205.1). Lineage (GTDB taxonomy): Archaea > Thermoplasmatota > Poseidoniia > Poseidoniales > Thalassarchaeaceae > UBA36. The sequence goes on from LURV01000011.1 coordinate 8,427, forward strand.
CGGCTCATGTACCGGACACCACTATATGTTTTCACAATGACGTTCAAAAATTCCTCATTCAACCTCCGCCACGATTAAACCTGTCATCCACTTCATGTAATTTGTGCCACTGTGGCTTAGAGGTATAGCGTCGCCTTGGTAAGGCGAAGGTCGGGGGTTCAATTCCCCCCAGTGGCTCCATATTCATAATTTTTAATTTGTCCATTTGATAGATTGATTGATAACTCAACTATTTTCCAGTACCCTTGTGCCAGCCACCGGATACAGAATTGGATTGCTACTTTCCCTAATTATGTTATTAGCTCCAACTACTAGTGCAGGAGTTTCATATTGGTCCGGACCATCAGTAATCAATATCAATTCCAATACAAATGTAGTTACTGGTTTTGAATTACCAGGAAATTCTACAATCTTAGAAAGCTGGGTTCAAGTAGATACAAGTTCAATGGGTACATCTAGCGATATTGGTATTACTTGGGAAGAATCTGATTTTGATTCAGGCTTAATGCTTGGTACTACCCTAAATAATGAAGGTTTCTTACAACTACAAGACGATGGAACTAGATCAAACATCAGTGATTTTGATGAAGGAGAAATTTCAGTTTCATTCTCATCAGGATATTCATATTCCCCGGGTTGGAGATTGATTTACACCCAATCCACATATACAAATTTATCCTCATGCGAAACAGGTAAAGGAACTATAGTTCGTTATGGGCATGATGAAAGCTTTGATCAGACACTCCAGGGAGATGAAGTAACTGAGGCAATTAGATTTTGCGAAACCTTAACATTAGAAGATACAGTGACTTCATTCATATCTAAGGATATTCTCCCGGAAATCTTTCTGCATCAGGGGGCGGGGGTTCAAATTTCTCAGGTAATTACATTATTAGTTCAGGTATAGAAAGCATAACCATTTTGGATGGCGGTTCAGGATATACTTTGAATGATACAATTGTTGCAGTCTGTCAGCCACAATGTAATGCTACAGGGACGGAAGCTGAACTATCAATATCATCAGTTGATATTAACGGTTCTATTAAGTCAATAGAGGTAAATAATTCAGGTTCTGGATATGTAATAGGCGATTCAATTCAATTCATAATATCTCACTCTAACGGAAGTGCCAGCCCTCCATCATTATCTGTAAATTTGCAACCTACAGGAAGAATTCATGACGTCCAGATAACCAATGGAGGATCTAACTACACATCAATGTCAGATATAATAATTAGTGACTCTAATGGCTCTGGAGCAGTGATTAACGCTACTTTGGGTGCTTATTTTGATTATGAAATCGATTTCGACCCTATCCCTAAAGGATCTGAATGTCAATATGGAGGTAAACTTCTAAAATCTGGATTAGATTTTGATAAGGACAGGCATCTAGATTCCGATGAAATTACAGAGAATATTTCTCTATGCAATAATGCTAAAATCTGGTCTCCCACTACATTCAAAGGACTAAATGGGACTATCTATGGTGACGAACAAACTTTACCTCACGGCATCATACCTTCTTCTGCAAGTCAGGGCCGAGTATCTGCTGGTACACTCCCAGGAAATCCAGTCCCGAGAGGAACTGATAGCTTCATTGTGATACCTTCAGTACCAATTCCAGATAATAGATATCTCAGTGAATACTACATGACATTCGATCACTGGTACCACCTAGATACAACCACCAATGGAGATGGAGATGGAGCTTGGTTGGAATATAGATTATCAACAGAAAATGAATGGACAGAATGGACTTATGTTGATAATAATTCATTCAATGATGGGGAATATACTAACACTATTTCGTCAGATGCTCCAGTCCCCAATGGGGCATCATCACCAATTTACGTATTTGCAGACTTATCACATAGTGGGTGGATGGAGAGTAATATCTCACTAACTGAACTTCCCGGAATATATTCTTCGGACAGAATTCAATTCCGTTTCCATATTTGGACCCATCCAAATGCATCATTTGAAAGGCCAGGATGGTTCATTGATGATATAAATTTCAATAATGATGGAGTGAATCTGGGAGTTTGGCATCATGGCTGTTATGCTGCATCGATTAGTTCTTGCACATATCTACCAAATGCTTACGGCGCACTTCAACGCAGTATCGATTTTACAGGGACAAATTCAGCATCAAAGATAGAAATAGATATGGAGTGGGATCTTCAAGGTGGAAACTATGATAATGCTTGTGTTGAACTATCTTCTAATGGGAATACATGGGCAGATATTTCATCATTGACTGATTCTACAACTAATTCATGCTCTTCCAGGACCAATCCCTTACCAGGTAATGGATATGAAGATAAAAATGGTATTTCATATGGAGATCAGAGTGGTGATTTCAGAACAATATCTCTGGATATTCCTAACTCATTCTTGGGACTTTCTTCGGCATTTATTCGTATCGTAGTCGATACTAGCCCAACACAAAATTATGGTGGCTCAGTTATAGATAATCGCGAGGGACTATCAATCTCTGAGATCCGTGTAGTAAATAATAACGGAAATAGCCTATTTTTTGATAGCTTTGAAAACTCATCTTCAATGACTCATTATGGCATAAACTCAGGAGCGGATGATTGGGGTTTTATCACTCTAGATAGAGGGAGACAAACAAATTTCAGGAATTTCGAAGACTCTACGGCAAATTCACCTACAGTAAATAATGCCGAGGGTTGGACTCGTCAAACTAAGATGAATTCAGTAGCCCAGTGCGGATCCGACAGGTGTAAATTCACTCTAAATAAAATGAGTCAAGATTCAGGACCTGATACAGCTTCTTCGTTCCCATATGCTTATGGGATAGCATTTTCAGGGAATTATGATAATTATATTGATGAGGCAAAACTAATTTCACCATGGTATGATATTCCTCTAAACGGGACATCATATTTCACTTTCGATCATTGGTCCTGCGCCGAAAATGCTAGAGATGGTGGTGCCGTTTTTATCAAAACCTCAAATGGTAATTGGCAACACTTCAACCCAGGAAATTGGTATACGAGTACTGCAATAAATTCTGCTGGCCATGAACTCGCAGGAAAAGCTACTTTTGCTACAAATCACTGTAATTATGGTGGATCATCTTGGACATCGAACAGTGAAATGACGAATATTCAGGGAGCTCTTGATAACTTCAAAGGCCAACGAGTGAAATTTAAATTTGCATTCGGCTCTAACTCAGGATACTCAGCCGGTGGCTGGTTTATTGATAATGCAGGAGTGAAAATAAATAATTTTAGTTCAGATGGTACTTGGATAAGTGATCTAGTATCACTCGATGACCCATATTGCGAAAACTTTCAATCCTTGAATTGTAATTTTAACAGAGGATTCATTGATATAGATGCAGAAGTTAATGATTTGGGATGGATTCGCGGTTCACTCATTGATGGAGAACAGGTTATTCCCGGATTTTCTAATGTTACGTTCCCAATAAGCTTAGCAGGAGTAAGCTCCGATTTTAGGCTACTAATGCATATGGGCACAGATAATCCGGAACTAACTCCTTTATTGAAGAAAATCTACATAGGTGGAAAAAGAATTCTCAATGCTGACTCAGGATATAATAGCTGGTCATTCAGTCCAGGAGTTGAGGTAGTGAATGATTTACTTAATGCAACACTGTTCGCTGGAACAATTACTTCACAATTTACCTATTCCACTAGGCCAATAAATAGTATTTCTTTAGCTGGAAATTTCTCAAACTATGTATCCGTATCAATATTAGATCGATTTGGAAACACAATAGGAAGTCCAATTCAGCGAGGAGACTCAATCACATTCTCCTCCCCTCTATCAGGCTTCGGAGTATCTGTTTATTTACCTGCTAACGGTTGGATAGATCGTTTAATAATTTCTTCTAGATTTGCCCAGCCCCTTAAGGGCCCTACAATAGATATAACCGGTGACGGGAATGATTGGGAATTTCCACCAACGAATGAAGAATTTTCTGATTGTTATGGGAATTTTGGGTGGCAATCAACATTTTGTATGAAAACGACTTCGGATTCTGCATCCAAATCAGGAAAAATTAATCAGGTCATATTCCTAGACGAGACGAATCACAACATATCTGTTAGAATTCCAAACAATGCTTCAGTTACTTCTGGAATCATAGCAATTTCCCCATCAGGAGGTGCAAATGTAGAATTTGGCGGCGGTGATTCTGATGGCTTTGAATCCCCAGTTGTAGTTTCTATAGCTGGATCAACTAGAACCGGCGGTAGTGGCGAGTCAATATTTATCAGTCCACTAAGTCAAGGTCAAATTTCTGCAATTAATTTACTAAATCCTAGTCATACAGATGTAACTGGAAGAGAATGGATTGACATACCCTTAGAAATTACCTCATCTACTCCACAGACCATAACAATATCTAGTATTGCCATTGCATATGATTTGACTGAGATTATTACTGGACTTGGAACAAAAATTTCCGCATATCATACTAATTTGGCACAAGATAATCCCCCTCCAGAAGAAATTGCAATCCCAGTTTTTGTGAATTCATTAGTTTCAGATCCTACAACAACTAGTAAGGGTTCAATTTCTGTATCTGGATCAGTAAACTTCGACTATATGTTTGTCAATAGAGACTTTTCTGTCCCAAGTACACTCTACCCCAACGGTGAAAAATATGAGATTATCACTAATCATAGACACTTGATAGATAATGAAATGATAGCCGATATCACACTCAGAGGCTATTCTTCAGATGGAACATCAGTTTCATTCAAAGTAGATAGGAATTCAGGAAGTTGGGGTGATGCCTATTCGTTTATGGATGACAATGCCGGTTCAAAAATTTCTCTAGATGTCGAATCAAGTTTTGTGGAATTAATCACCAATGGCGATGGTCTAGAAGATGTATCTGTCCACTGGAAGTTTGATATTTCTTGGCTATGGGACGATGTTGATAATATTCTATGGGAGGCAAGTGCAAATAATGATGATGGAGAAACCATTTGGTCTGCTACATCTATTTCAGGCGGTTCAGGATCAAACGCAGTCGAGAATGATTTACAAATAGATTCATTCAGAGTTTTAGATAATAAAGGAAGAGAAATTTCAAACACTAGGGATACTCTGTTTTATCCATACCCAATTATTGGTGGAAGTGACCTAAAGATATCTGGAACAGTTAGATTTCAAGACTCAGTAGATGAAAGACCGCTGTCATCAGATTTTGAAGTTGGTGTGAATTCTTCAGGACAAATTTTAGCATTACAATCCGGAGAAAATGGAACATTCTCTGGAACTATTCAGGCACCTAATAATCTTTCAGAAATCCAACTTTCCCCTAAGTTACTTTCAATTGGAGAGGTTGGAATGAGTAATGGTGCACAAGATTCAACTGGAGTTGCCACTGTAATCTTGGTAGAGATTGATGATAATCCCCCAATTGCTGGGCCAATACAAATAGATTCGCCGATAGGATTACAGCCAGCTGATGGGAACATAATATCGCGCACTAGTTTATTTTCCCCACTAATTACGATTACAGAAAATGAAGCTAGAGGGGAAAATATAACTTTAAAATTCTGGAGAGAAGGAATAGATGATATTAATCAAAATAATATTGCTGATGAAGACGAATACCAATCACAAGTGAAACTCTTGAGTCCAGGATTAACTGGTGAAGAACAAGTCAGATTCAATGGAATTGATGTATCCGGTATGGATAATGATATTCTATATTTATTCGTAGAAGGTACAGACTGGGCTGGATTATCATATCTTCAAGGGGGAACAGGGGGCAGTTATGGAATAGAAAATAGCATCATCATTCGCAGGAGCAATTTTAGGCAGTGGACAGAGTTCTAATTCTGCATTCGATTTGGATAGAATATCAAATGATGATGGTGAACACTATCTGATTCCTGGTAGGACTCACTTCTTTAAAGTGAGGATAGATGAACCAAATGGATTCAATACCATTGATAATATATCTGTAATGCTTTGTGGGTATGGAACAGATTTAGGTTTAATTTCCTTTTCTCCTTTTACTTCTCAAATGTGGACTCCGAGTGAAAGTATGTTACAACCCATTAGTGCAGAAACTACAAAAATTACTAACCGAATAACTGAGCTGGAATTAGGTTTCAAACTTTCTTGGGATTTCCCATTTGATTCTAACAGTTTTAATTGCAACCCGAGAGTTAGTTTAGTAGATAATTTACATTCCATAGAGTCTTCAGTTCTAAGTTCATTATCTTGGAGACTAGATAATATTGTTATTGCAAATCCTGATATTGTAGAAGATTTAACCGCTCCTTATGGACAAAGAATATCTAATTCTGTGTACTTAGGGCAAGCTGATGATTTCTCTATAACAGGTTCAGTTTATCATTTCGGATCTAATGAAGTATTATCCGAAATCCCACCAGAAATGTATCTTGAAGCTACTTTTACCTATGGGAGTGAAGAAATAATTTCTACTACAAATATTTTACAGAATGCAACCTTTAATGCTACAGTAAGTCTGCCAAATAGGCCACCGGTAACTCCTGAAATGTCAATTAAATTATCATTATTAAATTCTCCTGGAACTGCACCATCATTAGAAAATTATGATGTATCGATAATTGTTGATGCAGTAAATCCAACTGCATTATTCGATGTAATTCAATATCCTACATCATCGTTACAAGTAATAGATTCTAATGACTTAGATTCAATTCCTGTTACAATAACAATCACCGAAAATTTAGGTATGGACGATGGTTCACTGCAAGTTGCTTGGGAACTAGAACGAAATAATCAACCAGTCCCAGACACCAAAACATTTGCAGAACTAAATCTAGTTTCTTCTTTAGAAGGAAAGTTAGTATACTCCGAGTCCCTAGATTTCTCATCAATAGAATCTACATTCATAGAAGGAGATAAGATTTCCTTTTGGATAACTTCTACCGATAAAAGTGGTAATGAAATTATTGGATTAGGTGGTCCAGATAGCCCTAGGAACCCATCAATTAGAATTATAGAGTTTCTTGGTTCATATAGTCGTGAAGTAGTTGAACCTGGAAAAGATTTAGAGCTAGGTGATTCTGTAAGAATAGTAACATACTGGGAAAATCCCGGAAAATTAGCAGGTTCATTTCAAGTAGGGCTTTATGAGCAACTTTCTGACGGTTCTTGGAGACCTTCAAGTACAACCTTGGAAAATGGCGATTCTGTAGTCTATCTTCCACCCGGTAGCTCAAGTGTAAAGCTACAGTTCGAGTATCAGACTTGGATAGTAGGACAACCAATCCTAGTTCTAGTCATAAATGAAGACTTCGAAAATTCTAACTTATTAAATATTGAAATACCAGGATTTTCTGTAGTTGAAGCTAGTACTAATCAAGGTTCAGATTATACCACTATTTGGATACTTGGTGGGATACTATTGTTAGTTTCATTAATGGCAGCAGCAGTCTATATTATCCAGAATAGAGGCGATGATTATTACTACGGTGACGAGGATTCTGAAGTTGCAGATAGATCAATAGAAAACTCACAAAATGAATTGATTGAAGAGTATGTTCGTCAACTAATTCAACAGGGTTATGATGAGCCGTTTGCTAGGAAGACTGCTGAAGAGTATTACTCTGACGACTAGTATTCCATATTAGGAAAATCACAAAATACGTTAAAAAGTACATTTTATGATTTAAAGTTACTACTCTGTTTATAGACTATGCGACATTATTACTTTTGAGGATGATTCCTCAGATGGGATGCGCATGAGTACAGAGGTAGCCAATTTAGAAGAGCTTAGAGGGGAAATAGAAGAGCTAAAATCACTAGTTAATACGTTATTGAATATTATCATAGAAGAGTCAGATGGCGTTCAATCTGGTACGGCACCAATTATAGGTGGTAATCCCAAGAAAGGATACTCTATGTAAACATAATAAGTGTGTTACTTTGAACCTATAATTCAAAATGTTGTTGTTGTTCGGCGATTCATGGCAGAGCAGAAGATGAGTTTAGAAAAAATACTATTTGGGGTAGCAGCAATTGCTACTTTGGGTTTTTTCATGTTAGCCATATGGTCTCCAGAGTCATTAGCGCCTAATCCAGATTGGGATGTATCAGATGGATGTTTAGGTGGACAAACTGATCATGACAACGATGATGGCGATGTCGGGATAAAATATCACTATCACCCCAGATTAAGAGTTATTGTTGATGGCGAGGATTTGCAAATTCCATCTAATACAGGTATAGATCAAAATGGCTGTAAAGGTGGTATGAGATGGATTCATGTTCATAATTCAGGAGTAGCTAACAATCAGGCATTTACCACTATCCACATTGAAACTCCAAGTGACATGAATGTACCTGTGGGATCATTTTTCAAAGTATGGGGAAGGGAAGGAACTCCATCATTAACAGATGATAATAAGTTTGATATCAATGGAAATGGAATATCAGACTGGGATGAATATGATATTTCAATGACAGTAAGTGGTAATGAAAATACTCTATTCGAATCATATGTTATGGAAGATAGACAAGATATCCAGATTACTTTCAATAAAAAATAACTATCCCTTAATTACCATAATTGGTGACAACCTAGCCACAGGATATGCTAGACCAGCATCTGCAGTATTTCTCACTACTTGTTCAATATCTTTGTAAGCATCCGGGGCTTCTTCTGATAGGCAGTTTTTCGATGACTCAAATATTGAGATGCCCCTTTCTCCCAATTCTGTTTTTACCTTCTCCCCATCAATTAATTGTCTAGCCATCGTTCTTGACATCTTTCTACCAGCTCCATGGCACGAAGAACCAAATGCCCTATTCATCCCCTCATTAGGTCCAGCAAGAACATATGATGCAGTTCCCATGTCTCCTGGAACTAATACAGGCTGTCCGATTTTTTCATATTCTGAGGGTATAAATTCCGAATTCCTGTCTCTTATAC
>LURV01000110.1 GCA_001629205.1 Marine group II euryarchaeote REDSEA-S30_B12
CAATAAGAGGAGATATCAAGACTTCATTAGTACAAAGTTTTGGCTTCACTCTCGTTAATGAGCTCACTTCCTATAATCCTACGAATAGACAAACTTTAATCTCCATCGAATTAGAAAATCCTTTGTCTCCATTAGACTTAGAAACTTCTGCTTGGATTAATGTCACGAGAAACGGGCAACCAGTTTCAGACAAAATCTTACAGTTCAGATATGAAAAGGAAGAATTTTTCCAAAACATCACTACTAACCAAGATGGTTCAGCATATTTAGAATTTAATTCTGGAAACTCAAGAGATTATTCAGAAGGAAATAACGAGTATGGGAGTCATGGAATTTTGGCTTGGATAGAATCAGAAAGTATTATTGGAGCCAAAACGATTGTAATTGATCCGGATGTGTTTGCAGTCGATTTAACTACAAGTTCATCAGGCGTTACAGTGTCTAGAATTAGGGAAAATAATACATTAACACTAAATCCTTCAATCGGTTTTAATGCAGTTTCAGGAGATTCACTTTTATTTTCCATACCAGTTATTAATCGAGGAGTTCAGACATCACCACCATCAATTATTGAAATTCAGGCACCTGATGGTACCACCTTAAATGGTCAAGTTCCAGCACTAAATAGCCTCGAAGAAGCTAGAGTTGAACTTAATTGGATAATTACCTCATCTCAAGAATTTGGCAATATATCATTGATTTTTGAAGTCGATCCATACGAGCAGATACCTGAAGACGGAAACAGATCTAATAATTTAGGAATATTCAGCCTTTACATCGGAGCTTTACCATTGGCCAATCTATCAATTCCGTCAACTATCTTAGCACAAGATGAAATTTTCATTGATGGCACCAACTCTTCCGATCCAGATGGAGGAACATTAATTTGTGATTTCACTATTGTAGCAGACTATGGATTATCAGTTTTTGAAGAATTTAATTCTGTAGAAACCGATTGTGCCTTAGAGTGGGCCCCAATGGATGATGGTATTATTTTGATTTCAATGTCAGTTATAGACGAAGAAAATGATCAATCTACAATCACTGATACATTAATTGCAATAAATAGGCCGCCAATACTGATTTTAGGTTCAGATAATGAATCCGTGGAAGTACTCTCTCCGGTAACATTTAGAATATTGAATGCAAGTGACTCAGATTCCAATAATCCTTCAACCCCGGTAGATATATTATGGAAATCAGATTGTTCAGAAGGACAAGTAGGAATTACTTGCACAGTCATTCCAACGTCTGAAGGGGAATTTAATATTGAAGCTGTGGCCACTGATGATGATGGAGAGATGACAATTTCAAACTACTCAGTAAATGTTTCAAATATCGCCCCATTTAATCCAATAGCCGAAGTTTGGTTAGGAACAATCAAGTTAATCCCTGACAATAGGGGAGTGTATTCTATACAAGAAGGTGCTAATATCACGCTATTAGGAAAAGCTTCGGACTCATTAAATGACATTAGTAGTTTGACGCATTATTGGAGGCCTAATGCCGAGAGATTTCCCAATCTAAACTTTACAACAGTCGGAGAGCTAAGTACGGTTTCCAATTTTTCATACAACAATTCAGGTATTCAATTAGCTATATTGATAGTCACTGATAATGATGGAGATAAAACTGAACCTTTGACCTTACCAATACAAGTTGAGAATTTCGAGCCTAAAATTCTTCCAATCTCTCAACTTCCACAATTTTCTGAGGATGAAATAATAGAAATTATTGCAGAAGTAGTCGATACTGAGAATGATATGGATTCTCTGATTTATTGCTATGACCTCAATCCTTCGGAAGATTCAGATGAAGATGGAGCGGCAAGAAATGACTGCGATGTTAATTCAAATTCCTTGATTCATTCTTGGCCAGACGCTACAAACTCTCCAGAATTTATTATATTCCATGTTACTGATAATGATGAATCTACTGATTTTATTGAAATTCCAATAGACATAGTTAACTCACCGCCAATCGCATTAGCTTCCATTAATGCCCTAAATCCTACAGAAGGAGATAAAATCATTCTTTCAGCAAATGGTACCGTAGACTCTCTCAATGATATGGAATCTCTGAAATTTCATTGGGATTTAGATGTAACTGTAGACTCCGACGGTGACGGTAATCCATCTAATGATATTGATGTTACTGGACGCTGGATTGAAGCTTCATATGCGTCTGAAGGATTAAAACAAGTGAAACTAACTGTAATTGATGAATCTGAATCACATTCCGTAACCATGGAAATCAATGTAGCTAATGCTCCAAACCTGTTTAATCAGGATTCTACATCAATGTTTGGAATTATTACAGTAGTATTAACATCATTAATTGGATATTTATATTACACTAGAAGAATTATTCCCGTTCCTGAAACAGAAAAAGATTCGAAAATTGATGAATTTGATTTAATCGATTTTGATGACAGTTCTACCAAAGAAACAGACCAAGATTCTTTGTTTCAAAATCTCCCCTCGTGAGTAGAATACTACGCGGGTGGTATGGTTAGTATATTTAGCATACTTGGACTCCCTAATCCCAAAACATTACTAAAGCGAAATATAGAAAAAAATAATCTCAGCACTAGACCGGGACCAAAGGCAGGAAATAACAAATTCCATGATTTAGGAGAAAATAGATGGAGTGATAGAACCGAAAGAATTACACAAAAACCAGATAGATCAGTCATTTATATCACTCCTGATAAATTACACAGATTACCTTTAGATGGAGTTGAGCATCAGTTGGCATTAGGTGATATGGCTATTTTTGATATAAATTCATTAAATCATATTTCACATCAGCAATCTATTTGCGCTAGAAAAATTCGTGAATTGGGTGAACGTACTGGATTACCCGTGTTTTCAATCAATGAAAAAGAGACATTATTGATGATTCCAGGGGCAAAGATGAGAGTTGATACAAAAAAACATAGACTAGGCATTTCAAAATGAAATAGTGAAACTAATTATCTTCTAACCATGCATCCAAATCGCCTGCTTCAATTTCCTTAATGGCGTGTTCAGTGAAATCCCGGTATGCGATCCACTTATCTATTTCCGATTTTTCATCTCCTCGTTCCATTTTCCTTTCTATAGATGCATTAGCATAAGTAACACATCTTTCTAAGAAAAGTTGTACTACTTCTCTACGTTTATTCTTGTCCATTAAATCCCTCTAATCCAAGAATTTCCATTACTTCTTCTACATTTTTCTTTGCTTTAACTCCATAATTTACCCATCTTATTGTTCTATCAGTATTAATCACAAAAGTAGATCTCAAGGTCCCCATGTATGTATTACCTCTAAACTTCTTTTCTCTCCAAGTGCCGAATTTTTCATGTAAACTACAATCTTCATCAACAATCAAATCAAAGGGAAGATCATGTCTTTGTATGAATTTCTCATGCGAACTCGCGCTATCAGATGAAACTCCAAAAACATCCCAACCATTTTCTTGAAATATTTTGAAATTATTCCTAAAATCACATGATTGATATGTACAACCGGGTGTATTATCTCTAGGATAGAAGTATAGAATTACTCCATTACCATTCGAAAGAACCTCAGATAGTCTAATTTTCCCACCATTCGAAATCTCTGCTTCAAAGTCCGGGGCTTTCATTCCTTGCACTAACTCGGTATATTCCATATATCGGGCGACCAGCTACTTACTCATCAAGCCTATGATTAATCGATATAAGATTTCAATACTACAGAAGAGGGCCATTTTGGTGGCTCACTAAATCCAAAGCATGCATCTATTTCGAAATTTTCAGATTGACCAATATTTACACCATCAATTATACATTCACCATGAATCACTTTAGATATCCCTCTAATTGAATACCACTCTCTTCTTCCATTGCGAGTTAATCCATATGTTGAGGTATTGAAAAACCTAACAGCAATGGTATTTTCAATTGATGATATAAACCATTTAGGCCTCCATAAGGGAATTGGAAAAGCTAAACTCCAAGCCATCTTAACTTCCAAATTAGCAGCTTTAACTGAGATTCCCCTTTTATCCCTTTTCACTATGATTGGAGTAATTTTTACTTCCTCGAAAGAATACAAAGAAGAGACATATTCTGCCAGATTCTCACTAGGAGAAAGTAAAACTCTAGAACCGCCAGATTTAGCCCACATGATATTTGTAAAGCTACCAAATGGAGAATCTTTCCAGTCTCCAATTACAATTCTATCTCCACTAGAGAATCCTGAAGAGGTGATTCTACCCGAAAATATATCCATTTTATTTCCTCATTTCATCTCTAATTCTCTTTTTACTTGCTGCCCATGAACAAATGGGACACCTTTCCAAATCATGTCTAAGTGCTGGGCAATATTCCCTTCCGAAAAAAATAATTTGAAGATGCCTCTTATTCCAAGTTTCCTTCTCAAAAACCGACTTTAAATCTCTTTCAGTTTTATCTATACTCTTTCCATTAGAAAGTCCCCATCTGGAAGCTAAACGATGAATATGAGTATCGACAGGAAAAGCTGGAATTCCAAATGCCTGAGACATCACTACTCCAGCAGTCTTATGACCTACTCCAGCTAAAGATTCTAAAAATTCCCAGTCAGGAAAAACTTCCCCGCCAGCATCTATTATTTGATTAGCCATTTTTTTAAGATTCTTCGATTTAGTTGGGGCTAGGCCTATCTCCTTAATAATTTCAAGAATCTCACTTTCTTCCAATGATGCCATTTCTTTGGGTGAGCTTGCAATTTCAAATAGTGCAGGAGTTACCTCATTCACCTTTTTATCAGTAGTCTGCGCAGATAACATTACTGCAACTAATAATGTATAAGGATCTGAATGCGAAAGGGGGATAGGTGTTTCTGGATACAACTCATCTAGTTTACGACCAATAATTTGAGCCTTTTCTAGGCGTCTCAATCTCAAGCCTCCAATATTACTTCTCTGCTCCCCCTGAGTCCTATAATAAAAGCCCCGCCAACGGTTACAAAAAATGGAACATAACAAGCCAAGAAAGACTGACTCGTCCACTCTTCCGGCATTCCGATCATCACCCATCCAATCACTGCAAGCAATATGCCAGGGAATGCTGCTAGAAATGAAAATAAAACAGCTCTAGTCATTCCCACTCTATCACCACGGAAATTTATATGTCCAAAGTATCCAATCATTTAGAATACACTGTATTCCTAGCATCACGGAACCTGCAATCATCATTCGTGCATTTTCTACTCCGTCTTCATATGCCGCATAAGCCAGTAATCCCATCATTATGTTTCCAATCGAAACCAAAGTTAGAATTCCAATTACTAGAATTGGCGTCCAAGCATAGTCTGAATTGATATGAAATAAAGTACTTTCAAGCCACAAGGCCGAGGGTATCATGACTAATGCAAATGAAGCAAGCAATCTGGAACTTCCAAAATCATCTGATTCCCCCCAAGGCCACCTTAGTCCCCTCAATGTTGATTCATCCAACTTAAAGAAAACTACCCACCAATATATCATGAATCCAGCGGCAGCAATGAACATGAATGGCACAATAAAAGTCCACCATGATTCTGGAATTCCACCCCATAATTCACTGGGATTTTCTGAATGCGAAACTCCGTAAATATAGGATAAAAGGACGACAGGACCGCAAACTAGTGTAAATCTAAGTACAGTCTTGCGCGTTACATCCATAACACTCGTAATATATTCACAGTGATAATATTCTGTATTTTAATTGTCAATATTATTTTTTGAGTAAGCGTGATTTTATAAATGAAATCATGAATTTCTATTCGTGCAAAGATGTGGCATCGATGAAGTTCGTTATGCTCTTGAGAATGAGAATGTCTCAATGATATTAGTACTCAGGGATTCAAATGATTCACAGGTTGAAGAGTTGACAAAATTAGCACACCAAATGAGCATTCCGATTAAACAGGGTTCTGAAAGTGATATTTGGCGAATGTCTAAATATACAGAAGATGACAAAATCCATCCAATTCTAGCTCTAGTTGGAAGGAATCCAAATACGGATATAAATCAAATTTTAGAAGTTGGCGGAATAATTTGGCTATTGGCGGGAGCCCAATATCCCGTAAATATAGGATATACAATTAGAACAGCTGAAGTTAGCGGCGCCAATGCAGTATTTGTAGACGGACAACTTTCTCATAACCAAAAAAAGGCAGCGAAGCGGGCTTCAATGAAAGCTCATAGGTTCATGCCCGTTCATTGGGTAGAAGGATTGAACTTCGTAAGACTGGCTAAAGAAAATAATTTCAAAATAGTTTCAATAGAGGACACAGGAAATTTACATCCCTGGGAATCTAACCTTACCGATGATGTATTACTAGTAGTTGGCGGAGAGCATTATGGCATACCTGATGAAATTCTATCAATTTCTGATCAAATTATAAGAATTCCAATGGCTGGTTTCGTCCCTTCATATAATTTACAGGCTCCAATGGCTATTATGGCCGTTGAGGCTTTAAGACAAAGATCTAATCTTACTTTAAAATAAATTAGAAACTATCTCCAATCTCTCGACTTATTATTAATCTCTGAATTTGACTTGTTCCTTCAAAAATTTGGTAAATCTTAGCCCCCCTCATTCTTCTAGCAACTGGATACTCTTCTGAATAACCATAGCCACCCAAAATTTGAACTGCATCAGTTGTAACCTCCATACAAATATCAGCAGCAAATCTCTTTGCATGAGCAGCCTTCAAAGTTGCCCTTTCCCCATGATCTAGAGAGCTTGCAGCACTAAAGGTCAGAAGTCTTGCAGCTTCTATCTTAGTTGCCATATCTGCTAGCATAAATGAAATTGATTGGTGCTTCGAAATCGGCTTCCCAAAAGTCATTCGCTGATTTGCATATTTCCATGCCTCTTCCATGGCACCTCTGGCATTTCCTACCGCAGCTGCAGCCACAGCAGGCCTAGAATGATCGAAAGCCTTCATTGCATTCATCCAACCTCCATTTTCTTTTTCTCCAACTAAATTTTTTGCTGGAACTCTGACATCATTAAAAGTTACACCTCTAGTATCTGAACATCTCTGGCCCATATTTTCTTCTTTTTTACCTAATTCTATTCCAGGGGTATCTGCATCTACAATGAATCCACTTAAGCCCTTATATCCGGCATCTTTGTCAGTATATGCTAGGACAAAAAACCAGTCAGCATATCCAGCACCAGAAATCCATGCCTTAGTCCCGTTAATGATGTATTCTTCTCCATCTTTTTTTGCTTCAGTATTTAATGCTTGAACATCTGAACCTGCATCAGGTTCAGTAACACAATAAGCAGCCAATTTACCATTTGATACTCGGCTAAGATATTCCATTTTTTGCTCTTCAGTACCTCCAGTCAATATTGGATAAGAAGCTAGCATTGTATGATAAGTAGCAGTACCAAATCCTGCATCCCCTCTGGATAATTCTTCACAAATTATCATTTCATCTAATGCAGTCATTCCGGGACCACCATATTTTTCTGGGATTGTAACATTAAGAAGTCCCAATTGATGAGCTTTATTTATTGCCTCTAGAGGATAAATTCCATTCTTATCCCATTCTTCCGCATTTGGAATTACTTCTTCATCGCAAAACTCTTTAGCCATGTCACGAATCATCTTTTGCTCTTCACTTAGTCTAAAGTCAACCATGCATCCCGGAAGGACTATCCATTTGAGTAGTTTCTGAATTTATACTTCGAATATTGAAGAAATTTAATTTTTTTACTCGAATTTAATTCAACTATGAATAATTCAACAATTATCTAGTCAAATAATAAGTGCATTCAAGAGTAATAAGTTAGGCTCAATATTGTGAACATACCAGATGAACTCCAAGCAATGTTAAATGGACAAATTAGTCCAACTAAACAAAAGGCAGCACGCTTGGTGGTAGATCTAGCAGTTACTGCTAGAGTTAACGAATTTATTCGAGTAGAGAATGCCCATGTTTCCGGAGTCAGCGTCATTACTGGAGGACATGGACTAATACGTTTTTTACAAGATATCTCCGATGACCCCGAGGGGATGGTTTCGATTCCAACTACACTAAATTCTGCAGGATGCGATAGTGATAAGATTGAACAAATGAATATTGACTATCCCGACTTTTTAGAACAACAATTTGAGATTATTAATTCATATTCTAAGTTAGGAATAGAAGCAATTTTATCGTGCACTCCATATGATAGAAACATCGAAATTCTTAGTGGAATTGGTTCATGGGCTGAATCCAATGCAGTTTGCTTTTCTAATTCTTATACATCTTTGATAACAAATAGAGAATCGGGACTTTCTGCACTTGCTACGGCAATAACTGGCTGGGCGCCTAGATGGGGATTACATATACAAGAAAATCGAGCTCCAAATATCTTTGTAGACGTCAAATGTGAAATGAATAACCCTACAGATTGGAGTATATTAGGCGACTGGATAGGAAAAAATATCAATCCCAGCTGGAATTTACCTTGGGGTCCTATGCCACGAATAAAGGGACTTACTGAAGCCAACTTTGAGAAGAAAAAGGCACTAACCGCATCTGCAGCTAATTATGGATGTCCCATTCTGTGGATAGACGGAGTAACTGTTACTCATCCATCTAATCAATATGAGGGCAAACTAAAATTTGATAAATCTGATTTAGAATCAAGATATTCAGAACTTGCCCCAAGCGGACAAGTCGATTTAGTTGTAATCGGATGTCCTCAGGCTAGTATAGGCGAGGCCAGGGCCACTGCAGCAGCAGTAAGAACGCAAATGGAACTGGGAAATCGAATACCAGATAATAGACTCTGGCTATTTATGAGTGGCCAAAATTACATGTCTATTGAGGCCGATGGAACCTTAGACATCCTAGAAGAAGCTGGAGCACTAGTACTCAAAGATACATGTCCTGAAGTAACGCCATATAATCGTGAAAAATATAATCATTTACTAACAAATTCACTCAAAGCCGAACATTATCTAACCAGTGGATTGAATAATATGCCAACTAGCGTTTCTACAATCCAAGATTGTGTCTCTCACGCGTTTAATCCTACTTTATCTGCTGGACCCCGTCCAAAATTAAATTCAAAAAAACCCAAACAAATCCTTTCTACGAAAGTTCCAAAATTCGGAAACTTTAAATCTCGCGGAAAAGGTATACCTAGCCAGAAAAATTGGTCTATTTCTGGAAAAGCTTTGGTAACGGATGTCCCTATAACCTATTTGGGATATGTGAATAGGGATTCGGGAGTCATAGAAGAGCCTGGCCATCCACTAGACGGAGAAACAATATCAGATAAAATACTAATTTATCCTAAAGGTTCAGGATCCACAGTAGCACCTTATGTATTAATGGGACTAATATATACTGAGAGAGGACCCAAAGCGGTCGTAAATAGGGATGTTTGTCCCTTAACTCTACCAGCAGTATCTTTACTAGAAGTACCATATGCTCATGGCTTTGAAAAGGATCCGACGATGGAGATAAATACCGGAGATACAGTAAAAATGTCACAAAAAGATGGAGAAGTAATCATTTCTGTAATAACTAGATCGACCGAGGTTTGATGTCTAAAAACCTTCACCATCAGAATATGGCGCCCCGTAGAGAGCCAGAGAAATGCCGAAACCAAGATCTAGGTTTATTTGAGATAATTTCTAGAGATTCATATGCAAGAATAGGTAGATTACATACATCTCATGGTTTGATGACAACTCCAATGCTCCTTCCAGTAGTTAATCCAAATATTAGAACAATTGAACCTAGGGAGATGTGGGAAAAATATGGAATCGAGGCATTGATTACAAACTCATATGTTATTTGGAAGCATGAGGATTTAAAGAATAAAGCAAAGAAAAATGGCATCCATAATCTACTTGATTTTCCTGGAATTATTGTAACCGATTCTGGAACATTCCAATCTTATATTTACGGCGATGTGGAAGTAGGAGTAAAAGAAATCATCCAATTCCAAAAAGACATTGGAGTGGACATAGGCACTATTCTGGATGTATTCGGTAGGCCTGATATGCCTTTTGACGAATTACACGAATCAGTAATTGAGACAGCTTTAAGAGCAGAAAAATCCTTAGAAGTTTCGGGAGAAAATCTACTCTTGAATGGGCCAATTCAAGGCGGTACATACAGAGAATTAAGAATTAAGTCAAGTAAATTGATGAGTCAATTAAATGGCCCATTCAGAGGCTTTACTATCCATCCTATTGGGGGAATTGTTCCTCTAATGGAACAACAAAGATATAAGGAACTGTTTTCAATTTTATTAGCCTCTAAATCATCATTACCACCAGATAGGCCAATTCATCTTTTTGGTTGTGGTCACCCCTTGCTATTTCCTCTTTCAATAGCCCTAGGAGTAGACATTTTCGATAGTGCTGCATATGCAATTTTTGCCAGAGATAACAGAATCCTAACTCCTAATGGAACACTCAAGCTTGGTGACCTAAGAGAATGGCCATTTTCCTCACGTGCACTATTTGGTACAACCCCAGATCAAGTACGTGAAATGAATAAAGATGAAAAAACAATTATTTTATCACATCATAATTTAGAAGTAACTCTGGCAGAGTTAGCTCGTTGTAGGGAAGCTGTAAGATCAGGTACAATTTGGCAATTAGCTGAACAAAGAAGCCATACTTCTCCACAGTTGAGAGAAGCTTTTGAATGGATACTGGACCAATTAGATAATCCGGATGATGGTCCTGTTGGAGATACAATATTAGGACTAATCGGTAGCAGCAACCCTACAAGGAATGGTGGAGAGCAGATTAGTGAAGATATTGAATCCAGGCCACATATTTTACATATCCAAACCCTCCTTGCTACAAGGTGGCGATTTCCAGGTTCTTGGTGGAATGGGAATAATGGGCCGCCCGATAGAATAATAATTCTCGAAGGATTTCATCCACCATGGCGAAATTCTGCCCTTGAATTAATTATTCAACTCCTAGACGAGGTTCCAGCAACTGTAATTCTGATATCAACTCCACTAGGATTAATTCCCTACACTATCGAGGATTTATCTCCATGGAGTCATCTTAATGGCCCTGATGATATGTGGAATCATAACTTATTTGACTATGAAGTAGAAGAATTTTTGTCCGAAATGGGATTATCTGACTACTCTTATCAAATAATAACTAAAAATGAAGAAAATACTACTGAAGTTAACAATTATCAAGAAATTAGAAAATGGCTTGACAGATGCTCAATAGTTGACAAACTCTCAATTTTATGCGGAATTCATCCATTAGAAGGATGTAAATTAACTGAAAATATGGTTTCTAGAAAATCAAATACCGATAGAATGGTTAATATCTATTCAAATGAAAAGCATGTTCTTTCACCAAGACTGACTGACGGAGGTATTTCACTTACCATAGATGGAGCAAAGAAGTTACTGGAACTAAATCAAAATCCTCTTCCGGATTTTGGACAAATTCAACCAGATGATATCTTTCCAGGAATCCCAAGAGTCAGGAT
>LURV01000111.1 GCA_001629205.1 Marine group II euryarchaeote REDSEA-S30_B12
CCGAATCTTGGTCCGTTACTAGTTCATGTTAACTAATCATTAATGCTAGATAGAAATTTAATCATTCTTTCAGTTTGAGGGTGCTCGATTATTGAAGAAGGCCCGGACTCCGCTATCTCTCCTTTATCCAAGTAAATGACTCGATCAGCAACATCTCTAGCGAAATTAATCTCATGGGTAACTACAACCATAGTCATTCCTTCTTCCGCTAAACCTCTGATAGTTTCCAAAACTGAACCTATTAGTTCTGGGTCAAGAGCACTAGTTGGTTCATCGAACAACATTACTTCAGGCTTCATAGCTAGAGCTCTAGCTATTGCGACTCTTTGCTTCTGCCCTCCAGATAAATTCCCTGGGTACGCTTCAATTTTATCTATCATATCTACCCTACTCAATACATCTTTAGATCGCTGTTCTGCTTCATCCTTACTCATTTTTCTAACGTGTCTTAGACCCAAAGATACGTTTTCCAAAACCCTAAGGTGAGCAAATAACTCAAATGATTGGAAAACCATTCCAATGCGTGATCTAACTTCATTAATATCAGATGAAGGAGTGTTAATCTGTTCTCCTCTAAGTTTTATTTCTCCCTTAGTAGGCTCAATTAGTCTATTTATGCATCTCAAAACAGTAGATTTCCCACTCCCTGAAGAGCCTATTATTGCCACTGATTCTCCTTCCATGACATCAAAAGAAACTCCCCTAACTGCATGAACTCCACCGAAGTAAATTTTATGCAAATTCGAAATGCTTAGTAATCTTTCTCCCAATTAAGCACCCCCCGAAATCCCTAATCCCGGTATCCTAGTTTTTTTCTCAATTCTTCTCAGTATTAGTGCTAAAGTCCAAGTTACTATGAAGTATGAAATCATTACTAGGCCCCACGCCCAGAAAATCTGGAAGGTAATCGCGATAATCAACTTACCCTGCCTAGTCAATTCTGCATAACCAATTACCATTGCCAAAGATGAATTTAAGACAAGGTTTACTACCTCGTTCCCCAAAGGTGGGATACAGATCCTAATAGCCTGTGGCATTATTATCAGTCTCATTGTTTGAAAATAATTCAATCCTATACTTCTTCCCGCTTCCATTTGTCCAGATGGAATGGCCGAAATTGCGCCTCTAATAGTCTCACACTGATAAGCTCCCGAATTCAATCCTAGTGCAAATATAGCACTAATATATGCTCTGTCAGCTAGTATTTCATCTCTGATAAAACTTACAAAAGTGCCATCATTATCTCCAATCATGTCTAATCCGATTCCTTGTACAATTTTTCCTAATTGTAATCCAAAATGAATAAACATAAACTGGACAATTAATGGAGTATTACGAAAGAAATCTGTGTATAATGTAGCAATGGAATTTAGTGGCCTTAATCCCCAAGGATCAATGATGAATTTTCTATCAGTATTTGGTATAATAATTTCTTTTATCGAAAAATCACCATTGCAAGTTATGAGTATGATACCGACGACTATTAGTGCGATTCCCATAATTATTGAAGCAAATTCTCTAGGAGCCCCTACTGGGACGAAAATATGTTCCCAACCATCCAAATTTAATGATTCAATACTATCAAATGTTCCGTGAACAGTATATAGCCCAAAAATTACAGCAATAGCCCCAATTGATCTTATCGCATTAATGTTAATTGAATCGTTGGCAGCAGAGTTTGCTGATTTCTCCTTCAACAATTGAATAGTTTTACTTAATGGGTTTTTTATATCAAATTTTAGATTAATAATAGAAATTGGTATGTGTAATATCGTCCAAAATGGGAGAATTAACACCCTTATCAGTTGAAATCTATTGGTTTGCGCCATGTCTTTCATAGAAACTGGTGATGTCTTCAGGACAGAAAGAAAAACTCCAATCGAGAACCCCATTAATATTCCAAAGATAACAATCTTTAATGTAGCAAAAAAACCATCTATTATCATTCCCTTTGAGTAGTCAACAAATTGCCCAAAATCATTGAAGTCAATCACTTGAAATCCTATAACCTCGTTCTCTCCAGCATTATCAGTTTGTAAGATTACTCCATTGCTCCCTACTACGACACCAAGAAAATTATCCAACATTGCAAAACTAGTAAAGTTAGTTTCATTAGTTACGGGAATAATTTGGGAACTAACAATATTGCCACCATCCTTACTAATGGCCAAAAATCCGCCAGGACCACTCAATAACAATTTGTTAGTTGATAGTACTTCTATAGAATTCAACTCTGCCCCTAAGGAAGTTGAACCGTTTTCGGATTCAATCTCTATTAAATTCCAAATGAAACCTACTCCAGTTTCACCTTCCTTAGCCGATTTGATTATATTTCCTTCATCGGTTATTGCATAAGCTCTAATTTGACTGTAAAACTCCACATCTATAATTTTCTTAGCTTGGATTTCTTCAGGAGCATCACGATAATCCCAACTAATTCCACCATCAGATGTTGCCAGAATTAGTCCGTTCTCGCCAGTTATTAGTCCATTAGAAGAATCCATGAATGAAATACTAAGTAAATTTCCATTTCCACCAATTGATCTATCTTCCCAGACAAGACCATCATAATGCCAAATACTCCCATCCGGACCAATTGTGAGCACCTCCCCATCATTATTTATTGCAATATCGTTAATTATTCTACTTTCATCTCTAGAAATATCACTAACATCATACTCACCATTTTCATCAATATTTCCAATTATTAATACTTCACCTTCACTAGTAGAAATTACAATTTGTTCCGAATTAGAATCAGATTTCTTGAAATTCCATTCTCCAACATTCTGAAAGTTCCAAGTCAGACCATTATCCCAACTATTTCCAATAGTTCCAGAATCCCCAAAAACCCATAATCCATTTTCAGTACTTTCAGCGGAAGAAAAATTGACATCAACCTCAGTTTCAATTTTGTCCCATCCACTTTCATATTGCTGAGCTGAGGCGATACTGGATAATACTACAACCGTAATAATGAATATAATAAATACAAATATAGTCCTATTTGATTTATCAAAGTTAGAATTTATTACGTCATCGCCCATCATTCATTCCTACCTCGCTTTCGATATTAGAATAT
>LURV01000112.1 GCA_001629205.1 Marine group II euryarchaeote REDSEA-S30_B12
TATTGAACATAATATGGATTTCATTCTTAGACAGGGAGTTGACAGAATAGTAGTGATGAATCAGGGCGAGGTATTGATGCAAGGAACACCAGATGAAGTCCGAGGAAATAGAGAAGTTATTGAGGCATATTTAGGAAGTAAAGGAGAAAATCTGGAGGAAGAATAATGTCGCGAGTTCTTGAAGTAACTAATTTGGAAGGCGGATATGATTCAGTTCAGATTCTATATGGAATTGATATGTATGTTGATGACGGTGAATTTGTTACCATAATTGGACCTAATGGATGTGGAAAATCAACCCTAATTAAGACAATTTTTGGAATCGCAACTTTCTATAATGGTAAGATAGAATATAGAGGAGAAAGCGTCTCTAGATGGAGAACAGATCAATTAGTCAACCATGGAATTGCATATGTTCCTCAAGTTGATAATGTATTCCCTTCCCTATCAGTAATGGAAAATTTACAAATGGGCGGTAACAAACTTTCAACAACTATTCTAAACAATAGAATAGATAAATCTCTGAAAATGTTCCCAGACCTACAAAATAGACTATTTGATTTAGCTGCATCTTTGTCAGGTGGAGAAAGACAGATGTTGGCTATCTCTAGAGCATTAATTTCTGATCCTAAATTTCTATTACTAGATGAACCTACAGCTGCACTTTCTCCACTTTATCAACAACAAATAATAGAGCGTATTGATTCTTTAAGGGAGGAAGGAATTACCATACTTATTGTTGAACAAAATGCTAGATTATCTTTAGCTAGATCTGATCGTGGATATATAATGTCAAATGGAAAAATTGTTCATTCTGGAGATGCAAAAACAATTCTTGATGATCCGGAAATAGGAGAATATTTCCTCGGGTCAACTGGACATTAATGTCGAAACAACTTCCTCTAATACTTGCAAACTCTTTTTCATTCTATGATTATCTTCAATTTCATGTAAATCAATAAGATCACTCATTTGACTAATCTTTCTAGAACTCTGAATCGGAACAATATCATCTGAAATTCCATGAATTATTATCGTTTTATGATGAGGTACAGTCCATGACATGTCTTTCGCTTGCTCCATATAACTCCATGGCAATAATATGTCATGTTCAAAACCAACATACCTCCTTCTGTCTAACCTTTCCCATAATTCTAATTCTTCTTCTGTTAATCTTTCCAATAAATTATCATATAGACCAAATGCAGGTGCAATCAAAATAAGCTTACAATCATGATTTTCTTTTATAGCAGAAGCATTAGCTACAGCTAATCCGCCCATTGAAGATCCAATAATTAAATCAAATGAAGTTTTTTCCATTTCATCAGTAAGAACCTTAGTTTGATCAGAAATTCCCCATCCAAGACTTGACATTACTGGAGCTGTAACATTCCATCCAAGATTTTCTTTCATGAATGTTGGCTTTGAGCCATTGGGCTTACCTTCAAAACCGTGAGCAAATAAAACTTCCATTTAATCACCAATATCACAAAATTTTAATTTTATGAAATCATTTTCTGTCTTTTCTCTCTCGAATATCTTACCATCGTCGCTCAGTATTCTAAGATGAATCTCTGCTGTAACCGCTACAGTTGCAGTAAATAGATGCCCACCTCTAACCGTATGATTATCTTCTGATGCTACAACATGAATATGCGTAAAGGGTCCATTTGGACCAGGTGCAAGATTACCTTGAGTAGAGAGTAATTCCATTGGCTTTTCAAACATTTTTTTATGATAAATTCCTTCAGAATCTAGATATCCAATTTCAGTATTTTTAACCCTCCCAATTCCACTAGTTATTGATGCATTTACTATCCCATAATTAGAAAGTCGCTGAATTGATTCATGTATCTCTTCATCAGGATCAATCCTAACAAAGATATCGTTTCCGATTCTAGAAAACTTCATGTTTTTTCCATATGTATTTAGACTTTAATTATACCGAAAATTAGTTGGAAAAAATATAAATTTATTCCACTAGAAAAAAAATCTACAAAAATATGCGGCCTGAGACATAATAACTATTCCACTGGAAATAAAGGGGTAGGAAATCACTACCACTTTGTTCATAGGCCTGCTACTATGACGAGCAAAGCCCGGAGGCAATATATGACAATTTCATCATTGGATTTCAAGGCAAGATGGTTAACTTTCTTGGAAGAAAATTTAGAGTATGACATTACAATGA
The DNA here is from genome assembly GCA_001629205.1 of Marine group II euryarchaeote REDSEA-S30_B12. Taxonomy (GTDB): domain Archaea; phylum Thermoplasmatota; class Poseidoniia; order Poseidoniales; family Thalassarchaeaceae; genus UBA36. The sequence continues at coordinate 2,192 of LURV01000112.1, forward strand.
TATTATCTGGACAAAGAAGAAATAACGTAATTGATTTAAATTTTCTTGATTTAGATATTTTTGACTCATCATTTGCCGAAAATTTACTACACTCGCCGATAGAACATCTAGAGGCTGGCTCAGAAGCACTAGGAGAGATTATCAGAGAAAGAGGTGGAGAAACAAACTCTCCGTTAAAAATACGTGTCGGGGAGTTACCAAAAGACTCTCGGGTAGCTCTAAGAGAAATGGGGCACATCCAAATAAACAAATTAATTTCTACCGATGTAGTAATAACCAAAGTATCCGAGATAAAACCCAGAGTTATCGAAGCATGGTTCAGCTGTGAAGCGTGCAATAATCCAATATTAATGAAACAAGATAATGAAACAGAATTAGTTGAGCCATTGAGTTGCTCGCAGTCACAAGGTGGTTGCGGAGCACCGGGAAGGGGTAGAGTACTAGTAGAAGGGGATTTAGTTAACAAACATACTCCAGGAGAAAGAGTAACTGCAAACATGATACCAATAATTAGGTCAGAGTATAAAAGAAGTAAAAAAACTCCTATGTTTGATTTCGTTTTCCAACTGGTTAGCTCGGAATATGATAGTATTCCATTTAATGAAATTGAAATTTCCGAAGAAGACAAAGATAGAATTTTTGAATTATCAAAAAGAGAAGATATATTTGATTTAATGATGAATTCCATCGCACCGTCAATAATATCCACAGGAAAAATGCCATTTGTGAAACGTTCCTTGGCATTACAATTATTTGGTGGAGTTTCTAGAATTAACTCAGATAAAACAAGAATGAGAGGAGATATTCACATATTATTGATGGGAGATCCAGGAGTAGCAAAATCTCAATTATTAGAGTACATGTCAAAGATTTCTCCGAGGGGCAGATTTACGTCTGGTGGCGGTGTTTCGAAAGCAGGTTTGACTGCAGCGGTTGTTAGAGATGCTTTCAATGAAGGAAGATTCTCATTAGAAGCAGGAATAATGCCTCTTTCAGATAGGGGCCTAGCTTCAATTGACGAATTTGATAAGATATCTACTGAAGATAAAAATGTCATGCATCCTGCTATGGAACAACAAAAAATACATATTTCTAAAGGAGGACTTACAGCAACAGTACCCGCGAGATGTGCAGTTTTAGCAGCCGCTAACCCCGAGTCAGGAAAATTTGATTTTATGCATGAAAATGCAATGTCCTCAATGGCATATTTTAAGCAAACAGGATTACCAGCACCTCTAGCATCAAGATTTGATATTATATGGCTACTAAGAGATGAAGTACACTCTCAAGCAGACGAATCTATTGCATTACATATTCTGAAAAATAGAACACAGGCAATTAGTGAACACATGATTGAAGATGGCTTAGTATTAGATCCATCAGATGAGGAAGATAATCTTATTTTGGCTACATCAACAGATAACAAGGAATATCTAACCCATAGTTTTCTTAGAAAATATATTGCCTTCGCAAAGAATAATATATTCCCCGAATTAGATAAAAGCGCTATGGAATTAATCAAGAATTATTATACTGATACGAGAAAAAAATTCAAAGAATTCGAAAAGATGATTGTAAGTACTGAATATGGTACTGGTAGGAAAAATAAGGACGAAGAAGCTGTACCAGTCACTCCAAGGGCTATAGAATCTGTAATTAGATTGACTGAAGCGCATGCTAGATTACATTTGAGAACTATAGCTACTCAAATCGATGCAAAAACAGCTATTGCAATCCATAAGCACTGGATGGCAGAAGAAGATATCAATGAAAGAGATTTACATAATCAAGTAATGTTAACTTCAAAATCACCTAGTAATAGAACCCGAGCAATGGTTAGGGAGATTGTAAGAAATCTACTCTCTGAAACCGGAGAAGCAGAAATGTCTAAAATTTTTGAAATTTGTGAGCCTAAAGGCGTACCAATTGATGTTGCTAGGGAAGTAATTTCTAGAATGCAAACTAGTGGAGAATTATTTTCCCCAAAACCCGGTTTTGTACAGTTTGTCCGCTGAGCATATGAGTGATTACTACTTCGGAAAGACATATCATGGAACCAATTGGCGAAATTTCTGAACCTAGCTCCCTTGATCCAGTGTCGCTAGGATTTATGTGTGGAATAGAAATACATCAACAATTAGACACGAATAAACTTCATTCTCGATTTCCATCCATATTATTTGATTACAAACTAGAAGAGATTCCCAAAGATTGGCCTCGTTTTACTAGGAAAATTAGAGCATCAGAGGGAGAATCTGGTATGATAGATATTGCTGCTCGTTTTGAACAAAAGCGAAATCGCTCATTTGTGTATATTCAAACCCCAAACTCAGGACTAATTGAAATGGACGAAGCACCACCAGATATTCACGATGAACATGCACTAGATATAGTTTTGACTATTTCTTCAATGATGAATGCTAAACCATTTCCTATACTACAAGCAATGAGAAAGACTGTAGTTGACGGTTCAAACACTAGTGGTTTCCAGCGTACAACCTTGATTGCAACAAAAGGAGAAATTATAACAGACTCCGGAATAGTAGGAATAGATTTGATCTCACTAGAAGAAGATTCAGCTAGAAAACTCGGCAACATTAATTCCACTAAAGGAGAAATCGTTCATTATACACTGGACAGACTCGGGACTCCGCTTGTGGAAATAGCCACGGCTCCAGACATTAAATCACCTGAACATGCTAAAGAGACTGCAAGACTAATTGGTACATTATTGAGAGATACTCGAAGAGTCAGAAGAGGATTGGGTACTATACGTCAAGATCTCAATGTTAGTATATCATGTGGAGATAGAGTTGAGATTAAGGGATGTCAAGATTTAGATTGGATTCCAAAAATTATTTCACTAGAAATGGCTAGACAACTTTATTTTTATCGACTAGCTAACAAACTACGAAGAGAGTATAATCTACCGGCACTTCCACCTAACCGCATAGATGATGCAATTCCTGTTGAAAATCGAGTAGCTTTAACTACTATAAAAAAAATACCAGGAATCAAGTATGATATTACCGAAATTTTCCAATCTACTAATTCATCACTTATTCAGTCACTATTAGATAATGACTCCAAAGTTTTAGCAGTTATTCTTCCTGGATTTGCAAATAAATTAGGAAAAAAAACATCAGATATTAACGGAACACAAATGCCCAGATTAGGCAGGGAGCTCGCAAGTGCCGCAAAGTCTGTTGGAGTAGAAGGAATATTTCATTCAGATGAATTACCTTCATACGGAATCTCACAAGAAGAAATTAGGAATATCAGAGAAAAACTTTCTATGAAAGCGAACGATGCATTTGTTCTAATCGTAGCTCCATATTGGCAGGCCGAATTAGCTCTAGAATCTGTAATAATCCGAGCAAGAAAAGCATTTCATAGAATTCCTCAGGAAGTTAGAAATGTAGTAATTAGGAAGGGACAACCTGAGGATGGAACCACTACAGCATTGAGGCCCTTGCCAGGAAGGGCTAGAATGTATCCAGAAACCGATATTCCATCATTACATCTCAATGAAGAAAAATGGAAAAAAATACGTCAAAATGTACCTATGACTAGAAATCAAAGGAAAGAAAGACTAGATAAACTGGAAATCTCAGAAAATCAAACTGAAGCTATTTTAAACGGTGAATTGGATGATATTTTATTTGAAGGAATAGAAGGAGAATTAAATCTCAATCCAAAGGCATGGGCTAGTGCACTTCTGGAATATAAAACTCAGAAAATTAAGCCCCTCTCTGTTGCTATCTACTTGAGAGAAAAAGGCAAAATTACCAAAGAAGCTATCCCAAAATTAGTAGAAGACGCTATTTCAGGAGACTTATCTTCCATAGAAAGCTGGATGATTTCTGAATCAAAATCCAGAGGATTATCTCCTATGGAAGAAGGTGAAATAGAAAAAGTAGTGATCCAAGTAATTGTGGAAAAATCTGATTTCATCAAAGAAAGAGGTATGTCATCGATTGGCCCTCTGATGGGAATAATTTTACAAAAATTAGGCTCTTCAGCAGATGGAAAAATTGTTAATGAGATTCTAACGAAAGAAATTTCTAAAATTATATAGATTACATTATTTACCAATTTACACCTCACAAGGAATATGTCGCCTATTATTACGCTTTTTGTACTGTTGATAGCTACTACTCCACTAGTGGCTGGAATGTCTAAACCTGAAAATAGACTAAAGCTCGTTTCTACGACTTGGCTGGCTATATTATTAGTTTCATCTCCCGCAATTACGACTGAATGGGGAAGAATAACATCAAATCTTGTTGAAGACAGCAACAATCCACATTATGGACTACCGGATATTTGGAATGAAAAACAAGTAGTTTGTATTCACTTCCCTGAAAA
>LURV01000113.1:0-4968 GCA_001629205.1 Marine group II euryarchaeote REDSEA-S30_B12
GTAATAAATTATGAAAAATTTGTGCCGCATCGGCACCTATTGCGCCATCTTGCACTCTAAGCATTCCTGTCCCCACTGTTCTGCTACTACCTCCACAAGCGGAATGCCATGATAACCTACTTTGAGTTTCAGGTGCGTCATGTAAAATTTCTATGTGATGATCCAAATGCATTTTATCAATACCAAGGATTGATCCAAGTGCTTTAAGATTAGATCCACTTTCTTTCAAGAAATAACGAAGATCGGCTTTAGTTTTCTGGCTTCCCGATGAAACCGTACCAGCTCGAATTTGTGCATCTCTACCAACTTCTACGGAATCAAATCGCAAAAAGCTCCCGCCACTTTGTAGATTAACTACTATATCATTTACATTTGCTCCGTTTCCAATTTTAACGGTCCTTAAAAGCCCAAACCATTCACAATTTCCATTTATCCTGGTGATGATCTCTATTTCCGACATCTTGCCTATATCTAATTCAAGATGCAAAGAAGAAATCTCCTTTTCGCAATTTATATCCATTATTATGGGTATATCGGAAATAATTCCCGATTCTACAGATAATTTCCACTTAACACTATTAGTTGATGACATTAAGAATGTTGCAGCGATGTTATCCGAGAATTTATTTTCTTCATTCTCTTCTGAGCTTTCAACCAATGTTATTCCATTTGGGATCTTGCTATTATCAAGATGAGAAATTTCTAAATTTGGCACATTCATTTCAGGTATTTCTTTTATTTTTCCAGTTGGATGAATTCTTCTCCAAGGAGTATATTTCCACAAATGATTGGATTTATCTGGCTCCTCATGAGACAGATACTGATTGATTGAAGTCAATAATTCACCTCATCCAATGCTTCCTTCCATTTCTAATGCCATTAATTGGTTTAACTCGACAGCATATTCCATGGGGAGCTCTTTTGTGAAAGGCTCAAAGAATCCATTTACAATCATGGCTAATGCTTCTTCTTCAGAATGCCCCCTACTCATCAAATAAAATATCTGATCATCACTGACCTTTGAAACACTAGCTTCATGTTCACACCTAGCTGAAGGATTAGAAACTTCCATAGTCGGATAGGTATCAGACCTACTGTCCTCATCCAATATAAGGGCATCACATACTACATTTAATTTACAATTTTCTGCCTTAGGAGACACTTTGACTAAACCACGGTAAGAGCCCCTACCTCCGTTCTTACTAATACTTTTAGAAAGAATCTTACTCGTAGTATTCGAAGCCAGATGATGAATTTTTGCTCCAGCATCCTGGTGTTGACCTTTTCCGGAATACGCTACTGAAATGACTTCAGCATGCGCTCCTTCGCCCTTTAGGATGACTGCTGGATACTTCATCGTAAGTTTACTTCCAATATTTCCATCTACCCACTCAATTGTGGCATTTTCATGTGCAATACCTCTTTTGGTGACTAAATTATATACATTTGCACTCCAGTTTTGTATTGTAGAATACCTGATATGTGAACCCGGAAGAGCTACAAGTTCCACCACAGCTGAATGCAATGAATCTGTGGAATAAGTTGGTGCAGTACAACCTTCTACATAGTGAATACTACTACCTTCATCAGCGATGATTAGAGTCCTTTCAAATTGCCCCATATTCTTAGCATTTATTCTGAAATAAGCTTGAACTGGCATCTCCACTGTTACTCCTTTTGGTACATATATAAATGAGCCGCCAGACCAAACTGCTGTATTCAAAGCTGCAAATTTGTTATCAGTGTAAGGGACTACCGAACAAAACCATTTCTTGACTAATTCAGGATATGATTTTAGCCCACTATCCATATCTAGAAAAATAACTCCTTGACTCTCTAAGTCTTCTCTAATACTGTGATATACTGCTTCAGATTCGTATTGTGCCGTTACGCCCGAGAGCCATTTTTGCTCCGCTTCTGGTATTCCTAAACGATCAAATGTATTCCGAATATCATCTGGCACATCTTCCCAATCTTTTTCAGTAGAGTCAGAAGAACGTAGATAATAACAGATCTTTTCGAAGTCTATTTCTTGAAGTACTTCTGAATTGCCCCAGCTAGGCATTGGCCTATCTTTGAATTGATTATATGCCTTTACTCGGTACTCTGTCATCCATTCCGGCTCTTCTTTTAGAGCTGATATGTCTCTGACTACCTTTTCAGATAATCCAAAATCAAACCTAATTGTAGAGTTCTCCGGATCATGCCATCCAGCTTTGTAATCTCCTACTGCATCTCTCGCTTCTTCATTTATTGCCATATTATCACCTAAATTATTTATTTTTGAGCCAATCGTAACCCTTTTCTTCAAGTTCAATTGCTAATTCATAACCTCCAGTTGCTACAATTTCACCACCAATCAAAACATGAACTTTATCAGGTTTTACATGTTCTAGAATTCTAGAATAGTGAGTAATAATCAATGCTCCAGAGGTTGTTCCCTTAATGGATGCCTTAATCCCGGCTGCCACAGTTTTTATTCCATCAATATCTAGTCCACTATCAGTTTCATCCAATATGGCTAATTTTGGCCTAAGTAACATTAATTGAAGAATCTCAAATCTTTTCTTCTCCCCCCCACTAAATCCATCATTGACATATCTGGACAGAAAACTCCTAGGAATTCCCAACTCCTCAATAGAACTCTTTAATTTGTCACGAAATTCAGAACCTTTAGCAAAATCTTCTCCAAGGACACTAGAAACTGATTTCCTGAGAAAATTCCCAACTTGTAGTCCTGGTACAGATTGTGGATATTGAAAAGATAGAAAAACACCAGATCTAGCTCTCTCCCAAGGCTCTAGATTCAGTAAATCAGTTCCAGAAAGTGTAACTTTTCCAGAATCTACTTCATAATCCGGATGGCCCATTACTACATTTGCAGTTGTTGTCTTCCCGCTACCATTCCTACCCATAATAGCGTGAATTTCTCCTTCATTAATCTTCAAATCGATACCCTTTAGGATTTCTACACCATCAATTCCCGCATGAAGTTTTTCAATATTTAATAAAGGAGTCTGAGAACCCATACTAATACCTTAACTACTCCCTTACATTATCCCTTTTCAACTCATCTAAATTAGGTTTATACAAAAATCTGTCTCAGCGTTAATTATAATGGCCGACGACACTTCAAAAAGCTCTAGGGAAAAAGATATTCTGACAGAATCGTACAGAGATCAAATTAAATCCTTAATAGAAAAAGAATCTCAAAGAAGGACTGAAATTATTCATAATCCAGAAGAAATATCAAAATTACTTAGTTTATCTCTTGTAAAGTTAACAGAAAAAAATGATGAGAATCTAGTTCCAGCATTAATGGCTAGATTGGGCCCAGTAAGGTCTGCATTGGATGGACATGGCGGATCAATAGTTGTAGATTCTGCAGAAATTATTACTACAAATCAAGGCGAAGAATCACTAAAATTAGTATTGAATTTAGATGGTGCCTGCATATCATGCGGAGCTGCTCCCGGGACACTAAAAGGAATCCAAGACGATTTATTAATCGATGAAGAAATAAATTCTGTATGTTTTTCTGCTTCAATGTTAGAATGGTTTAATGAATTACAAAGAGAATTCGTTCTAAAACACGGTGGAGTAAAATTTATTCATTAATGATTCCCATCAATGAATCTATCATTCTCGTGGAAAATCCAAGAACTGTAACTTCATCACCTTCTACTAAACATAAATTTTTTCGTGCTTCGCCCATAATGTCATAACAGCCAGCTTTATTCTTCCAAGAATTACTATTTATCAATTGAACTATCCTATTATCTTCTAGCCTTTCAAATTCCACTATAGCATAATCCGTCCAAAGACTCACACTCCAATTTTTATTATCTTTAATTTGTTGATATTTCGATCCTGGTGGCAATAATATGCCCGATGAAGACCATACTTTATGTCTCTTACCAGAAAGTCTCAGTAACATTACCAATGCATCTTCTTTATTCTTAGCCTTTCCAATAGGCATTTTAGAATCCTCAGGGTCCTCAAGCAATGTATCAGAAACCAAAACAAGATCATTATTATGAATAGGTATTTTTTTAGATATTTCAGAAATAGGCTCAATAATCAAATCATAATCAATATGATTTAATCTACTATTTAGGAACTTTCTTCTCCTGGAAGATGCAGAAGCCAAAATAATTAATCCCATTTTATCACATGGAAATTCTATGTTCACAAATTGGACATTTTGTAGACCTAATATTCATAGAAATCGAAAATTTACTTCCACATGATTCACATATTATAGAAATGTTAGGAGTAGTCTTCCCCCCCTCATCATCCATTCTTAATCCATCAGATAAATCGATTTTTTGAAAATCATCAACAGTTATAAGGAAACTATTGACAAAATTCCTAATACCAAGACTGCAAATGAGATTCCAATCACTAGAATATTAAAGCTAGACTCATCTAATCCCAAGGAGAATCTAATCCCTTCAATAAAACTTCTTTCATCTGAATTTCGATAAGAATCATCTTCTATTAGCGACCTAATTTGCCAACCATCCGACGAGGAAACTAGAATTATGGTTTCACCAAACTCGACTGAACGATCTACAAATCCTATTTGACCCGAGAGTAACCTATTAGATAATCCAATCCAACCTTCTTCAATATTAATTACTCCATATTCCACTTGGGGTCCAATTGGACTAACTCGATCAAAAAATACTTGTACCAAATTTTCAGTAGCCGAAATATCAATTTCACTCATCCCCCTAGCTGCAATTTCAACCGCCAAATCATCAATTTGTCTGAAATTAGAATCAACAACCTTAGCAACTAATTTCGAATTTTGTAATTCTCCCTCCCTCCACAAAACGACCAGTCTTTCTTCGTCGTCTTCTATGTGAACAACCATTTTTGGCAATCCAGCTTCATCGCCAATAGATTTTTTGTATGTCCAATCTTCATTATCAATTAGTCCATGTGCATACCATAATCCTAACC
>LURV01000113.1:5011-16037 GCA_001629205.1 Marine group II euryarchaeote REDSEA-S30_B12
TAAAAATATCAGTGGCATCATTATTCACTCCTTTGCCCAACTTTAGATGATAGCCAGCTATAATTATCTCCGAATCAAATACATCGATATCTAGGCCCCAATATTTTCCATCTGATAATGATATACCATCAACTAAATCCTGTATAGGTGCAATATTGCAAGTATAATCAATCGTTGAGTAACTCACAGTCTGCTTTAAGAAACCAAAACTATCTAGGTACCTTCTTGTCCAAACTAAATGCGATAAACCATCTTCTCCATCCATTACAGCTAGATCTCCTGTCCATCTTTCTTCCATAACATTAGGGCAACGAATCAACGATTTAGATGGAGTAAGCTTATACAAGTATAAATTACCCTCTTTATGCGTAATAACTAACCCTCCTTCATCATTTTCAGCATTGATTACTCTAACAGGCTCTTCGCTATTATCGAAATTTATTTCCCTAGGCCCAGTCAGAGTAATTCCTCCAACTAAAATGGTCTTCGAAAATTCATTGTTAGCCAATTCTAAATCTTCAGTATTATTAATCCATACTTTAGCAACTAGTTCGAATGCCCCATACTGTTCAGGAATCCAAAGAAACGATATTGTAGAGAAAGATCCACCCAATACAAATGCTGCATTAGATGTACCAATTAGTTCTGAATTATCTATGTCTATAATCTTCTCCAATGACACTTCAATTCCATATGCATCAGTATCTCCAAGATTATCTATTCTAACTTCAATTAATGCCTGCTCTTGAGGACGAGGAATTACAGGACTAGTGTCAATTGCACCATCTCTAATTGCTAAATCTACACCATTTGGCCTAGGTAAAATAGGAAAGCTAGCTGATAATTTATTATTTTCTTCATCTCCCTCCTCGATAGAATTGATTGGATCTATTATTATCTCCAAATTTCTGGTACCGGACTCTGTTGGATTCCAGTAAAGCACAACATCTATGTAATCTCCAGTATTCATAACTGGAATTAAAAACTCATCTCTCCTGAAACCATTTTCTTCTAGAATCACCCCAACATCATTCGCTAATACATCTCCATTATTTCTTATTTTAGCCCTAACTTCAAGAAATGTATTAACATAAGCTTCCGTTATAGAAACTCCAAACTCTTCTACTGTAATAGAACTACTACTGAAAATTAAATCTGGAATTGGTGGATTATTATCTACAATGACCTGTCTTCTTATTTCCTCTGAAACCACACCTACTCCGCTCACTAATCTAACTGAGATTCTATACTCATCATCTTTTACAGAAGTTGAATCCCAATTGAAAGACCAATCTCCACTAGATTGCCCATTTCCTCCGTATACTGCCATATCTTCCCAGTCTTCAGTATCTAATCTCCACTGAATTGTAGCACCCTTTACAGTTTCAAATTCTCCAGAAACTTCAATTTCCCCAATTAATTCATTTTGTCCACTTGGAGAATTCATTGTGATATTAACTGTCCCAACTAAATATTCCATAGTCGTTTCATCACTCCATGTACCCAATTCATTTTTTGCTACAGCTTTAACAGTCAATGCTAAATCATCATAATCATCAGGAAAATAAGGAATTTCAAGAGGGGTAGACCAATTTTCAATTCCTACAGGATTGTGCCAATCTACTAGAATAGCTTTAGATATCGGCTCTTGTGGATCTGGCCTATATTCATATTCTATTTTTACTAATATTTCTTCTATGGTACCATTATCTCTACCATTCTTATTTACATCGCCTAAAATATTGTAAGAACTACCCTGAACTACCCATGAATTTTTTGCGGGACTTACAATATCTAACCACTGCCCACTTGTAGGGTTAGTTGGTCCACCAGTCGAATTGTTATCGACCGATCCAGATCCTAACATACCACTAGCAATCAATGCCCCATCAATTATTCCGAATCCATATCTATCATTCCAACTCTCGCCTTCATAAGTCTCTGTGGAACTACCTCTGGACTCCGAGTTTTCCATCAAGTATTCCTTGATAACTTCACTTCTCCAAATCCCCTTGCCATCTTCCATAAAATCCATTCTCTTGGATTCTCCAATTTCCATCATTATTGCTATCATTCCAGAAACTGCAGGAGTGGACATACTAGAACCAGAAAGTTCCTTGTAATCATCAGACGCCCTACTATTTTCAGATCCCGGAAGAATACTGGTAGAAGCAGCATGTGATGCTGAATTTATTGCAGAACCAGGAGCTACAACCCAAGGCTTTAACTCATCGAAACTATCTCCATCGCCATCATCCTCTCTAGGTCCATAATTAGAATTTGATGAAATCGAATCATCCTCTCTATCGATAGAATTCTTATCATCTAACCATCCGATAGTTATTGCCGTATCTGCAGCCCCCACTGAGTTAACATAGTTTTCTCCATCATTACCAATAGCTGCAACACACACTAATCCACCCTCAGACGCCTGATTTACAAGTAATCCTTCAGCTGTAGTCCCATTATCCGAACCATCTGCACCCGGAGTACTTGTTTGCCTACCAAAAGACATCGAAACAATTTCTATTCCTGCACTAGTTTCGTTATTACCCCAATCAGTCTCATGATTATTAATTACCCATTGCAATCCAGCCAGAATCGATTGTGAATTTCCACCACCAAAGTCTTCCATAACTTTCACATCTACCAAGTAGGATCCAGGTGCATATCCAACATTCACACGATCTCTATCTCCTGTCCCTAGTGCGATTCCTGCTACATGTGTTCCATGACCATCTCCGTCATCTGGGTCTTCTTCTTCACATCCGCTCTGTCCAATACCTGTTGCATCACAACCAGCTACCCACTTTGGATCATTAAGCTCGTTTGGATCCTTAGTATTATCATTATTATCATCTGAAAAATCATCAAGTGAGAAATGCTCGTTATCTACTCCAGTATCCAATACAGCGATTACGATACCCGAACCATCATATCCAAGAGAGCTTAATGTTTCAGAATAAATTTCTGAAGTTCTAACCTTTGACGCCTTAGTAGCTTTATCTAAATATGGAATTATTACATTTTGCTCTTCAATTAGTACCACTCCTTCCAGCTGCCAAATTTCCAAAAGAGAACTAACGGGAACATGATCTAAGACTATTGCATCTAGATGGTCCATCCTCATAAACCAAGATCCTTCCTTTTCCCATCCATGTTTTGAAATAATCTCAATTAAATTGGACTCATCAATTTGCCCAGGGTGCCAAGAATAATGAATGATAATTGCTACGGTCAATCTTCCATCTTGAGCGACAATGGATGTTTTGGATACAGATTCACGATCTCCTTTAATTATCAATTCCAACCTATCATCTATTCCATTTCCGTCTATGTCGGACCAAAACTTTTCCCACCATCCATATTCTAATACAGCTTCGCTAGAGCCCAGAGATTTCGAGTTTGTGGAAGTATGAGTTTTAGAAATACATCTTAAATCATCACAAAAAGTCATGACTTTACCATCCTCTATTTGTGAAAATTCTTCTTTATAGTTATGATTTGTTTGTACCACATTAGCACTCACTCCCATTGAAATGTCGAGAAAAAATATCGAAATTCCAACTAGAATCGCTACTAACTGAGGGCGCCTTCTCCGCATAACTTTCATCCATCCCAACAACATATTGTAATTAATTCCAACCATTTGTAGAGTTATTAATACATCAATTATGGCCACTTGAAGTGCCTTTCAGACTGTCCACATGTCAGAAAACATACTCGATTTTCTACTTTAGTCAAGACTTCTCCACCACAATAAGGGCAAATTGTATTTTCCGCTAACTCTTCCAGCCAAGCTCTCCTAGTTTCGATTTCATCACCTTCTTCTCTCAAACGCTTCAAAATCCTTCTACCATTTTCCTCAAGAGGAGAATTAGCTGAACTCCATGGATCATTATCTAAACTCCCCATTCTAGACTTTATTCCCTCTCTGGTAGAGATATCTATTTGCGATGATTCAAATTTCTCATCAAGAGGGCTAGGTCCACCTTTTGCAATCGGTCTAGCAACAATATATGCGACCAAAAAACCACCAAAATGCGCCAGATGAGCAATATTGGTTTCTCCAGAATCTCCATATTGAATGGCAAACATCTGATAAACCTCTAGACCTATACGGACCAATGCGATAAGCCATACTGGCCATGCTCTGATAAGGAATAATAAAGGAAATTCAATCTTATCTTCAGGCCAGCAAGCCATATATGCTCCCAAAAGTCCAAACGCAGCTCCACTAGCTCCAACTGCTGGGGTCCAAGAATCTGGATGAGTCCCAATCCAAGCTATATTTCCACCTAGCATACCTAATATGTAAACTAAAATCCATCTTTTTGCACCCAATCTTTGTTCCAGTGGAACGCCCACCAAAGCAATAACCAATATATTTCCTAATACATGAATCCAATCTGCGTGTATCCATCCTGAAGTGACCAATCGATGGAAATGACTGGGCTCCAAAGAAAGTGCGGGAATTAAAGAAAAAATATCAATTGGATTAAAACTAAATATTTCTCCAGTGAATAGAGATAAAGCATACTGAATGAAACTAACCAATAGTAAAGATAGAACAACTCCCAATGAGATACTAGTTTTATTTCTTATTGCCGAGATAAATGGTAAAATTGCACACACCAAAACAATAACAATCCATAAATAATCTTGAATTTCCAAGAATTGCCATAACCTATCATCATCTATTATCGGCGACACCATTAGTTGTTCGAAGTAATGGTATTAATTGGAACTTCGCAGTATTAATACTCAAACGCAATGACTTACTCGGAATGTTGTGGCCGGAGATTGCGTACTCAAAGCTTCTAATTTAGAAGTCCACAGAGGGAACATGAAAGTATTCGATAATTTATCGTTATCTCTAACGAAAGGAGAAGTAGTAGCTTTGGTAGGGGAGAATGGTTCTGGTAAATCTACACTAATAGAATCTCTATGCGGAATTACTACTCTAAAGCAAGGCACTATTCATTGGGCAACCGAATCAGATGTATTCAAATTAATCAGAGATTCTGAAGGTCGCAGAAATCCACCTCCTCCAATGGGCCTTACTCTACAAGATTCTGGGATGTGTGGAGAAGAGACAGTAAGTGAAAGATTACAAACTGCTTTATCAGTTTCAGGTTTGGATGCCAACGAAGAAGTAATTTCCGAATTATTAGCTAATTGGAATCTAAATCACCGTGCAAATAGTAGAATTTCCCAACTATCAGGTGGATTAAAGAGAAGATTATCCGTCTTATGTGGGTTGGCTCCAGTTGCTCTTAGCGATGTAGAAAGAATAGCAATATTGGATGAACCATCAGAAGGATTAGATACAAAGTCTAAGAATTTACTAATTAATTGGCTTATAACTCTAGTTAACCAAAATAATACTATTCTTGTATCCACTCACGATAAAGATATTATTAATTGCGCTAGTAGAGTATTAGAGATAAATAATGGGACTCTTCTAGAAGAAAAAGGTAAAAATATCGGAAATTCTTGTGAAATTCCAGAATCCATAATTAACAAAAATCAGGAATTAACCACCGAGCTAATAAAATGGGCATTCAGAATGGAATTTAGAAACCCCATCGATACAGTCGGAAAAGCCACTCCAGCCATTGTCGCACTATTACTGGCTTATGCATTAGTAGGTAAGCTAGAACTAAATGCAGATAACAATGATTTACTTGCAGCCTTAATTCTCACACCATCATTCATTACTTGTATTTCTTCTCCAGCAATAGCTTCTAGGTTAAATGAGGATGGCTCGGGTAAATGGTGGAATACAATGGTAGGGCCTATATCTAGGGTTGTAAACTCAATCTGCGGAGCATCGCTACTACTGCCTATACCTCTAACTTATTTATCTTGGTTTATACTTGTAGATACTTCTAATTCCCAAATTTCTCCAGAAGTTGTAGTATGGCTATGGCTTCCCGCCTTAGTTATGCTAGATGTGGCTGTAGCCGCAACTGGGCTACATTTGTTAGTTTCAGATTTAAGAAGGGCCAATGCTACCACTTCTTCTCTATTACTAGTTACATTGGCTTGGCCATTCCTCGAACTTACAGATGCATTATCTACAATTATGACCAATGGAATGACATTAGAATTAGAATTACATAATCCCGTGGTTACTTGCTTAATTGCCAGTATGACTTCGGCAATGATATGGGCAGCTGCCATTTTCATTCCTGAATATTGATTACAAGACTTCATGAACGAATATTCAGGCCATCACACATGGCCGATACTAATAGCATCGGAAAGATACTAATTATCATTGGATTATTATTCATTTTCTTAACAGCACTTTTAGGCCTATTTTGGGCACCTACTGTAACAGGATCTTGGACAGCTCCAGAGGCATACCGAATCTTATATTGGCATGTTCCTATAGCTTGGGTATCAATACTATCCTATATCTTTTTATTTATTGGAGCAATAAGCTGGTATTCAAAAAGGAAAGAATGGGGGTGGAAGCTCGTAGTAGTAGGATCAGAACTAGCTCTAATATTTGGTCTTGCAGCAATTATCAGTGGGACAATTTGGGCTTCAGCTGAATGGGGAGTTCCTTGGGATTGGAGTGATTTGAGGCTCAATACATTTGCGCTTCTAACTACTGTTTCACTTTTTCTAGTTCTAGCAAGAGAATCACAACCAGATGGAATTGATACCCGAGATACATTATCTGCTATAGGCCTATTCGGATTTGTTTTAGTTCCGATTACTTTGATTGCGACGACTTGGTATCAGAATAGACATCCAGGAATAATTATACCACAAAATACGGAAGAATCAGGACTTTCATTTGAAATTCTACAATTAATGATGATTGGAACAGTTTCTTTCATTATACTATTTGTTGGATTATCAATAGTCTCTTATTCTGTAATTTCTCTAGAATCTGAATTACAAAATGAACAGCTTAAATTCGATTAAGGTGATAATATGACTGGAATAAACGAAGCATATACAACTTACATAATCATAGCGATAATAATTTCATTATACAGCTTCAGATTATTATCCAGATTTTCAAAAGCCATAGATTCTACAGAAAAAACATCTAAATTATTGATAAAGGAAGACGATGAATAATATCCCGATTCCCCAACATTCTAATGAAGCCCCTTCTAGAAGGAAACGATAACATGTCTGGTGGAGCATTCTGTATAATTTGCGGAAACTCTTCTCCACTATCTTCTGATAGATTCTGTGAACAGTGTTTTCGTAAGAGGACAGAACTTTCTAAGTTCCCTGATAGGATTCAGCAAAACAGATGCGCGAAGTGTAATTCTTTTGAATTGAAAGGTCGATGGTCTAGCTTAACAGACGAAGAAGTTGTAGAATTGCGTATAAAAGAAAATCTATTATTCGATGAGAGGTGTGTAAAATCAGAAGTAGACTATTCATTCAATATTATAGATGAAAGAACTCACAGAATTAATGTAAATACTTCTGGAACCATAGAAGGTCTAGAATTTAGTAATATTCATGATTCATTATTACAAACTAGCAATGCAGTATGTAATTCTTGTGCAAGAAGAGCTGGTTCTTATTTTGAGGCTACTGTACAACTTAGATCCGCAGGAAGAAAATTAGACTCCGATGAATTAGCCGATTTAAGGAAGACACTAGATAAAATAATGGAATCAGATGATCCAAATCCGATGTATTTTGTTACTAAAGAGGGGCCAGTAACCGGCGGTTGGGATTTACAATTAGGATCCAAGTCTTTAGCTAGAATATGGGGCCGAAATTTAGTTAAGAAATTTGGTGGAACTGTGAAAGAAAGCTCCACAATAGTTGGCGTAAATGATGGAATAGATGTTACGCGGCTAACACTTAGTTACAGAAAGCCAGCATACACGATAGGTGATGTTGTAAGGTTTAGAAAAGAAAACTGGTTGCTAGATAGTTGGCAGAAAGAGGGTCCAATTATCAGACGAATTAATAGGTTTGAGAAATCCGGTGTTACTTGGAGAGATATGGAGTCCTGCAATCTAATATGCTCATTTAAGGAACAAAAAGAAGTCGACATCTTATCTAGGGATAGTTCTGCTGCTGAGTTTATGGATCCATTAGATTATACAATACAAACAGTCGCTCTTCCATATGGTGATGATGGAAAACAAAAATCCCTGCGCATTGGATTCATAGAGGGTGAGTGGCTAGCATTACCAATTAATCCGGGGAATAAATGATGTTGGATACAAATCTTTCAGAATTAGCAGAAAAGCTAGACTTACAAGATATGGCAGGATTCACTAGAAAATTTGTAAGCGATTTTTCTTCTGCACTAGAATCCAAAATAGATTTGGATATCGATATCGATTGGAGCGGAGTCATCTGTCTAGGGATGGGTGGTTCTGGGGCAGGTGGAATGTATCTGAAGGCATTATCAGATGATTCTGGCGGTCTTCCATTCATCAGTTGGAGGGATTATAATTTACCAAGTTGGTGGGGCCCTGATTGGTTAGTAATAGCCACTTCTTACTCAGGCAATACTGAAGAAACCCTAGCAGGAGTTCGAGATGCGCTTTCATCGGGAGGTACCGTAATTGGTATTTCATCAGGGGGCCAACTAAGAGAAATTATCGAATCACATAATGATTCTATATCAATAAAAATACCATCCGGACAAATGCCAAGATCAGCCTTTGGCCATATCTTTGGTACCCAATTGGCAATTTGCTGGAAATTAGGACTTCTTCCCTCTCCCGATAAGAAATATCTTTCAGAAATTTCAAATAGGTTAGAAATAATATCTAAGAAAAATGACATCTTAAATGCAGAAAGTTCAGCGGTCGCATTGGCTAAGACTCTAATAGATAAAGAAATAGGAATTATTTCTCCAAACTTATTGTCTCCAGCTGCATATAGATTTGCATGCCAATTAAATGAGAATTCTGGCAGATTTGCTCGTCAAACAGAAATTCCGGAAATGAATCACAACGAAATTGTAGCTTGGTCACTTGAACCAAATGAAAAACATGCACTACTAATTTTCACTTCACAATTCTCGAATTCTCTAATAAAATCAAGAATAGAATGGCTATCAAACGAACTAGATAACTCAACTAAATGGCTTATCGAATGTGAAGGAAATTCACTTCTCGAAAATTTATTATACGCTTCAATAATTACTGATTGGGCTTCAATTGCTTTGGCTTTGCTAATGAATAAAAATCCATCGGAAATGAAATCAATTATTGATTTAAAGAAATTTCTTAACTCAAATTAATAGATATCTCCCAATATAAATCTGGGATCGGGATAGTCAATCAATGCCTGTTCTCTAAATTCCAAAGCAACTACTCCAGGCAAGTCATGCGTTTGAGGTTCAATTATGGATAATTGAAAATGTAAGTGGGGCTCCCACCCTCCATTCTCATTTTTATCACCAAAATGACCTAGAATATCTCCACTGGAAATTTTTTGTCCTATGGATTTATTTTTTATTGATTGAGAATCAAGGTGACCATACAGAGCCCACAAAAAATCTTTACCAATTTTATGTTTTCCAAAGTGAGAAATTTCTCCTTCCATAAAAGCCATACAAGGAGTCCCTACAGGCCCTCCAATATCAATTCCAACATGTAAATTCCTAACTCCTTTGAAAATCTCCGAATTATATAGTCCAGGTCTAAATTCATCATACTTTCCAATACTGTACATTGTATTGGGACTTTTCCAAACACCCTCACTCAAATCCAAAACTGTATATTTTTCTGGTAAATCCACTACTGGATGATAGTCTTCAGCCTCCCAGTCAATCATATTTCTGCGATGTAGCCACTAGTATTCAGCTTCACTATTTTCTATGTATTCAACCGAACGTTCTAGGGATTGTATTACATCTTGCATTTTTGAACGATTATTATATGAATTGTTGATATGAGTTGATAATTTATTCCAGGTTTCACTTAACTCATTGTAGTTTTTTCTCAATCCAGCAATTTTTTTCTGTAATTCATCAGTCCGATCACCAATTTTATGTGCATTATCTGTCAAATAATGAAGGTGCATGTATGCTAAAATAGAATTTGGTGAGCAAATTATCACTCCCTTTCCTGAAGCATAATGAATTAAATCTTGATTTTCCTTATTTATTCTCTGAAATATCCCTTCAGAAGGAATGTACATGTATGCAAATTTAGTCGTACCTTCTTGAGGCCTAACATAACTACTGGCAACTTTGTCTATATGTCCCTTTATTGCCGAATTAAAATTTGCATTTTTCTTTATACTATCCGAATCCCCTGTATCTTGGATTACTTCCAAATAGGATTTCATAGGGAACTTAGAATCAATACACAGAATTTCTTTTGTATGTAATTGAATATAAGCATCTGGTATAGCATTTAATTTAGGAATTTTTTTTCTCATATTCACCTTTCCGCCAAAAGCATCTTTCAGACTTTCTTCCAATAACATCTCGCCCCATTTAGAACCTTCTTGTTTATCATCAAAAATCCTCTGTATTTTTCTTACTTCCATTCTCAAATCCTTTTCGACATCTTCCATAGTTTTGGATCTAGCCTTAATCTCTTCAATACCTTCTTGAATTTTCAATTCTTTCAAAGAAACCGCCATTGCTCCTTTAAGCGCCCCACTGCTTCTAGAGATTCCGTCAGTAATCACTTCAGGTTTTAAATCTAAATCGAGTTTATTTACATCCGAATCTATTTTATCAATGGCTTTCTCATTTAGTAATCCCAGTGTCTGTATTTGATTAGTTTGTTCAGTAATTCTCTGGGATTCTTCTCTAATGACTATAAGTATTCTTAACACGTAAATCAATAGAAATATGAGTACTATGGATACTAAAATCAATACATAAGTCAAATACTCCGACATAATCACATATCCCTTTAATTGAGAGTACTTGATTATTGCTTATGGGGGATTAATTCATTGGAGATATCCCATCGCACCCTATGCGCCTACGTCACCTTTCAATGAAACTTTCATCACTAGATCAACTAACAAACAAGGTTTTGAATCTCGAACAATATTCAAC
>LURV01000114.1 GCA_001629205.1 Marine group II euryarchaeote REDSEA-S30_B12
TATAAGAGACAGGAATAAACCTAGCCGCCTTAATGGCCGCATCAGTATCCAAGTATCCATTAGATTTGAATGACTGATTAGCTACAATTCCTATAGATTGACCATCCAATCTTGATAAAGCAATTATTATATTCTGAGCATATCCAGAAAATAACTCAATTATTTGTTTATTGTCAACTACTTCTAAAATAATTTTCATCATGTCGATATGCTGATCAGTGTCATCATCAAACTTTATTCTACATTTTCTATTTATTTTATCACTAGTGACTAATTTCAGTGGTTCGGCCATAGTATGATCCGGGATAAATGATAGAATTTCAGATGCCAAATTGAATGCATCTTCCTCATCATCCGCCACCAAAGCCACTAATCCAGTTTTTTCTGAGTGGCATTCTGAATTACTTATATCATCAAATTTAATTTCTCCATTTTTTATTTCTGGAATTTCCTGAGGTAAATTAAGTGAAATTTTTCCAAAATTCTCAACCTGAATAGTAAAGTCTGAAATCGCCACTGATAGAGAACTAGTACCAACTACACTCCCCATTACTATTGAAATAATTGGAATATATCCAGAGCAAGCTACGAATGCTTCAAGTAATTCACCAGATGGTCCTAATGAGCCAGTAGTTTCATTCACTCTTAATCCATAACTGTCCCAGATTCCTATTATCGGAATTTTTGCCTTAATAGCGAAATCAATTAACTTTGAAATTTTTTTTGCATGCATCTCGCCCATAGTCCCCTGATATACAGAGAAATCTTGAGAAAAGCAAACTACCTTTCTACCATCTATTAATCCATGCCCAGTAATTACTCCATCTCCTAGCGAGGAATGAAAGTACATATCATGTTCACGTGATCTATGGTCTACAAATTTGCCAAATTCAATAAATGTTCCTTCATCTAATAGATTGTAAATCCGCTCTCTTGCTGTATTCCTTCCCCTTGTTCTTAATTTTCTAATTATTTCCTTATCCCCCGATGACAATAAATCTTCGCTGATTAATTCAAATATATCATCCGGAGATATCCTTCCCATGACGCGTCTAATGCAAGTCGGTTATTCAAAAAATCGGATTTTATACAATTATTCTTTGGAGTAAGGTGGATTTTCCCCCACTAAATCTTCCTTCCATCCATTTCTAACTGCGTCTACACCTTCTCCCAGCGAAAGAAGGTGATGTAATTTGATTAGGGCCGACTCAGGTGGACAAAGAGAACCGTGCCCAATTATCCCAATTTCTTGTTGCTCCCTACCTTTAGAATAAACATTCAAATTTATTGGACCATTTATTGTCTGAGCCACTACTACAGCTATTCCATCTTCCGCGCAAAAATCTTCTAAAATCAATCTAAGTTTTGCATTCTCTATACTATCTCCTTCCGGATCAGAAATTGGTAAGTGACCTAATCCAGTCCCATGGAATAATAACGCATCGAATTTATTTTCTATGGCTGAATTGACTAATTCAGGTTGCAAATGACCATCACAAATAAACTGCGCAATCCTAATATTTTCATCGAATAAAAGCGGGAAAAGAGTCTCTACCCTGGCATCATGTACTTCAGGTTCTACAGAAATAGTAATTTCATCTTTATCTATATCAATTACAGCTATTGGATTCTGATTTATTGCTTTGAAAGCATCCCTGCGAGTAGAATGATATTTTCTACAAGAAGAACCGGGTAAAACAGTACACCTTCCATCCGAGGACTCAGCATGCAAGACAACTACTGATGCATCTCTGTAACCAGTAGGAGGTGGCCCATTAGCCGCCCAATATACAGCCGCAATCAAGTTCTCTGATGCATCGGAAGATCCCCTGTCAGGAGATCTTTGAGACCCGGTTAAAACTATTCTTCCCGGCGGCCTTCCGCCCCTTCCCGACCAACCATATGACATAGCTGCGGCAGAAATGTGAAGAGTATCTGTTCCATGAGTAATAACACACCCAACAGCACCTTCAGCAAATGCCTCTTCCGTAGCTTTCAACATACGATTCCAATGCCTAGGCCTAATATCATCTGACCACATATTACCTAGCTTCAGTGCTCTAATTCTGGCTATTTTTCTTAGTTCAGGAACCGCGTCAAGTAACTCATGCGGATCAAATCTTGCAGTGACTGCACCAGTGGCATAATCTACCCTACTGGCTATTGTCCCACCAGTGTGAATCAAATAAACAAGTGGTAAATTTTCATCTTGAGGTTCCACGATTATTTCATCAGCTTCATCGATAGGTAAATCATCAATAACTTCAAAATTTTCTACATAAGACTCGGGAAATGAGATATTATATCCATTCTCTAATTTAATTGTAATTATATTCTCTTCTGAAGATGGCAGTGCTAAGCCTACATATTCATTCTTCCCAGACCAAGTTTTCACCAATAATTTCACTGGAGTTCCTGAATTCGGCCATCCCTTCATTAATCACCCGTACAGAAACTAGCCAATGAACAAACCGGATAAACTAGAGATTTAATAAACTTAATTTAATTTTTAAATCTTAAACAGAGTAAATCTGTAATTTTTATAAATAGCATAAGAGATTTAATATTCTCTTGGCCGTCAGAGGCGAAGCATGCTTAGCGTTAGCCGCACCCAAAATTTGACTGCAATTTGTTTAGTAATGTTGATGTTGTCAACACCAATTTTATCTACACAAACTGGAATGATGAACAAAGAAAATTCACTAAGGGATAACAGTACAAAGTTTATGACCACAAACGAGACTATTTCATATTCGGATTGTACTTTATCCGATGTCACAATGACTGAAGTAGGTTTGGGGTCACATTACTCCAGTGATGACTGGATAGAATTGACAAATTCCGCAAATCAAAGTTGTGATTTAGGCGGATGGCAAATTTTTGATGATGATTCCAGTTCTTCTTCTAATGCCCTATCTATAGATAATGGTACAATAATTTCGGCTAACGGTACCATGCTATTTGAAAGAGCAAATGGAGATTTTTCCTTTTCAGTCAGTTGGGATGATACACTACTAATTTCAACACGCGATGTGAGCTATGAAAATGCAACTGAAATTACTACTATCGACTACTATGGAAGGGATAATTACCATTATGATAGTAATCGAGATGGTTCATGGGAGCTTTGTGATGGAGAGTGGGATTGGAACGAACCATCAGAAGTTTCACCAAATGCAACAAATTATTGCTACTCAGAACCACTTTACTTCAGCCTTATGGATTCAAATGGAGATTGGAATCACAATCACACTGGAGCAATTCACAGTGCATCAGCTACAGCTTCTTTCACAACAACTAATCTAGTTCCAGGTAATAGCTACAGATTATATTACAGTTGGAGTACTCAGACAAATTCATACGGACGAACTCTATATTTTGATGCACAATCCGAAGATGAAGTTTTCAGATTCAAATTAGGTGCTGATTCAGGATGGGATTGTAGCATCAATATATTTGGAAGAATATATGATGAAACAAATTCTCGCTATGTAGAATACTTTTCCGAAGACTTTGATTTAGATTGTACCGAGGGAGTTAGCTCCTATGCATTGAGCGAAGTAATATCAGGTGTTGGTACCGTCGAAATTACTGACGACTATAATTTCTCATCAGGAGATGCCAAAATTAGGTGGAAACTTGTCGGCTCTAATTCTGTAGACTATAAGACAGTAATGAAAATTCATCAGAACAATCAAATCACTGATTTTGTAAATGAAGAATGCGGAACTTGGTCATCAGCTAAAACATTCTGCTGGTCAGATAACACATTCAAAATTTATGATCACACTTGCGATGTAGATATTGATGCAACACTTTATGCAAAATCCGCACATGGTTGGATAGAAATTGAGAAAATAGAAATTGAAGCAAACGGTCCATGCGATGGATCCTCTGGAAGCTATGATGAATTACTGAATCTTTACGCCCAGATGCCCGATGCATCAGGTAATCTAAGCTGGCAAGAAGTAAATTCTTCCAACAATTACTTCAATACATCAGCTACAAAAGATTTACAATTTTACTGGTCATTGCCCGAATCAGCTAATGGTTCCGAGCTAAGGTTACGATTCTACTACGAAAATGATAGAGTTATGGATGAATATTTTACTTTCAACAATGAAAATATTTACTGGAATGCAACTGTACAAGATTTTGATTGTAATCCACATGTGTATGCCTATCTTTACCTAGATGAGCCTGATGGCAATTCATATACACTAGATAGCTATCATTTGACACTCCAAACTGAATGCGAAGATTGGGGAGATATTAGCTTAGGTACGTTTGACACGAATGCAGGTATCTTCAATTCGACTCTAGATAACGATCTATCAAATGGCTCAAACGATTTTACTTGGAATCTATCGGACTTACAATTGGGAATGGAATATCTATTAGAATTTTATACTTACAGAAGTTCATCTTACACCGCATCAGACGAGTCAACAATTAATGGACAGCAGTATGAGTATTTAATTTTCAATGCAAGTTCAGACTATAGCTTAGTTAATTTCACCATCGATGCTCCAAGTTCTTGGTGTGATTTAGATATTTATGGATATCTTTACACATCAGATTCAGAGGTAGTTCAAGAGTGGTGGGATTCAGATAGGGTAGCTTCTGATACCTGGACTCAAGTTGATGGGACTAGTGTAGACTTAGATCCCGAATGCGACGGGACAGAAGTCCAACCATATTCTCCAGTAAGTCTACTCTTCAAAGACAATGGGACTTGGAAGGAAGTTAATGAAACTACAAATTTATCTCATGGCGAACATGAAATGAAGTGGCATGTAGATGTTGGATCAGATGTTTCATTCCGGCTCACTACTCAAATCGAGACATTTTTGAATTCTTCTTCTCGGTCAAAGACAGATTATGGGGTTGGAGAATCAGAATTTTTCTGGACATTAACCATCAGTGACTGGTCATGCAACATCGATTATGAATTCGATCTTTATCTAGATAGGATTAGCGTTGACAGCTATTGGAGAATCGATCGAGAACTCAATAACCCATATAT
>LURV01000115.1 GCA_001629205.1 Marine group II euryarchaeote REDSEA-S30_B12
CTAGTCAACCGCCGGTTGTATAGTGGGAACGTAAGGAGGTATTTGAATAGCACGGAAGAAATATCATGAATTTTTTGAATATTCTATGAAGGGATTCAAAACGTAACTTTGTTTCGGCAGTATTGTGGTGGAATCTGAAGAGAGTTTGGCATTAGATGATACCGAAAGATTGGTGGGTAAATCTGCCCTAATTAACAATATTAAGACTGCAACAGCATTAGCAGGTGCTGTCAGATCTACACTTGGTCCGAATGGCCTTGATAAGATGCTAGTGAGTGAAAATGGGGAAGTTACTGTCACTAATGACGGAGTTACGGTTCTAGAGAAAGCAAAGATAGACCATCCTACAGCTAAATTATTGATTGGTGCTTCAATGTCCCAAGATAGAGCGGCTAAAGATGGGACTACTACTACAATTTTGATAATTTCAGAGATGCTACAAAATTCTTTAGATTTGATAAAATTAGGCGTTCACCCAACAATAATTATTCAAGGATTTGAGCTCGCCCTAAATGAATGTTTAGAACAGATAAAATTACATTCTAGGAAATTGAATGAAACACATAGAAACGATATAATTAGAACAGTACTATCTGGAAAAGTAGATTCTGTACTAAAAGAAAGATTGGCTTTTCTAGCCATTGAAGCTGCAAATAATTTAGAATATTCTGGAAATTCAAGAGATTCTGAGAAAATAAGAGTAAAAAGGCTTCAACTGAAAGAAGGAACTGTGATGGATACAGAAATAATTCCAGGACTGATGATTGCTAAAACCAGAGTTGATATATCTTCAAATTCTGAATCAAATGAAGGTAGAATTGTAATTTTAGACGGTGGATTTGAAAATGAAAAATTAGAAATCGACACAGAAATTGAAATTAGTTCTCCTGGTATAATGGAAGATTTTCATAAACGAAGTAGAGATAAACTAGAGATAAAAATTAAAAAATTAGTTGATGAAGAAATTGATTTATTAATTGTTAGAGATGGCATAACAGATGAGGCTATTTCGCTACTTACAAATTCCGGAATTGTAGCTTACAGAAGATTTGAAAGGGAAGATATTGAATTACTTAGTTTGGTAACCGGGGCCAAAATATGTAGAGATATTTCGAGGCTAAATAGTTCGGATGTTGGAAATTATTCTAGGAGATATGAAGAAATTATCTCAGAGGGAAAATTTACAACAATTATTGGAGTAAAGAATGGTGGAATGACAGTTGCGATTCGAGGAACTTCTCCTGAAAAACGTGACGAAGTCGAGAGAACATTTGATGATGCACTTGGAGTAGCATCGAAGCTTTCAGACGATTCTCGGATATTACCTGGTGGCGGGGCAATTCAAGTCCATCTTGCCAGACAACTCAGGAGTTTTGCCAATAAACATTCAGGTAGAGAACAATTGGCTATTGATGCATTTGCGGCATCACTAGAAATTGTACCAAGAGTTTTGGCAGAAAATTCTGGATTTGATCCTGTGGATACAATTCTTTCCCTTTCAGCTGAACAAGCTAAAAATGGCCCTTGGATTGGATTAAATATTTTTAATGGGAGTAATGAAGATATGGAAAAGAGTGGAGTTCTTGAACCATCTCTTGTATTCAGACAATCGATTATTGAGGCCACTGAGGCTGTGAATAGTGTTCTTAGAATTGATGATATTCTTTGGGCGAAAACAGATATTACGACTCCCGATTGGGAATCTGAAGAAGATTAAGTATTCTCAATTCCTTCAAACATCGCATCAATAATGGAATCTAAATCGAATTGTGGACTCCATTTCCATTCTTTTCGAGATATCGAATCATCTATTGAATCGGGCCATGAATCAGCAATTTTTTGTCGATGATCTGGTACAAAACTATATTTGAAACCTTCAATTCTTTCCTCTATTTTTGAGGCTAATTCTTGAGCGGTGAATGTGATTCCTGACACATTGAAGCCTGATCTAAAGATTCCTAATGATTCAGATGGACTATCCATTAATGACAGAGTAGCCCTGATTGCATCATCCATATATAGCATAGGTAGTCTAGTATTTGGTTCAACAAAAAATTCATATTGGCCATGATTAATTGCAGAATGAAAAATTTCTACAGCATAATCTGTTGTACCACCGCCAGGTGGTGATTTGTAAGAAATAAGCCCGGGATATCTTATACCCCTAGTATCGACTCCGTGAATTTCCCAGTATTCTCTGGCTAGTTTTTCCCCAATGACTTTAGTTTGACCATATACTGTTGTTGGATTTAGAGGGGATGATTGAGATGCATGACTAGGACAATCTGGACCAAAAACAGCTATAGATGATGGAGCAAAAACACGAAGCGAACATAATCTTGCTGCTTCGAGAATAGAAATTGTTCCGTCGATATTGATTTTTCTGCACTTCTCTGGATTTTTCTCTCCCACTGCAGAAAGTAATGCAGCTAAATGGTAAATTATCCCGATATCATTGTTCCTACAAATTTCAATTAATTTTTGAGTTTCCATGATATCTAGGTTCTGGAATATTCCATCACTGACGGAAGGATGGTTTTCAATTGTTCGAATATCTGTGGCGATTACATTATTCTGTCCATATTTTTTTCTTAGTGCTTCAGTTAAGTCAGTACCAATCTGACCAAGAGCGCCTGTCACTAAAATTTTAGACCCCTCGTACAATTTCACACCTCTACCCTAAATGTATAGATACTTCAAATTAAAGTATTCAAGATGTTAAATTTAAAGCCAATATTCATATGCCTTTGGCAACTGCTTACAACCCCGTTGATAGTATGAAGTATGTAGTAGTGACGGGAGGAGTTCTTTCTGGATTAGGGAAAGGAGTAACAGCAAGTAGTATTGGAGTATTGTTAAAAAGTGCTGGATTAAGAGTGACTGCAGTAAAAATTGATCCATATTTGAATACGGATGCAGGTACAATGTCTCCTTTTGAACATGGAGAGGTTTTCGTACTGGATGATGGCGGTGAAGTCGATTTAGATTTGGGAAATTATGAGAGATTTCTAGATATAAGTTTGACTAAGGATAATGATATTACTACTGGGAAAGTATATGATTCAGTAATACAAAGAGAAAGACGTGGTGACTATCTCGGGAAGACTGTGCAAGTAATCCCACATGTCACTGATGAAATACAAAATTGGATAGAAAGAGTTTCGCACATTCCTAGTGACGGTAATGGAAAAAGTCCTGATGCGTGCGTAATAGAATTAGGCGGCACTGTAGGAGATATAGAAAGTGCACCTTTCATTGAAGCTCTGAGACAGTTTCAATTTAGAGTTGGTAAAGAAAATATATGCTTTGTACATGTTAGTTTAATACCTGTAATGGGTCCAGTGGGTGAACAGAAAACTAAACCTACTCAACATACAGTCAAGGATCTTAGGGGATTAGGAATTAATCCTGATATGTTGGTATGTAGATCAAAGAGTCCATTGGTTGATGATACTAGAGATAAGATTGCAGCTTTTTGTCATGTCTCTCCTGATGAAGTTATATCTGCACATGATGTTTCAAATATATACCAAGTCCCAATAATGATGGATGGTCAAGGAGTAACCAACTTACTAGGCTCTAAGCTAGGTTTCAAAGTACCTGAAGAAAGAAAAATTCTTGATGATTGGAAAGAAATGGCAAATCATGTAGATTTCTTAGAGAGTGCGGAAGAAGTACACATAGCTTTAGCTGGGAAATATACAGATTTATCTGATGCTTATCTGAGTGTTATCAAAGCTCTACAGCATGCATCATTCAGGGTTGATAGGAAATTAGTTATAGATTGGATAGAGTCTTCTGAGTTAGATGATGAAACAAAGAATTCTAATCCTGAAAAATATGATTCTGCATGGTCTGTACTGAAAAAGGCTGATGGAATATTAGTCCCTGGAGGTTTTGGAATAAGGGGAATAGAGGGAAAAATAAAGGCCGCGGAATATGCCAGAAAAAATGGCATTCCTTATCTGGGAGTTTGTTTGGGATTACAAGTAGCCACAATTGAGTTTTGCAGGAATGTATTGTCACTAGAGAATGCTAACTCTACCGAATTTGAAAAGGATACGGAAAACCCGGTAGTGATATTCATGCCAGAAATTTCGAAAACTCACATGGGCGGTACAATGAGATTAGGTTCTAAACCTACTCCATTCCTTAGAGAATGTAAAATTAAGAAATTATATGGCGGAGTTGAATTTGTAGATGAGCGCCACAGGCATAGATATGAAGTCAATCCAGATTTAATCGAAAAAATAGAACATGCAGGATTAATTTTTGTGGGGAAAGATGATTCGGGAGAAAGATGCGAAATTATGGAATTGGAAAATCATCCATATTATGTAGGGACTCAATATCATCCTGAATTTAAATCCAGGCCGAGTAGGCCCAGCCCTCCTTTTCTAGGATTATTGATGGCTGCTAGCGGTCTTAAAATCTAAGTAACTTCTATCGGTAAAATCCTAGTGGTCCTATATCCTTGGATTACTTTCATGTATTTTAGTTCTGAGAATTCAATATCTAATTCATCATCCCCTGAATCTATCCTAAGTTTTCTAACACTAAGCAATTTAGATGGAGTAACAATTCCAATAATATTCTCAATTCCAATCATTCTAATTACTTTTGGAGATAATTGTAAATTTCCCCTTCCTATTAAAAAACCTTGACCTCCCATTGGTGATAAGAGTAATGATATAGTTCCAGAGTGACTCTGAATCTGTTGAGTTATTTGCTGCTCATTTACATCTGTTGCGATTTGGGATTTTCCAACTGTAATATCTATACCAAGTGTAGTTAGGTTGAAATTAAGCATTTTACCTATAGTTCTCAAAGTTCCACCAGAGCCCCAAATAATCATTCTATCTTCTTCGACTAGGGACTCAAAAATATGTTCACTAATTCCTTGAATAATCTCTTCCTCGGAGTCGGTTTGAATTAATTCCTTGGATCCTTGCATCCATTTTGGAGAGTTAGGAGTCATTGCTTCAGCATACAGTTTAACTATCCATTTTCCTTGTCTATATTTTTCTTCATCGAGATCTAAAACCTCTGTATTAGACACTAATAAGTCACCCCTAATCCATGATGAAAGTACTTCAGCTGCAGCTTTGGGAGATGTTGCGAAGCATCCTGAATGCATCTTAACTCCTGATGGGACACCGATGATTGGTAGTTCGGGACAGTTATTTTCCTGTAAATTGCTTACAATGTCTCTGGTTGTGCCATCTCCACCTCCATAAATTAGAACATCTATTTTGGATTCTAATAGTTGTTTTACTAAGTCACTGGTATCAGAAGCAGAGGTTTTTCCTTTCGATGAATGAATAGATTCCACTTTGTCCCTAAAATTGTTCGGGAACCAGTCACTCCCCATTCTACCATCGCTAGTTACCCATTCTATATTTTCTGTTCTGTCTATAGAACTGAAGTAGATTAGCATTTTTTCCATTCTAGGTCCAGATCTGTCTTCTGCACCCATTGATCTTGCAATATCTGCTTGACCATCACTACCCTTCAAACCTAGCTTACCACCCAAACCTGCGTCTGGATTTACTAGTACTCCGATACGAGTCATATGTTAGCGGAAAGGAAGGTCATTATTATCGGTATATGCCACCCGGCTGATATATGCGAGTGGTGGTGGCCCTTGGAGGTAATGCTCTCCTCAGGAGGGGTGAAGACATGACAATTGAGAATCAAAGAAAAAATGTAAAAATTGCAGCTAAATCTATAGCTCCATTGGTATCAGAAAATCAACTAGTTATTACCCACGGAAATGGACCTCAAGTTGGACTCTTAGCTTTACAAGCCGCATCATATGAAAAAAAATCAGAATATCCTCTTGATATTTTAGGCGCTCAATCTGAAGGAATGTTGGGGTATATGATTGAGCAGGAGCTAGGAAATCTATTACCAGTCGAGATTCCATTCGCAACTATTCTTACCATGGTGGAAGTAGATCCTGAAGATACTGCTTTCGTTAATCCGACTAAACCAATTGGACCCAGATATGAAATTGATGAGATTCGATTACTTGCTAAGGAAAATAATTGGGAAATCGCTAAAGACGGAGAAATGTGGAGAAGAGTAGTCCCTTCACCAGAACCGCATAGGATATTTGAGCTCAGGCCTATTCACTGGTTACTTGAAAATGGAACTGTCGTAATTTGTGCAGGTGGTGGTGGAATTCCTACCATTTACAATAAAGATGGTGATTTGGAAGGAGTAGAAGTAGTAATTGACAAAGATCGAGCCAGTGCATTATTAGCTAGACAACTAAATGCTCGACTTTTGATATTAGCAACGGATACTAAAGGTATATACAAAGATTGGGGCGAAAAAAATTCTGAGATTATTGAGCATACTACTCCTGATAAATTAGATTTACTGGAATTTGAGGTTGGTTCTATGGCTCCTAAAGTAGAAGCTGCTTGTGATTTTGTAAGAAGGACTGGAGAACGAGCGGTGATTGGTTCTCTGGAAGATATTGAATCTATGGTAGCTGGAAAAGCTGGAACTCAAATTACTATCAAATGATGATTTTTGGACGAACGTATTTTGAATAATGACTCTTTAAGTATGAATATTGGTGACTACGTTGAGCATGATAAGGATTCAAGTTAATGCAGAAGAACATGAATATTATTCAGGTATTTCTGTCGGAGAAGTAGTTAGAAACGTATTTGGTAAGAAATCAAACATCATTGCTGGATTAGTAGATGGAGAAGAGCGAGATTTTTCTCATGAGGTTGAAGATGATTGTAATCTAGAGCCGATTTATGGAAATTCCAATGAAGGTTCATA
The DNA here is from genome assembly GCA_001629205.1 of Marine group II euryarchaeote REDSEA-S30_B12. Lineage (GTDB taxonomy): Archaea > Thermoplasmatota > Poseidoniia > Poseidoniales > Thalassarchaeaceae > UBA36. The sequence continues at coordinate 6,802 of LURV01000115.1, forward strand.
TATTATTCGACATTCTTGTGCACATTTACTTGCTCAAGCTGTGACAGAATTATTTCCAGACGCCAAGCCTACTATTGGTCCGCCAGTTGATAATGGATTCTATTATGATTTCTTCATGGAACCGATAGGTGATGATGGTCTAAAAATGATTGAAAAAAGGATGAATGAACATATCAGAAAAAATCATTCCATTATTAGAGAAGAAATGGATAATAATGCACTGAGAGAAATATTTAGTGATAATAAATTTAAGATTCAGATTATGAATGAAAAAATAGGTAATGAAATGGGATCATCAATTTACAGACAGGGTGATTTTGTAGACTTATGTAGGGGGCCACATGTCCCAAATACATCTTATCTTCGTTGGTTTAAGTTAACAAGTACGAGTCAAGCATATTGGAAAGGAGATAGGGAAAACGAATCATTAGTTAGAATATATGGAATGTGTTATTCTACTAAAGAAGAATTGAAAGAAAGACAGAAGCAAATTCAAGAGGCCGTAAAAAGAGATCACAAGAAGATTGGCAAAGAAATGGAATTGTATATGATTGATGAAATGATTGGGAGGGGACTACCAGTATGGCTTCCAAATGGTGAAATAATGAAATCTGAGATTGAAAAATTTGCATTGGAAACTGAAGATTCATATGGTTATGTCAGAGTAACAACTCCCGCACTTGGCAAGCGGGAGTTATTCGAAGCAAGTGGGCATTTACCACATTACGCCGATGGGATGTATCCTCCAATGGAAATGGATGATGGTGAATATTATATCAAAGCGATGAATTGTCCTATGCATCACAGAATTTACAAAAACAAAAAACGATCATACAGAGATTTACCATTGAGAATCGCTGAATATGGTACAGTTTACAGGAATGAATTATCAGGAACATTAGCTGGATTATTAAGAGTAAGGATGCTATCAATGAATGATGCTCATATCTATTGTACATTAGATCAAGTTGCATCAGAAGTAGAGTCAAATATTTTAATGGCTAAGGAGTACTATGATACTTTCGGATTTGATAATTATCATCTAAGACTTTCTTTGTGGGATGAAGAGAAAAAGGACAAGTACATTGATCAACCAGAAAATTGGAAATCTACTCAAAACTATTTAAGAGAAATTCTCGATAATCTAGATATGGATTATGAAGAGGTTAAGGGAGAAGCTGCATTCTATGGACCTAAAATAGATATTCAGTTTAAAACTGCTCTTGGTAGAGAAGAAAGTATGGCCACAATACAATTAGATTTTGCAGCAAAAGAAAGATTTGAACTTTCATTCATGGATGAAACTGGAATTGAGAATGGAGAAGTTTTTGTTATTCATAGAGCTCCTCTAAGTACTCATGAGAGATTTGCAGCTTTCTTATTGGAGAATACAGCTGGGAATTTGCCAACATGGCTATCTCCCATTCAAGTTCAAGTAATCACAATTTCTGAAAAACATAAGCAATATGCAAAGGAAGTAAAGAATCTATTAGAAACTGCCGGAGTTAGAGTAAAATTGGATGAATCGGATAATACCATTGGGAAGAAAATAAGAATCCATAGGAAAATGCGTCCAGCTTACATGGCAATAATTGGTGATGAGGAAGTAAAAACTAGGACTGTTTCGATACGAGCTAGAGATGGAAAACAAAGGAATGATATCCCATTGAACGATTTTATAGCAGATATATTTGCTGAAATAACTAACAGAAGTAAGTCTCTTGACATTGTTTAAGAGCACATGGTTCCGATTTTTTCTAGTACTACAATGCTTTCTCGACACTATGGGATACAAGTTAGGCAAGTGGTATGACTGTCAAACGAATTTACAGGTTTCAACTGTACAAGTTATGGATGGGTTGACAGATGAGGTAGTACACAAATATAGATGTGAAATTATTTTTGATGATTGGCAAGACTTAACTGAAGCATTAAAAATGATAAATAAATTCTCACCCAGCGGAATAATAGCATCTGCAGAACATGGTGGCCCAATAATGCCACATTTCCGTAATGGAAAATGGCATGTAACAATTGCAATTTAATTGAAAAAATGGTGAAAAAATAATGAATCTGGACTCGGATAATAGTACCAGTATTTCTAATGAGATATTAACTACTTCTAGATCCATAATCAGAACTACATTGCAGTTACGTAGGGAAGAGGATTGTTTGGTAATAACAGACCCTAGTACATCGGAGATAGGACAGGCAATCTATGAAGCAGCTGCCGAGGTTACGGATAGAATATTGATGGTAATGATGCCAGAAGGGAATAGATCTGGTAAAGAACCTCCATCGCCGATTTCAGAATTAATGCGTAAAAATAGGGCTATTGTAATTGCAACTGTTAAATCATTAACCCATACTAGAGCAAGATTCAATGCAAGTAAAGATGGAGCGAGAATAGTTTCCATGCCCGGGGTAACTAGAGAAATGATGATCAAAGGTGGAATGACGGCAGACTTTGGAGCACTACAGAGAGAAATATCTTCTATGAATTCTATTTTTAGAAGGAGAAGGGATGTAAAAGTTACAACTAAAGGAGGGACAAATATTTCATTCAAAACTGGTAATAGATGGATACTTCTAGATGGAGGAATTTGTAACAGACCCGGGCAGATATGTAATCTCCCAGCAGGAAGAATTTTTGTAATGCCAAAAGAAAATTCGGCCAATGGAAAAGTTGTTATTGACGGTTCTTGGGAAGGAAATATAATTTCGGAGCCACTCACTTTAGAAATTGAATCAGGACTAATTACTAGAATACATGGTGGCAAGGAAGCGGAAGATTTCAGATCTATTTTAGAGATGGTAAAAAGTGGACTAAGAGGGACAAAAAAAGAATTAGTTGGTAATTTAGCAGAATTCGGATTCGGTATGAATAGTAGGGCATCAATAATCGGAAATAAATTAGAAGATCAAGTGACAAGGGGCACTGCATACTTTGGATTCGGAGATAATATAGCATTAGGAGGGTCCGTTTCTGTGGGATTTAACTTAAAGGGAGTTATGAAAAATCCAACAGCTAGATTGGATGATATTAAGCTTCTTTCAGAAGGAAAAGTGATACAAGATAGGAGATAATATGAGAGCTATATTGTGGTGCAACGGGGATTTACCAGAAGAAAAAATTACCAATGCTATTTTAGATGATAATGTAAAAATTTTCGGAATAGATGGCGNNNNATACTAGGGGATATGGATTCAGTGGATTCTGAGTCATTAACTGTGTCGTTCACTAAATTAGATGATCAGTCAAAAAGTGACTTAACTAAGTCCCTAGATTTACTAATACAAAGAGGATATGAAGAAATTGATATTATAGGAGTTGATGGTGGATCATCTGAACATATCTTGGGCATTTGGGCATCAATGTATGAGGCAATTCTAGGATGTAAAATTAGGGCAATTCATAGGGATAGGATTTCGTATAGATATCATCCTGATGATGGTGATTTGAGAATTAGTATGAAACCTGGAACAGAGTTTTCAATTTTTTCGATGGAAAAAACTGAATCTGTAACTTTGACTGGGGCAAAATGGGAAATAAATAATCAAGAATTAGAATTTTCAACTTTGGGATTACACAATATTTGTTTGGATAATGAAATTTGCATCAATTCTACTGGAAAATTAATAGTTATCTTTCCGAATTATTATTCTTCTGAGTAGATGTCCTTTTTACCCAGCATTATCCCATAAGGACGAAGGCTGTCGCTTTCTTCTAACATTATTCTTACAACTACTGTCAATACTGGACCGGTAATTAGTCCCACTGGGCCCCAAAGTACTCCCCAGCCCATCAGACTTAGAATTAGTACTATTGGGCTGAGTCCGAGTTTGTCTCCTGCTATTTGTGGTTCGATGAAACTTGCAAAAATTGAGCAATTCACGATTAGTAGAGTAGTCATTATTAATGCCGTTACTGGGTCTAGCCATAGTTTGTACAAACTGATGCTTGACCGACGCTAATAAAGAATCTTACTAGAATATAATTGTTCACGGCATCACTTGAATTAGAAACGATTTTTTCCATTTTTACATATAAAGAAGGGCTGGCTGCTCTTAATCTATCAGGAAACGTTCCTCCCTCTAAAATTAGAAAGACTAGGAGAATGAATACTGTAATTGAATTCGAAAATAAACTAGCAAGATTTCCTGCAATCCATGTAACAAAGGAATTGATTCTATCTGGGGATGCAAATTCAGTTATTAGGCTCGTTGCAGAACCTATTTCTACCCCATTTACAGTGAGATTGGATAGATCATCTAACTTCTGTTCTAATCTAGATTGAAGTTCTGGTATATCATTATCTATAAATTGAGATAGTTCAGAATATAAAAGATTCGAGATTGAATATGCAATAAAGAATGTGAAAAATGCCAGAGTTACATATACTGCCACAGAATTTCCAATCTTATCAAATAGATATTTTTCAGAAGGTAAAATCAACATGTAAAGAATTACTGCTACCGATAAAGGGAGTAAAATAACTTTAAGGTAATATAGTGAAAGTACAGTTAAAAAGCCTATAATCAATGTATTTGCTGCTGAATTGAGTTCAATATTGTAGTTTGTTTGACCTTGTTCGGACTCATCCATAATCACCGGAGGAGTATTTAGTCAATGAATGGTTCCCTAGATTTTTGTATTAGAAATTACCTTTTCATAAATGGAAATGAAATCATTGGCATTTCCTTCTATTGTGAATTTGTCTAGTACTCTATGCCTTCCAGCCGATCCTAACTCATTAAGATCTTTAGTAGAGAGTAATTCATACATTGAATTTGCTAATGAGTTGATATCCATCTCACATAGCCCACCTACATCATCATCTAACATTTCTGTTAATGGTGGCATATCAAATGCTAGGCATGGAGTTCCTGAAGCCATCGATTCTAGAGGAATTAAGCCTTGACCCTCGTAAAAAGATGGGTAGACTATAATACTTGAAATTCGGTACCATTCGGCGATTTTTTCGAATGACATACCACCTAGAATACTCACTGAATCTTGAATGGAGAGTTTCTTAACTTTTCTGAGAAGTTTTTTTCTTAGATTTCCTCTACCTATGATTATCAGATGAGAGTTTGGTAATTTTTTCAATAATTTTGCGAATGAGGATATTAGAAAGCCATGACCCTTTCTAGCAGCAAGTCTTCCTACTGCTAGAATTAGATTTGCATCTGAAGAAATACTATATTTTTTTCTAATTTCACTTGCCCTAACTGAGTCATCCTCTGAATCGGAATGTATTGGTCGGTATAGTTGTGCATCAATTCCCCATAATATTGACTCACAGTTCCAATTTGCAGGAGGTTCATAATTTGAAAGGAAATCATTTTTTGTTGCTATACTGTTGGCCACACAAATTTCAGAATTTTGAATTGCAATATTTTCAAACTTAGCATAATGATTTGCTAGCATCCTGATTCCAATATCATTCACATTCCCCCACGTACCAGGCTCTCCAAATTTTGCACTAGATATTAGTCCACGTCTTTCTCCTAACCAACTACCATGTAGGCTAGTTACAATTGGAGCTATCTCATTGGCCTTCCTAAACTGATTTTTATTCCAAGCGATTAAAGGAGCATGAAAATGAATGATATCAACAGGACTATCTTTATGTAATTTTTCAAGTGATTTTAGGGCTCTTCTACCAAACGATCTAGTGAATTCCATAGGTATTTTTACCCATTTTACTTCTATTACATCTACACCCTCAATTTTTGGATATTTACCACCACCTTTTCTTGTAATAACAGTAATCTTATGGCCTTTAGATGCTAATGCTTTGGATAGATTGTAGGCTGCAGTGCCTAAACCCCCCCACCTATTTGGATATTCACCGGCTAATTGACAAATGTGCATAGTGGAACCCCGTCTTCGGCTGCAGATGCTATTCTTCATAGAGCGGGACTAGTGTTTTTACAGTATGGTTGAAAAAACCCCCTAGGCTCGGAATTCCAATGTCTGATAAGCTACCGGTAAATGTTACAGTAGTAAGTTGGTGTGAAAAGCTAGACTTCTTGATTATTGATGGTAATTCTTCCGATCGCACTAGAGAATTAGCAGAATCCGAAGGGGCTACAGTTTATCTCGAGCCTAGGAAGGGATATGGAAGGGCATATAAGACTGGTTTTTCAATGGCTAAGGGAGATATAATTGTGACAATGGATGCAGACTGTACATATCCCGGGGAAGAGGTTCCGAAGCTGGTCAAGAAGTTAATCGATGAAGAATTACTTTGGATAACATGCGACAGATTGAAGAAATCCGAAGAAGGAAGTATGTCTGGGATGCATAGTTTTGGAAATTGGGTACTTTCTTTTACAGCGAAACTACTGTATTGGTATGGAATTAATGACTCTCAGAGCGGAATGTGGGTATTTAAAAAATCAATATTTGATGATATTCGAGTTAGACCAAAACACGACGGTATGCCCTTATCCCAAGAGTTTAAAATTCGTGCTAGGAAATATCTGGGAAAAAAGAAAACTGTTGAAGTTAGTGTTCCATACAGAGAAAGAGTTGGAGAAGCAGAAATAAATACTTGGGGAGATGGGCTGTTAAATCTGAGGTTTCTATTTACACATAGATTTGGATTAACTAGAAGTATTACTCCTTGGGGCCCTCAGGATTCGAATGAATAGTTTTACTTACTGATTTTTCATCATCTGATGAAAATGTAGACCATGATTCTATTACTTCCATATCTTTGTTGATTTCTATAGTTCTTCTAATTTGAAAAATCATTCCCATTATTGCTAAGATTATTAATAATCCAATCAATATGGGAATTACATCATTTCGTAGAAATTTCTCTAAATTATTCTCTTCATCATCTGAAACTGGAATTGTCAAAACACTCTTAGTATAGTTTATTGAGTTATCAACGGCGAAAACTTCTAATTTTGCAATCTCTCCTTGATTTACTGTAAAAAATGAACGGTATGAAAAAATATTATCTCCAGCTTTTTCATCTCCTTTAATTCCATCATCATTTAGTAAAAATTCTTCAGAAATTCCGCCAGATATTAACTGTCCTACAACCTTTTCGCAAGTACCATCCAAATCGTTAAGATGGACAGTAATGATAGTATCGATAGGTTTGCCAATCTCAATTTCATCAATAGATGTTTCTCCTCTCGAGTCGGTTACTAATAGTTCCACTATTCTTACTCCGGGTTTTAAAAATAATGACACTGATTCTTTATCTGAAATTACTTCATTATCTACAATCCACTGAGATAGTATAATATCATCATCAAAATCAAAAGATTGGGATGTTAATTCTATACTTTTACCTGGTGGTATATACTCACCATCAGACATTCCAGCAATTACAGAAGTTGGATCTGAAGGTAATACAGAAACATTTTGATAATGATATCGCTCGTTTCCATCTGAATCAATTAGAATAAATGTTAAGTAATGATTTCCTGCTGGCAGATATTTACTAATTAATGAATTACAGCATTGAATGTTATTTATTATAGGATTTGGAAGGATATCAGAAATTAATGATAATCTGAATAAGTCGCCATCTGCATCAAATGATTTTGTTAAATCAAATGAAATAGGTGCGTTAGATTTCATCGAATTTATACTTGTTAAATTTACTAATCTAATAATTGGTGCTGACTCCGATATTGTAATAATAATATAGTCTGAGACAGTTTTTCCATGTCCGTCATTTATTGAAATTGAAATATTATGAGTCCCGGAAGATAATCTCGTCTCTAATTCCCATGAATTACTGATTGGATCTGAAATTAAATCACTTTCCCACAATACACTTACTATATCTGAACTATGGGTAGAATTCGGATTACAATAAAATCCTGATCCATTATTTGGTAAATCAGAACAGGATAAATCCCAATCTCCAGAATCAATTAATTCAAAAGAAATAATATCTGATGAATCCATTTTAGAATTAATTATATTTTCGGAAATGGTTACTCTTGGTTCTGAATTTGAAACAAAAAGAGTAGTCGAAACGCTATTCCATTGGTCTATATTTTCTGTATTATAATCGCTCACATACAGAGTAATTTCGTGCATACCCTTGGAAAGATGGCCATAATAATCTAGTGAATTCAATCCTGTACCAGAAGTTAGAGTTCCATCTACAGAAGAATGAATCTCAAATCTGATTTCGTCTCCTTCCGGATCATAGGAATCAGAACCATCAAAGTATATTATATCTGAAGATTTAGTACCATCTCTAAAAATTGCTAAATTTGGAATGGGTAACTCATTGTACGGATCAATTACAATACTCTCCCATTGAAATTCATACCAACACCAAAGACTATCCTCACTATCGAATGTACCGTGTAGTGAAATTAACAAAGTTGATGTTAATCCTAGTGATATCTCTCCTGACTCTGAAGATTCGTGAGATAAGGATTCTGCAACTAGAACTGGGGGTGAATTTAGTAGAGTTAGAGATCTAGTTTCGTTTACACAATTACTTGAAAAATCGCATAAAAATAGTGTTATCTGATGGATTCCATCAGATAGACATATATTATCTACATTTGCAATCAGATATGAGCCGTTTTCATTTACATTGCATTCAGAAGATAAATTGCCATCCAAATCGCTGTGCCATGAAAAAAACAGAGTTTCTAAATCTAAATCGAAACTATTGTTGGCTGAAAAGAATATCGTAGAACCAGATGAAGCCTCGAGATTATCCTCAGGATAGTCCCACACTAGGAATGGTTTTTGTTGATTTAAATCTATTCTGCAATATACATTCTTGTCTTCATCCACATATACGGGCTGAGAAGAATTTTCTGTATCATCATAATTGCAGGTTATATTTGCCATATTTGTTTCACTCCAATCTATCGAGTTCCATCTTTTTCCTATTAACGGGCCTACCACATCAAAACCTGAAAATGGCAAAGTAATCAGTCTAGGGTTTTCAAATTCTGAGAAATTGATAGAGATTTCAGAATTAGGGATATTCATTAAATTCTGATTAATTACAAAAATTTTTAGAAAAAAGCTCACATCTAGAGTGTTATTACCTAGATTTGTTGGATTTCCGATTGGAGAGCTAGAAATCCATGAAACGTGGCTACTACCGAGGAGGTTAAATGAGTCGGAGTGATTGATAAATTCGGATTCGGAAAATGATACGATGCTTCGATTTATTGATGGGTTATTTTTACATGAAAAAGATACATTATGTGAAAACAATGTTTGATGATTTTCCAAATATAAACAACTAGTATTTTCACTACTAAAAACACTATTATTGAGATATGAATCTAATACCGATCCGCTCCAATATAATCCTAAATTTTCTCCTGAGATATCTAGTAAATTAGATTTAGCTGATGTATTATGCATTTCAATTGCATAATTAGAAGAGTTGGAAATAATATCTAATTTGTTAATTAATATATGACCAGAATGAATTAAACCACCATTGCTAATCTTTAATCCTAGGCCGCTTACAGGGTAAATTATTTTTGAGTTGTTCAGTTGAATATCTATTGAGTCAATAATATTCATTCCGATGTAGTCACCGGAAGAAACGCAATTATCACATGTGACATTTTTTCCTTGTACTTCAACGTAATTAGAATTCATGAAAAGGAAACCTTCCGCAGAATTATTTGAGGAATAAATATCAGAAAGCTCGACATTACCCGAATTAAGAACTGTAATTCCAGTTCGTGAATTATTTGAAACTGATACGTTATTCAATCTTGGGTGGAATTCATTCATCATTAATCCTGTACTTCCAGAATCTGAAATGGACCAATTATTCCCAATTATGCCACCTTTAGTTAAGTGCGCACCAATTCCTGATGAATTGATAATTGTTAGATTATTTATTACAGCAGGCCCAGATTTGGTCCAAGAAGCAACTCTAATCATCATGCTGGATTTTTGCCAATCGGGCAATACTGAGGAAGGATTTCCATTTTGTTCAAGAATGAGTCCAGAAATATTAGTCGAATTATCAATCATGTATCCTCTAAACCCAACGACGGGATTATTTTGTATTACATTGGTTCCAGATAAAATGACCGAGCTAGTGTTTACCTCAAAAGCGTTAATTCCTAGTCCTGGAGTTTTTGTGAGAGGGCCGCCAGTGCCTCTAATTGTTAAATCTTCAAATTTTGCCTGACTATTTCCAAGCTGAAGATAGTCGGATTTATTGGATTTATCTACCAAGACTCCTCTGTAAAGACTATCTTCAATAGTTGTCCTGAGGAAGGTTGGCTTGTTTAACCAACTTCCTGTTTCACTTCGTGAAATTATTCCATTATCACTTTTCGAGATACTAGTATTTTCAAATAATGCGAAACTATCTTCTACCCAAATTGCTGCACATCCTGCCAATGTTGATCCAGAAATGTTAGTTAATTCTACATTTCTCAATATTCCATTTGCTTGTCCCCATAGATTTATTCCTCTAGTAATTAAATTAGATATTGAGGCATTGTGTATGAAAATATTAGATTGAAATCCGACGGAAATTCCTATTCCATATCTCCAAGAGGTTGTTGTACCATGAATATCTTGACCTCCATCAGAGATTTTTAAATCGAAGATTCGTGGATTTCCAAAATCAAAAATATCTATTCCTACTCTGTCTGGATTAATTATTGTAGTATTAATTATTAGAGGATCTGATCCATAAATGGTTATTCCGTATGTTGAGTCGAATATAGTTAAATTTTCGATTACGGAACCGAAACCCGAACTTGATGAATTAAAATTGATACCTTCATGTTTTCCATTTCCTAAAATTTCTAAAATCACACCAGACTGAGATTCACCATAAATAGAAATTCTTCCATCTACCCATAATCTTTGTCCATCGCCCAATCTGATTGTAGTTCCCGCAATAACAGTAATTGATTCACCAGAATTTATTGTATATCCTTCAGGTAGATTTATCGTACCTGACCAAACAGTATTAGGATTAGAAGTTTGAGCGCCCACAAATGGATTTGATATGCTAAATAACAATAACATTAGAATTAATGAGGTACTGGATTTTATGTGTTCGTGATTCCTCATACCACCCGGCTTGAGTCTGATATGTTATCTCTTGTGTGGAGATGATTACAAAGATTTAGAAAGTAATTGAATTAAATTTTTCGCAGCATTATTACATTCAGCTAACTTGAATCTACTTATCGCTTCTCTCCAGTGAGAGAGTTTGTTTGAAGGATTTAGTATTCCTCTCCAATACCACCATTGGGCAATTAACCTCCTATGGGCTGATTTATCTTCACTTAGGGATGTGGGTGAATTTGTTTGATGTTCTTCTATAAGCCAATCAGGAAATTCTGATTTACAAGCCTCTAGGGCTAAGTGAATTAGCTTTATTTTCTCTAATGAATTAGGTATTTTTTTTATTGATTTTTTTACATCTTCTATGGCTTCAAAAACTTGTACATTCGCACTTCTAACTGAGAGTCTAGATTGTAAGTCCAGGATTTCCAGTCTGTAGCTATCATTTCCAAGAAATTGTTCGATTATACCTCTGCATTTTGATGCTAATTCTAGGTTGTTATTTCTTAGCGCTGCACTATGTTTTAGTAATTCTAAAGAAAGAGTTGCATGTCCTTGATCAATAGAATCTAGATTAGAAATATCTACTTTTTTGCATTTATCAACAATTTCCATTGCAGAGTAGTTATCGATAAATCCGGGTAGATGATCATCAAATTCTCTTACTAAAGATGAAATTTGAGCTCTAACTTTATCGGAATAATTTAGAGACCTTATTGCTTTTTTTTCCAGTTCGGAAGCTTTTTGTGAATCTCCTTGAATTCTATGGATTCTTGAAAATAGTAAATCTTTCATTGATCCAGATGCTAGTGAATCTACATGTTTTTTTGCAACATCTGCTTCTCCCCTCTCTAAAGCTATTTCAGCGGCTAACTCACGTAACTTTTCAGATTCGTGTTCAGTCAGTGCTTCCTCAACTAGTATAGCAGCTGAAGTACTATTTGATTTGAAAACTAATGTAATATTCTCTATCAACCATTCTTCACTGGGTGTTGAAGATTTCAAACTGTGATAAACTTCCATTCGTCTTGCTCTTTCTCCTTCAATTACAGACCATTTTTTCATTTGCTTGGAATGTAAATCTCTAATTTGATCTTCATCTAGTTGGGCTTTTCTCACATTCTTAATCAGATGATAGGGTTCAAATTGTGAAGATTTCCATCTAAGGATTGCTGATTCATCTAGCTCAATTACTCCTTCTTCATTAGATATTTCTTTAATATCCAGAGGTAGAGGAGAGATGCTTAATTCATCCAATGATTCCTTAGCTATTGATGAGATTTTAACGAGAACATTGTCTTCTACAAATTCTTGAACTGCTTGACCTTTCTCGGGAAGTTTATCTTCTGGGGTCCATAAGTGTAATGCTAGTGGGTGTCCACCTAATGATTCTGAGATTTCTAAAGCTCTTTCTTCTGATAATTCCGGAGATAGAATCGATAGTGAATCGGATGGCGATATTCCATCAACCCTAACTTCTTGAAAATTCTCTAAATTTGGCAACGGATTTGGAGCTCTAACAATCAATAGTGTTCTAATTCCAAATTCACAACAATGAGATATCAATTCATGCACACTAGAAATATGTCTCTTCGAAACGGCTTGAATCTCATCTATAACTAATATATTTTTTGTGGGGCTAAGTAACGATACAATAGCTCTAGGATTGGTGGGTGCTGATTTTCCTATCCACATTTTTGCTATTTCATCGGAGCCAGAATCTAAATCACAAGATGCCCATCTTACTGTCCACCCATCTACAATTAACAATTCTGAAATTAATCTAGCAAGCGATGTTTTTCCAATACCAGGTAGTCCACTGAGAATTATATTTTTTCCATTAGCTAGCAAATCAAATATTTGATTAGATATTTTGTCTCTTCCATAAATTATTCCCAAATCTGGAATTGGGCCAAACTGTCTACCCTTTCCCGGAATAATTTCTACTTTGGAAATTAATTCTCTACCTGAATAAGTGATGTGAACTACCTTTCTTCTTCTAGAACCTGCATTGGTGACATGGGCATTACGAGAAAATACATATCCAGCTTTCTCTAATTCATTCAATGGAGAGTGAACTGCTGATCTAACTACTCCTATCGCTTCAGAAATTCCCGGTAAACAAAGTCCTCTAGGGACGTCCCAAGATTCTTCTAAATCAGAATTAAATTTTTCTAAGTGTGATAGAATTTTTAGTTGGGATTGTTTGAGCACACCCTACCCGCCATACCACGAGTTCATGTGTATTCACCTGTGGCGCATCACTATATGGGCATGAAATCGGAAAACCTAGATTTGCCAAAAAAGCCCGGTGTTTATCTTTTTTTCGGGACGGATGGTCGAACATTATACGTTGGTAAGGCTACAAATCTTGAATCTAGAGTTCGTTCATATTTTTCAAAAAATCCAGACCGAGAAATGATTCCAAAGCTAATTAAAGAAGCCGAAAAAATTGATTTTATTGTTACTCAAAATCCATCTGAGGCTCTGATTTTGGAGCGGCAATTAATTCGTAAACATAAGCCAAAATATAATTCACAACTAAAGGATGATAAATCATATCCATTTATTGCACTCACATCGGATGATTTTCCTAGAATTATGTATACTAGAACGCCTCAAGAAAATTGGAAATTTTGGGGGCCTTTTCCTAATGCAGGAGATGCAAAACGAGTTATCAAGCTAATAAGAAGATATTTCGGAATTAGAGATAAGAGGGGCAATTTACCATTTGGATTTATTGAAGATAATGGATATGGAGACTATTCGAAAAGGATAGAAACAGTATGTAGAATTTTGAATGGAAATGCCGGAGAATTAATAATCGAGTTACAAAATGAAATGGATAAATTTTCTGAGAGATTAGATTTTGAAAATGCTGCTAGAACTAGAGATATGATAGTTACATTACAAAATACTATTTCACAAAATATAGTTTCTAGTAGATTTTATCAAGACTGTGATGCGGTGGGATTCTCTTCTCAAGGAGATAGGGGATGTGTAGTAATTCTTCATACAAAAGATGGAATTATTCAATCTAAGGAAAGTTACCCTTTAATTCATAAAGGAGATATTGTAGATTCGATTTCTTTAATATTAAGTGAACATTATGGTAATTGTTTACCTCCAAAAATTATCCTAGTTCCTTGTCCGTTAGGTTTGGAAATGACTGAATGGTTGACTGAACGAAGAAAGTCTAAGGTTGAGGTTAGAATACCAAAAAGAGGAAATTTTTCAAAACTAAGAATTATGGCAGATAGAAATGCGGAGATTCAATTAAAATCAAAACTATGGAAAAATTCAGGAAATTTAGAAGCTGTTGCAGCCGATGATGGTGCTTCTCTAATTGGGATTGATAATCTAAAGCACTTAGTTTGCTTCGATATGGCACAACTAATGGGAAATGTAAGAGTAGGTGCTTCTATAGTTTTTAGGGATGGGAGACCATCAAAGAAAGAATATAGGACTTACAGAGTAAAGAGTGAAGCTTTAGATGATATATCTATGATGAAAGAAATAGTAAGCAGATGGATAAAAAATCAAAAAGAATGGCCTGATTTAATTCTCCTAGATGGAGGTATTGCTCATCTATCGATAATCAATAAATTAATCCGAGATTTGGGTTTTGAGAATAAATTCAAGGTAGCAGCTTTGGCGAAAAGAGAAGAGAGATTATACACTGAAAATGAAAATGAATATGCCCTTGACAGGAAGGGTAGAATTTTTATCTATGCTCGTGATGAAGCTCATAGATTCGTTAATTCATTCCATTCAAAGAGAAGGAATAAGATTGCTCTCGGAGATCCTTTGGAAGTAATAGAAGGATTAGGAGCAAAAAAAATACAATCTTTGCTAAGATATTTTGGCGGTAAGCAAGGCATAATTAGTGCTAATGAAGAAGAATTAGTGAAAGTTCCTGGAATAGGTAAAAATATGGCTAGGAAGATTACAGAATTTTTCTGAGAATTTAAACGGGACTTTCATTTCAACATTTAGCGCCAATTATAAGATTAATAATTTAGTGCTAAAAATATATATATGGGGATTAAGGGAGAGATTCGTGGTAGAAAGAGAGAAAGTGATGTTAGAATGGTATTAGGGGAAGATGATTGGGTTGTGAGGTTAGAAAATGGTGTAAAATTTGGATATAACCTTACAAAATGTATGTTTTCTGCAGGAAATATTAATGAAAGAAGAAGAATGGGTGAAATTATCATAAAAAATGATATAATAGTTGATTTATATGCAGGAATTGGTTATTATTCTTTACCAATATTAAATAATCAAATGGCCAAGCATGTTTATTCTTTTGAATGGAATCCAATCGCAATCTCTGCATTAAGAAGGAATATAGAAATTAATGATATCGATGAGGCAAGATGTTCGATAATTGAAGGTGATAATAGAATTACCACAAATGAATTAAAAGATATAGCAGATAGGGTGATACTGGGTCTTTTACCTAGCTCATTAGAAGGATTAAAACCCGCACTTAGGGTTTTGAAATATGATGGTGGAATTTTACATATTCATGGACTTGGAAGGTCATTAAATTATGAAGATTGGGTTTCAGATGTAGAAGAAAAATTAGTTAATGAAAATTATAAAATTAATAGAAAAAATTTGATTAAGGTTAAAAGTTATTCTCCGCATTGGGATCATCTGGTGCTGGATTTATTTTTAGAAAGAAAGTAACATTGGATGTGAGATTATTATTGATGATTGGATAATTAATGCTGCCATGAATTATAATTCAGATTCTTGGAAAAAGAGGGGGAAATATGTAGCATATTTACTGATCCCAATAGAGACATTATCAAAAATTATACATTGGTCTTTTAATTGTTTGCCGGATGAAATTTTGGTTGGAATTGATCCTGACTTCTCAATTAAAAATCCAAAAATAGTAGACGAGAAATTTAAACCTTTCAAAACTGATTTGTTTGCAGGACAAGGTTTTGTTTTAGGTGAGCCACACCTAATTAATAGAGGAGATTCATTTTCTGTACATCAAATTCCTGAAGATTGGACAGACGATTTCTTTGCAGATAACAGAGGAATGAGAGGTTCAAGATTCTGTCATTACATTCACTCTCATCCAAATTGTGCTGCACTTCCAAGTAAGGGTGATGAGGAAGCATCACAGGGGACTGAAGGATGTGAGATGATTTTAGGTCTGAATTTTTCTCCTAAAATTATAGAAGGTTGGGATGATGGGAATTCAAACAAAAGAAGAAAATTAGATTTTGAAGATAGTCAAATACCAATAATTGGTATATCTTCTAGTGGACATAAAATACACGATATGGAAATTATTGCATATCATAGATCTGGGTTAGGAATAAATTTACTAATTACAGATAAATTTGGAAAACCTATTGGCCTCTTTGGATAGAAAATAGATAGCAAATTCTTGATTAGAGTGTGCATTGTCAGATGGTTTAGGTGAAGACAATATGACAGGAAAAAGAATGTTCTACAAAGTACTAGGAAATACCGGTTTACATGTTTCCGTGCTATCTTATGGATTCTGGGCAACATATGGAATAAAAGATGGTCTGAGTGGAGAAAAAGGAGTGGAGAAAGCAAAAGAATTAATGAAAATAGCGAGGAAAAGTGGAATTAATTGTTTTGATCACGCTGAAGCTTATGGAGTTCCTAACGGGGAAGCAGAAAGAATATTTGGAATTGCATTATCTCAATTAATGGAAGAAGATAATAGTCTTTGGAGACGTTCAGAATTAATAATTACAACAAAAATCTATTGGGGTGGAGAAGGAGTAAATGAAAAGGGACTTTCAAGAAAGCATATCAATGAAGGACTAAAAAAATCATTAACAAGATTACAATTGGATTACGTTGACTTAGTTTTCTGCCATAGACCAGACCCGCTTACGCCCACATCTACAGTAGTTAGAGCAATGACTGAAGTAGTTCGAAATGGTAAAGCCACAGCATGGGGTACTAGTGAATGGTCTGCTCAACAAATTACTGAAGCTTATTGGATTGCAAAAAGTGAAGGTCTAGAGCCGCCACAAATTGAGCAGCCGCAATATAACATGCTTCACAGAGATAGATTTGAAAGAGAATACTATCCTTTATTCAGGTCGCCTTACTCAATTGGGACTACTATATGGAGTCCATTGAGGTCAGGATTTTTAACAGGAAAATATAATGATGGAATTCCAGAAGGATCTCGGGCAACTGTGCAGATGTATGACTGGCTTAGAGATGAGTTAGAAAGAAGGACGGAAAATGGAGAAGTAGACATAGTTAAGAGATTAACAAAATATGCTAAATCTGAATTAGGTTGTTCAACCGCACAACTGGCTTTGGCTTGGTGCTTGAAGAATCCAAATGTTAGTACAATTCTACTTGGTGCAACAAATTCCGAACAGATGATAGAAAATATTGGTAGTATAGAAGTAGCAAAGAAACTAACAAAATCTCATATGGAAGAAATAGATAGAATTTTAGGAAATAGCCCAGAAATGTGGTGGGGCCCGGGTGGAGATGGACCTGCAGGAAGAATCTTAGATTCATTTGAATGATTATTTGAAGAAATTTTCTCGGAAGAATCTTAACTCTTTTATCGATCTTCGAATATCTTCTAATGCCCTATGTCCGGATTTAGTCCTTATTCTGGGGCCCTTAGGATACCATCTATCAATTACTCCTTTAATAGATGAAACATCAACAATTCTGTAATGAAAAAATTCATCTAATTTCGGCATTTGTCTTCTTAGGAATCTTCTATCATGATGTATTGAAGACCCGCAAAGAGGTAATTTTCCAGGATCGCAATATTGATTTAAGAATTCTAGAGTCCTAAATTCTGCTTCAGACATTGAGATACTATCCGTTCTTACTCTCTCAATTAATCCATTAGAAGTATGATGTTCAGTATTCCAACTATCCATTCCTGCAATAAGATATTCAGGTGTTGAAATAGCGAAAGTTGGGCCTTCTGCCACAATCTCCAAATCTCCTTCAGTTACGATAGTTGCTATCTCAATAATTGATTCTTTTTCGGGGTCTAGTCCTGTCATTTCTAAGTCTATCCAGACCATTCTGTCAGCTGCCATATTATAGGGCGAGAAAATTAGGGACTTATGCATTGGCATTGGAGGGTTTAGAATAAAGGTAGCAACTCTTCGGCATGATGTGTCTCGACCTAGCTACCTTGGTCTATTAAGAAAAAATAAAACCTTTAGGAAGTTATTTTTTGCAAATGAGATTTCATTTATCGGGGATTGGTTTACCGTAATTGCACTATTTTTGATTGCTGGTGAAACCTCAGATAATTCACCTTTAGCCATTGCTGGAGTTTTGGCAACTAGGAGTTTTACTTTCGCTCCACTAGAGCCAATAACAGGAATGTTAGCAGATCGGTATTCGAGGAGATCTTTGATGTTTATTTCTAATCTATTTTCATTTTTAATACTCATATCTGTAACGTCATTAGATTTACTCAATAATTTATTATCGGTTTATTTGATTTCTATTACCCTTGTAGTTGGTAGAGCTATTTTTGATCCAGCACAAACAGCATATTTACCAAATATATGTCCCGATGAAGAGTTATTGACTGCTAATGCCATAATTTCTGGTGGATGGTCGGCAGCTATGGGAATAGGAGCGGGAATTGGAGGTTTTGCCATCTCAGAATTCGGAGTTGATGTGGCTCTTTGGATAGATTCAGTGACATTCCTATTTGCCGCATTAATCATTTACAGTCTACCCGAAGGTGGACCTGACAAAACAAATAAGAAAGAGATATCTATCAGGGTAGTTTTCACAGAGATATTAGATGGTTGGAAGTATATAAAGAATAATTCTCCTGTAAGAAGGGTGGTTGGTGCGAAAGGAATGTGGGCTTCAGGAGGGGGTGCTCAAGTATTTTTGATTGTCTTAATTGGTATGGAAGTTGGTTTTGGAGAGATTGCCGCGGGAATTGGAATACTGTATATGGCAAGAGGTTTTGGTTCGGGTTTCGGACCTCTAGCAGGAAGATCAATCATGACAAATAGAAAATTGATGCCTTATATTCCTGGATTAGCAATCAGTATTAGTGGAATTTTTTATATTGCGGTCGGAGTAGTTGAGTGGAATTTGCTATTATTATTGCTAATTTTTATCTCTCATGCATCTAGCGGAATAAATTGGGTTTACTCCACTACTTTGCTCCAAGAAAGAACAGAAGATGAGTGGAGAGGTAGAGTTTCTGGAAGCGATAATCTTGTGATAACTCTTACAATGGGAATTTCTACAATTATTGCTGGATTAATAATGGAATATGAGTTACTTGAACTAAGGGAAACTGTGGGACTTACTGGTATTATCCAGATTTCAGTTGGCCTTTTATGGATTATTATTGCATCATCTAATGAGAAAAAATATTTTAATTCCAAAGAAGAAAATCAATCATGGAAAATAGTTGAAATTAATTAGATTTTGTAACTCCAATTATTCTCATTGGCTCAGCATCGAGCTGAACAATTGTTATCTTTGATTTTCCATCTGCTCTAATCCATAATGGAG
>LURV01000116.1 GCA_001629205.1 Marine group II euryarchaeote REDSEA-S30_B12
TATTAGCTAATCCTATTCCTCTACCTTCTTGCCTTAGATAAACAATTACTCCCCAGCCAAATTCTTGAATAATTTTCATTGCCGAATCCAATTGAGGCCCACAATCACATCTCAAGCTACCAAATGAATCACCAGTCAAACATTCTGAGTGAACCCTTACTAATACTGGATCTGGGCCTTCCATATCACCTAAAATAAGTGCAACATGATCGAGTCCAGTTTTAGCTTCATGAAAGACTCTGATTTTAAACTCACCAAATTTTGTTGGCAATCTAGCTTCTGCCGGCACATCATTAGCTTCTATCAAAGGGACTTCAGTCACAGATATCCCAGCACGTATTAGCTTTGAATTCTAGCATCACTTTGATTATTTATTACGAATTTATATTCTCCAGATGATTCCTCTATTCTAATTAGTTCGATACCCATCCTATCGCAAAGTGCAGGAATATCATGAACTGTTTCAGGATCATCACAAATAACTTCTAAAATATCTCCAATATCCGAATTTTCCAAAGCCCTTCTAGTTTCATGAACTGGTATGGGACATAGAAAACCAACTAAATTAATCGTCTTTATTACCATTTTTTCACTCTATGGCGTTCATTACTCATCAAACTCTTCATCTTCGTGATTTCTCATGTAATTAATAGCAGTCGTCTCATCTAAAGATAATTCATTACCTCTATTCTTCCCACCTTTAGCTTTCTTCCATCTTTCTAAAAATATACCACTTTCCCAGTCATCCATGAACATAGGACGAATGTAAGATGACCTACAAACAGCTCTGGTATTACCTAAGTCTGCAGCTACAGTATCAATCACCGCGAGCAAGGTTGCATTTCTCTCCTTTTCAGTCTCTCCTGGAAGTTTTTTTGCGTTGGCTAATTTGGACAATCCGTCAGTACCCTTCAGGGTTCTACCCATCCAGCTTAGATAGGCGGGAAATCCAGTTTCTTCAGCCCTAATTTCAGCTTCTTCATGTAATTTTACTAATTCTTCCATTTCATCATCATTAACCTCAGAAACCATGGCAAGTCGAGCTGCTGTTTTCCATGAAGCTGCCCAGGTTCTGAAATCTTTAGCTGTATATCTGTGTTGCATGTGCATCTCTAAGTAGTTATTTATGTGTTCAGCTTTAATGTCGAAATATTTACCGTTTTCATCTATATAACTGAATAAATCTTGCCTTTTTCCCTTTTCGCCCATTTTTCTTGATTCCTGTATCAATCTAGATAATTCATCATCCTTGATTAATAATTTCCACTCCTTACCAGATTTTCCAGTGAAGTTCAGTACGGCATCAATTTCTCCTTCCAATGCCTTTTTTCCTTCCCAAAGTTCAACATGACCTTTCTGAATAGTAGTTAGTCCGTAAGACTCATTTTCTTGAGCATACTGATCAGATCCTACCCTTATGTGGTAACGATCTATTAGTTTTACTATAATTGCTGCAACTTTATCCCTATTCATCTTTTCATCTTTCAAATTCTCTTCTACTTCCCAACGAAGTACATTTAATGCAATAGCAAACTCATCCACATTCATGTATTTAAGCTTGGATTTATATTTATTCCAAGTAGGATGATACTTTCATCTTCACAGAACCAGACATCAGACCAGGCAGGTGGCACCGCTAACGAATTTAGGAATACGATTCTTTCTTCATCAATAATTTCTTTTCCACTAGATAAAAAATATCTCCATGAAATTTTAGTTTTTTCACCATCTCCTGTTACTAATTCTACCTTCTCTCTAGATATTCCTGGTGCAAATCTATCACTCATTACTAGTCCAGCATCTTTAGCTACCTGCTCTGAATCAGTCTTCATATACGTTTCACGTAGCACTAGGCTTGAAAGGTTTCTCGTGCCATATCACTCCGAGAATTGTGCTAGCAGATTCTCTAATGCTCTAATATCATTCTCAAGATCTTCCCTATCGGCTCGTTTCAACTCACCTTCTGCTAACTGAGCTTGTAATTCTTCTAACTCTTCTCTTGCAGTATCTCTCTCTTCCTTCATGTCTGCTTCATCCCTTAGCATCTTAATTCTTGAGACATGTTGTCTGGTAGCTTTTCTCTTTTTCAAACTCTCGCCTCTCTCTCCTTCAGGGAATGGAGAAGGCTTTCTGGGCAGTTCTACAGCTACTGGATATGGAATCGCAATTCCTTCTCTTTCAAATGTGTTGTCAATTTCTCTCAATAACCAATCAGTTGCCAAGAATTCCTCTCCATAGTCACTAATCCAAGCATACAATCTGTAAATTTTAGCCCAATCTCCTAACTCCCTTAGTAATACTCTTGGTGATGGATCTGTCTCTACATTTGGACACTTCTTAGCTACATCAAGAATGACTTGTTTCACATGTGCAGATTTTTCTTCATAATCTACGCCTATATCAAGAGTTAGTGCAATCCTCGTCTTGATGCCGTCTCCGCCACCCCTGGCATAGTTAGTGATTGTGGATGCAACTAACGTATTATTAGGAATTACAACTAATTGCTCCTGTAAAGTCAAAACTTTGGTCGATAAAATCCCTAATGACATCACAGTTCCCGTGACATTATCAACTGTAATCCTATCTCCCACTTCAAATGGCTGATCAACAGCCAACATAAATGAATTTAGCATATTTCCAAGAGTTTGCTGAACAGCTAAACCTATTATTAGGGAAAATACTGCTAATGATGCTAAAAGACCTAATAATTCGATTCCAACTTCATCTAGTGCGAGATAAATACCAATGAACCAAACAGTGCCCCTTGCAGTTATCACTACCAAAGGATTTCCACCAGTTACAGTAACTGATTTATTGGTGTTATATCTCTCCATTGCTGCGGGAACAATATTTTTTATTGCAACACTAATAAGTGAAACAGACAAAATAATGTATGTCGCATTGAAATATCCAGAAGTAGCTGCATAGATTTCATTATTAGCTCCAAGTGTCCATCTCATCGTTATTTCAAGACCAGCTACTAAAACAAAGATGTACATTCTATTGGATATTGGAACAATTATATTATTGTCCCATTCTGCTTCTGTCCTCCTTACAACTCTCCATGCAAGCTTTACCAGAACATATCTAGTGAAAAATAAACCAACTAAAGTAATAAGAACGGATACAATGATTTTTGCAATTTCTTCACTCCAATCTGAAATTAAATCAACACCAGCTAAAATATCAACAAGAGGTTGAATGACATCTAACATTGGATCTTCAGCCACATCAACACCTAACCTTCGCGAACAACAATCCTTACAAATGGTTATCGTATGATTTCTACCTCTTTTTTACGAATTCACTAGCTTGCTTCGACCATTCGTCGCGTCTAATCCTTCCCGGGAAGAATTCTATTGCTTCATTGACTTTATCTTCAAGTTCAGGAGTCATTCTAGCTACTTGGTCAAAAGTAAAAATACCCAATGTATTCAATTTATCTTCAATAAATGGACCTACTCCCTTAATTTTCTTTAAGTCATCACTAACTGTAATCATGGCGCCTGAGAAACTTCTCGAAATTCCTTTAATCCCTATAAGTAAATTTCCTTCCTTTCCAGTCCATGAAATTTTTGTTCCACCTTTGTAATCAGAAACATAACCTTCTCCACTATCAGAGAAATACGAGACATCATCCAATTCTAATGACTCTGTATTTTCATCGATTTCACTCTTTATTTCACTAGCTTTAGCCACTCCCAAAATTGAAAAATCAATAGTTTTCGATTTTTCAGCTACCCTAAGAAGTTCTTCTTCCCTTTTCCTTTCCTTTTCGCTCAATTCATCAAGTCGCTTTCTCCTCTCTTCCATCTCACGTTCTAATCTAACCTGCCTTTCTTGTGCAATCTTATCCACTTCAGCCTTAGCTTCTTCAGCTTCTTCTTTGAGTTTAGCAGCTTCAGCTTCGGCTTCAGCCTTAGCTTCTTCAGCTTCCGCCTTCATTCTAGCAACTTCAGCATCAACTTTCGTTTTTTCAATTTCATTAGATGCATCTCTAGGTACTACAACTTCAACCCCCCATTTGAAGTATACAGAAGCCTTTCCAACCCGAATTAGTCCCTGATATGTCGTGGTTTCTATAGTTCCACCATAGTCATTAAACATCATCTTAAATGATATTTCTCCCCTATTTGAGGATTTGATTGCTTTCATACTAAATCTACTGCCATTTTCATCTGCTGACATGTCAGTAAAGTCACACATTAGCCTTGGAGAAATATTTGTAATTTTTATCAATTCATAACTCTCTGCAAATCCGTTCTTTTTCACATTCTTGATTCCCTTGAGTACATATGGATCGTCGAATTCACCAGTTCCACCCACCCATCCTCTCTGAGTAGTAGTATACTCTGGCTCAGGCCCCCTAATTTCTTCTTCTTTCACAGCAAATGGATTAATCAACCATAGAAGTAATAGTAGTAGGAGAAGTAATGGCATACAACATATCCATAGGATTCTTACAATCGGTGGAACGTACTCTTCCAAGAGATTGCAAACTCCATCATTATCATCATCTTCTGGGAAATCATTAATATCCAGAGGATTAGTTCCACAGTCCGTTTCATTAGTATCATTCCAACCATCATTGTCGTCATCCAAATCTTCAATTAAACTAAATACACAATTTGATGAATTTGTCAGATACTTACAACTTAATGAATCCGGCATTGAATCATTATCAGTATCGAACCAAGCTGTGGGATTTTTTGGGAATTTATCTATCAAATCCCCAATTTTATCTCCATCATCATCCTCATCAATGTAGCTACAAATCAAATCTAAATCAATATCTTCTGGGACCGATAAGTCATCTTCCGGATTAGTATTGCATTCTAACTCATCTCTGTCCCCCCAACCATCTTCATCTGTATCAGGATTTTCCACATATGGAGGAAGAACATCAAAGTCGACAGTGTAGGAAAATGATGAATTTTCTAGTCCATTCGATGCCGTAAATCTATGTGAGTATTCTAATATAAGATGATCATATGGCTCTTCTGGAACTCCCGAAATCTGACCATTAGATGGATTTAGTATCAATCCTTTCGGTAAATCAGGGATTACTGTAAAATTGATAATATCTCCACTAATTGGAGCTATAACTGGTTCCAAATATTCTATTTCTTCTCCAACAGTGAGAACTAATTTATCATTAGGATAAAAGAATAGTATCGGCGAATCATCCAATTGATCGTACAAATCACAGATTCCATCTTCGTCATAATCATCAGGACTCGAATAGATATCTAATGGATCTGTTTCACACTCAATTTCAATATCATCATTCCAGCCATCACCATCATCATCTTCATCATCAATATCCGGGATACCGTCTCCATCCGTATCAAGCAAACTTGCACTGATAGTAATATTGAAAGTATGTAAAAACATAGTATTAGAGGCACTAATTACGAAATTAACACCCTCTATTTCAACTTCAATAATTCCGGTAATTAGTCCATTTGTTTCGTTAAAATAAATACCATCTGGAGTATCTGGAGATATTGACCATGTCGAAACATTTCCACCAAATACTTGAGGATCTAGGTAAACTTCATCTTGATTGGTAGTTAGATTTAGAATATCTTCCATGTAGATGAAGTTAAAATCAGAATCATCAGGATCAGGAACTACGGACTGTAATGTTATTTCTACTGAACTTGAATATTTTGAATTATTCGAATAGATAATAAATTTCTGAGCACTAAAGTTGGTCATTGGAGCACCAATAATCGTTCCATCAACCACATTACTCCTCGAATTTTCGCCCTTCAACATTAATCCCGAGGGCAGGGGTGGCCACACTTCCCAAGTCCTTACATCACCGCCAAATACTTGTGCAATCATCGGATTAATTGGCTCATTAACGAAAAGTAGTTGTGAAGTAGAACTGTAAACCAAGAATATAGGAGAATCATCAATAGAGTCTAAGAAGTCACAAACTCCATCTTGATCCATATCCTCTGGTATTACAGTATAGTCTAGGGTATTTGTATCACAAAGATCTTCGTCAACATCCAACCATCCATCGTTATCATCATCCTCATCGATATAATCTGGAATCCCATCTTCATCGGAGTCAAGATGATATGCAGAAATATTAATCAAATAATTTGCCGAATATCGCTCATTTGTCGCATTGATCAAATATGAAATTTCTGAGAATTGCCTGTCTGCAACTCCATATAACTCTCCAGTTTGATTATTGAAACTTAAATTTCCGGAAAGATTAGGATAAATACTCCAATTAATAACATCTCCACCGTACTGTATCGGACTCAATGATAAGTTTGTCATATTTACTGTTAGGGATATTTCTGATAATGAATAGGATAGGAAAATAGGCGAATCATTACTTGAATCTTCACCATCACAAATTCCATCTTGATCCATATCTTCTGGTATTTCTGCATCATCTAAGGTATTTGAATCACAAAGATCTTCGTCAACATCCAACCACCCATCGTTATCATCATCTTCATCCACTTCATCCGGAATTCCATCTCCATCAGAATCAAGCAATTGTCCAGAAATTGCAATAACGAAAGATGAATTAAATTTACTATTGTTAGCCCATATGGTGTAATTAGTTTGATTAAATTCTGAGATCACAAATCCTGTAATATTTCCTGAGGAATTATCGAATACTAAAGAGTCAGGCAACTGGGGGTAAATCTCCCAAGTTCTAACATCTCCACCAAAAATAATTGGTTCTTCCTCGACTTCTGTTATATTAACGATTAATTCTAGCGCTTCTTCTAGATAAGTTAAATAAATTGGAGAATCGTCTACTGGGTCTAAATCATCACAAACTCCATCTTGATCCATATCCTCTGGTATTACAGTATAGTCTAGGGGATTTGTATCACAAATTACCTCATCTACATCCACTTCATCCGGAATGCCATCCCCATCCGTATCCAATAATGAGGAAGATATAGCTATGACAAAGGATTGTGAATGAATGGAATTATTTGCCCAAATTGTAAAGTTTTCTACAGAAAATATTGTAGTAGAAACTCCACTAATATATCCGTTTGTCACATTCAGCAT
>LURV01000117.1 GCA_001629205.1 Marine group II euryarchaeote REDSEA-S30_B12
ATTCGAGGTATTGTTTACTATGGCCAAGCCACCAGCAGAAGTTAGATTTCCTGGAGATCAAAGTCGAAGGAAAAGAATTAGGGTTAGGGGAATAAAAAAGGCATCAAAGGAAATACAAAAGAAATTAGAAAGGAATTTGGATTTATTATTGGAAGATCCAGAAATTTTCATGCCTGAAATTGAGGGAGAGATTGGCAAGATTTCTTTCTTTGGAGCAAAAGATAGGATGGCATTAACTCTTAGAGAATTAAGTTTGGTTGCATCCAAGAGAAATGATACTAGATGGTTAAAGAAAAGAATGACGAAAAGGGGAGGGGATCCGGTGTGTAAAGCATTGGCTGGTTGTTTACTTGCTGCTTTGGATGGTGATTTAACTACAGTTTCTGTGTTCAAACATCCATTATATGGAAATTCAAGTTATCTAAGAAGGGGCGATGGTAAGCAAAGTCATCAAGTAGGGATTCAAAATTTCACTAATTCTAAATTGAGGCTTCTAGTTTGGGATGAGCATGCAAAATCTGGACAGTATTTCTTTTCGTGGGACAAGGGCTTTGTTTTCACAGGTGAGATTGCAGAACCACCACTAGATTGGACACAATGGATTTTAGAAAATTCATCTGTGGATTTTTCCGGAGAGAAGTTTAGATGGACGATAGGGCTTGACCAAAAAAATGTGCAGGAAGATGAGTTTACCGATCAAGGTTGGTTGAAGTTAGAGTTCAAAGGGGGGGTTAAGGTGGGTATTTCCACAGCGGCTCTAGCTAAGACTGAGACTTCTTTTACCCAGAGTATTGGAATAAATATGATGCCACCAAATAAATTAGGTGAGATTTGCAATGCGACTTGGATGTGGAAGCCAAAAGGATGGCCCCGGGACAGAGATCTGCCAGCAGAAGGAAAGGAGAGGTTGAAAGAATCTATAGATTCCTGGCTAAGGATGTCCTTGGAAGATAATTTACTTCCTAGGCGATGTAAATCCAGTATTCTTAATTCAATAGAAGATGGTTTTGTTGTTAAAGATAGTTGGTTTGGGATCGAAGATACCGAAGGATTTCTTGAATTTTTAAATGGTGGTGATGATGAAAAGAGAGCAATAAGGTGTGTTTTAGATAGTTTGGAAGGTGGAATTCATGTTAGGAATGATGGAGTTGTAATTAATTTGGACAATCCCGTAGTAAGGCTGGAAGATTCGTCATGTCATCCAATATTAGTTGCACTCTGGCCTGAATTTGGTGAAGTAATTCTTCAGGAGTTATTTGATTTGAAAGGAGATGAAGCAAGTAAAATAATACTTAAACAGATAAAGAGAAAGCAGGGATTTGGTGCATTTTTAAGAGAATTAGGAGATAATCTAGAAATTGAGAAGAGGTTGGGTCGGTTACCTTGGAATAACAGTGAGCTTCCAATTCCACTCGCTTTTGCTGATATATTAGTCAGGAAGGCCACTGAAGAGGGAATAGCGTCTACTGTACCTATGGCTAGAAAGGGTAAAGGTCTCGAGAATGCAATGGGATGGGCTTGGTTAGTAGTTCATGAGAAAACAGAATCTGATGCATGGAGATTTGATGAAGATAGTAGAGATAAAGGTGGCGATTGGGTCCCTGCATTACAAGCACTATGGGACTCTGCAGAGGAATTATTAATTAGAGATAATTTAGATGCCGTATCCGATTATCGTTCTGCAATGCAATGGTTATCAGAAATTTGTGGTACTGGAAAGTTATAGAGTTTAGATTTTTTAATC
Source organism: Marine group II euryarchaeote REDSEA-S30_B12 (assembly GCA_001629205.1). GTDB lineage: Archaea > Thermoplasmatota > Poseidoniia > Poseidoniales > Thalassarchaeaceae > UBA36. The sequence goes on from LURV01000117.1 coordinate 1,745, forward strand.
TTACATTGTAGTAATGTCTTCTTTGTACTGTTCAATTCTAGGAATTTGAATTATTTGTCCCGATAGTAAATTTATTGCTGTTAATTTTGGATTTTGATTCCTTCCAGCTAGAATAACTCCGGTGTCTATCATCTTAATTGCATGCCTTCCATCAGAAAGAAAAATTTTACTTTTCCAAATGCCTTGATTTGGTGAATTTACACCATAGTCATCTAGTAGTTGGACTGGAGTATGTCCTACGATTATCTGTCTTTTTGGATCTAGGGGTACATCAGTAAGAAAAATTCTTCTTGATCTAAGCCTATCTTTTTCAGTATTCTTACTTATTGGTATATCTTCTCTAAATCCTGCATGTACTAATCTAAATTTTTTAAGTACTATTTCTGAGGGAAATGTTCTTGTAAATTTTAGCCACTTTTTTGCTCTCTGTAGTTTTTCGGTTTTCGATCCTGGCATCGATTCTAAAGTTTGAAGCCCGCCAATCTTATGAATCCAGAAATCTGTAATATTTTTGTTATCCCCAGTAAGGGCTTCGTCCATTATTTGTTCGTGATTCCCTTTTAAGGAGTAGATATTTTTGTTACTAAATACTGTTTTCAGAACTCCGTGACTATTTGGGCCTCTGTCCACCAAGTCGCCCATACAAATTATTTTGTCATTTTGTTTTAATTTCATTGATTCGATTAATGAATTAAAGGTTTCATTGCATCCATGAATATCCCCTACCGCCCAAACTGAATTTTCTTTATCTAAGCAATTTTGTAGAGATTTCTCAACAGAATTATCTCTGTGTATTGAAATCATTCTATTCTTCCTCATATAGATTTTTTGAAATGTTTTGTTGGTTGAAAAATGTAATTAATAATATAATGATAATTAATAATGGCATGGCCAATAAAATAAGCCCAAATAAATCATCTTCAATTAGATTGGTGGGTATTGGGATTAGTGGCTCAATTAACATTCCAATAAAGAACATTGCAATTAATAGTGTTGCTATTCTGAAATCTTGAATTGTAAAATTAATTGGTTCGCTTCTAAACAATAGTGTAAGCATAACAATTAGAATGGCTATCAATAACATTAGTGGGATTGTTTGTAGGGATGTGTTGCCACTCAATCCCGGCCCTAGTCCAGATGATAGTGAATTTTCTACAATTAGTAAAAGTCTAAATGAAAGGGTAGCAACTAATATTGCTATAATGGCTATTCCAAATAGTCTCCTTTGTCTATAATCTTCTTCTGATTTCATTCTTTTACCTCCTGATTGATAATTACTCTCTTTCCCATTCCATCTCTGATTCTTTTTATGATTCGGCGATGTTCCATTCTACTGAGGAGTCTACTAGCCTTGGAGTCTGAAAACCCACTCTTCTTTACTAAATCGGCCTGCCACATTTCTCCAGAATTTGAAATTAATAGATCTGAAACTATTTTTTCGTCAGCGGAAAGTAATTTCTTCTTTATTGTAGGTGTAGAGTAATTTTTTTCTTTAATTTCTATTCTTCTAGGATAATTCAGCCAAGTTATAGATATCCCAATTATAATTCCTACGCTTGTTAAAAATAAAGAATATATCAGATATGGAGCTATATAACTAGATGTATCTGAATCTATTGTAAACGGGATGATTATTAATAAAAATAGCATAAATCCAGATAAGGTCAGAGTTAGCTTGGCAACACGATCCATGGAGTCTCGAGAATTTGGTTGGATATCGGCTGCCATAGTATCGCGAAATTACTTGGGGTTGTGAATGTTGGGCGACTCGGTGCAAAGTTTACACCGAGCCATTTACATTCTATCTTTGTGGATTTTCTTCTGACTCTTCATCATTAGTTTCATCGGATATGTCGTCTCTGTCATCATCCTTATCACAGTCTTTGTAGCATACACTTCTTTCATCATCCCAGATACCGCCTATTGATTCGCATTCTTCTAAGTTTGATACTTCAAGATTTATGTCGGTCCGGAAATCTGAAGATCGTGTTGAATAATCTCTACTTTCTTCATCTTCATCTAATCCTAACATTCCTCTAATTCTATCAAGAAGTCCCTTTCTTTGATCTTGATTACGATTACAGCGCTTACTGTAGTTACAGTCTTTCTCATGGTTTTCCCTTTGTTCCATGTGTACAATTATCATAGCTAGCTCTTCAGAATCTGCTGCGCAGTCTTCACTTTCAATACAGAAAGAAATAGCGGTTTTAACTGCTGCAATATTTGCTAATTTCTCATCTGAATCAGATTCGAGATTTTCTTTAAGATTACAGTAGAATACATCTTCTCCTTTCTCGATAGCGCTTATCCATAGTCCACCTTTTTCTGTGCAAAGTTCTTCATTCATTTCTAAGGAAAGATTAGATTTTTCTTTATCTTCAATTTCTTCAAAATCTAAATTATCAGAGCTATCTAGGGCTGTCTGCATTTTCATTACTCTGTTTGAAATCTCTAATTTAGTTGAATTCAGAAGGTTTTTGTCGCCAGTACAATTAATATCAGAAATACAAAATTCTATGGCAGACAAAACATTTATGTCTAGAGAAATTCTTTTTTCTAGGTGTTTTTCCCTATCTTCCATTCTATCTTCCATTCTATCCTTCATTCCCTTGTGAATCCAATTTTTTAGTCCCTTTTCGAATTGTTTTTCTTCGATTTGTATTTCGTCCCATTGAGCGTCACCTGTAATATCATCTACCGCACCATTGTAGGGATCTTCTTCGGCATAAACAGGAGCGGCAAACTCTTCTAATGATGCGCTCACAGATGCTCCTGCTAGCAATGCTATCACAGCTAGTGCTAATACACCCGCCGTGACTGTCTTTTTCTTTGGGCTTATCTTATCATTCATTATTGGTTTCATCTATGTCACCTAAACTACCATAGAATGCAAAAGCATATCATATCCTTGTTAAAATGCTTGATAATTAGTGAAAAAACCCGCAAAAGGTGTGAAATGGTTTTACAGTATTTTCATTTTAATTTTTTATATTTCTTCCAAATATGAATAAAAAGAGGAGCAATGTTTGATTTATTTGAAGAAATGAAATCATCTAATTTTTCTAATGGAAACCATTGCCCTATCTCAATTTCAACTGGCTTAGGTATGGGCTCTTCTTTAGTAATCATGGCATAAACCCAACTAAATTCATTTCCTGTAATATCTGAAGCATCTAGTTTGAAAATTTTTTTTGGGGTACTAGTTACGGTTATTCCTACTTCTTCTTCTATTTCTCGTATGCATGCTTCATCGTAGGTCTCGCCGTAGTCTACATGTCCTGAAACAGAACATGCCCATAGTCCCGGGCTTTCGTCCTTCATCAATCCTCTTTTCTGAAGATATATTTTTTCTTCCAAATTAAATATTAATACATGTATTGATCTATGAAAAAGTTTTTTTTTATGTACTATTGATCTGATTTCTGAACCTATCTCATTGTCATCTTTATCCACTATCAGTAATAGTTCGTTCTGATCGTCCTGCATTAGCTATCACCCAATTCTTGAGAGCGTTTTTCGGCTTCCAATATTGCATTGATGACTATATCTGAATATTGTTTTTTTCTAAGATATGAGATTGCAGCTTCTGTAGTTCCGCCCTTAGATGTAACATCCTCTCTTAGTGAAGTAATATTACGTTCTGACTTTATGGCTAGTTTTGCAGACCCTAAGACAGTTTGCTGTACTAAATCTATCGCTGTCTCTTTGTCTATACCCATTTCTATTCCGCTTTGAATCATTGCTTCCATGGTATGGAAAATATATGCTGGTCCTGTTCCACTAAGTGCAGTCACTGGATCCAATAATGATTCTTTAGCTTCAATGGTTTTACCTACGGACATCAAAATAGCTTTTGATCTGTTAGTATCTCTGTCAGAAGTATATGATCCGCGGCAATATACGCTGACGCCTTTTCCAATTAATGCCGGAAGATTGGGCATAACACGAACTACTGGGATTTGTTTTCCTATTTTCTGTTCTATGGAAGCTGTGGTTACTCCTGCTGCAATACTCATTATTGTTTGATTGATATTTAGAAAATTGGAAATTTCAGATAGTAATTTGGGGAATGCTTGAGGTTTTGCAGCCAATATAATAAGTTCGGTTTTTTCTGCTGCTTCTCTGGCAGAACTGACGAATTTTACTCCTAAATCTTCTACAAGAGCTTCTACTTTCTTTTCATCTAAATCGCATATTGTAATCTGTTCTTTTGAGAATTTCGCCCTAAGAATCATCCCCCTAACTAGTGCTGAACCCATATTTCCAACCCCAATTACTGCTACCGAAAAGTCATCCCTATTATTCATAATATAAAATAAAATGTCCATTTTATTTAATTCTATATTAAAATGATGAAAATTTTATAAATTTCACTTTATTTATATTTTCATATAATTTTCAGATTGTCTAACAGCGGCGCTTAAGTCGGATTGGTTTACTCGGTGGACATGGTCACGATGTCGGGGCTACCCCTCTTCATTTTAGGTCCTGATTTTATGCCTATGTCTACCACCATACTTAGAGTATTTGAGCCTAGATATAAGCAAATGATGGATGATTGTATTCTCAATGATTTACCATTTGGGTATATCAGTATAGATCCTAAGAAAGATGATTTGGGTGGGTGGTCCCAGCCATCAAAATATGGAGTAATTGCCAATATTGAGCAGTATGAAGAATCCGGTTCAAATCTAATAATTTCTGTATCGGCAGGGAATCGTTTCTTAGTGAATGAAGTAATTCAGCCTGTTCTTGAAAATAATATTGTCGGTGAGCACTTTCCAACTGTAGACGAGTTAATGTTGAGAGCGGAGCAGCGGGGTTGGGAAGGGAAGCTTTACATTAGTTGTGAAGCTGAGGAAATGCTACCCATTATTCATAATCATGATTCTGAAGATTTTGGTACATTCATCGATTTTTTATTTCCGCTCAGTAATTTGATAATAGCCAGTTGTATGTATCGAGGTCAGCAATTAGATTTTCTTGATTCAGGCATAAATTACACTCCTGTCGAAGAGGAAGTCTTTCTTTGGAAGGTTGCGACTGGGCTTTCTCATTCTGTTACAGTCCAACAACAGATGTTAGCTTCGAATACAACAACTGAATTGATGCAAGTCTTGATAGAGGCGGCAACAGATTTATTGTCAATAATTACGTCAGAGGAGTAGTAAGAAATTTATTCTGATTTGAGGAACATTCCCTCTGATCCGGGAGAAGACTTAGCGAACCCCCACTTTTCATAGAATCCTTGAACATCTGCCATCAAGTTCACATACGCATCAGGCGTATTTTGACTAGAAATATAATTCATAATTGAATTCATGATTAATGTACCTCCGCCCTTTCTTTGCCATTCGGGACGTATTACCATATCGCATATGTGATATACAGTACCTCCATCTCCTACTACTCTCCCCATCCCTACGATTTTACTAGTAGAATTTTCTAGTAACCTGACTGCAAATAGCTCATTACCAAGTCCCTTTTTTACTCCTATCTCAGATCTGGTTCCCATATTAGCCGATTTTCTTAAAGAGAGAAATTCCTCAGCGGATGGTGTGTTTTCATCAACAACAAACATAAGTCATTGCGATATGTAAATTTTTATAATTTCAATCATCGAAAACCTCAATTTCAAGTTTTCTTTTTACTAAGTTAGTGAATTTTGAAGTATATCTAGTCGCTTTGACTACATGGTTATCAATCCAATGGTAGTTTCCCCCCCTAGGCTTGTTCATTAGTAATGAATGATACTTGAATCCTTTATCTTCTAACCAATTTTCGGTTATTTTTCTATGTTCTTCAGTTCTTGATGTAAAAAAACAGATTTGGTGTCCTTGGTAATACCATCTGTTTATTGTCTCAATTGCATCGGGATAGGCCTCAGCGGAGATCATTCTTTCTGGTTCTTCATTAGGGATATCTTCTCCGATGGTTCCATCTATGTCGATAAGATAATTTTTGAGTTCGCTTGGTAAAATTGGGCTGATTTTATTTCCGGCGGCGTCAAAATTGTCTTTCAGTTCTTCCATAAACAATTAGCGGATTTGGCCGTTCATAATAGATGCGGAAGTAATATCTCTTTATTTCTATCTTTTTTTAGTCTGCCAATAGTTATGAATGGTTAGTCGGGCCGAAGCTTGTGCCAGGTACCTTTGACAGGACTCGTGGAAGAGCATTAACAAGAGATGTTTCTCCTAGATTTGTCGATGCGGTGTCCAGTTTTTTCCATACAAGAAAGCCTGATTTAGAAGCAGCTAGAGGGGCGCAGCAGGCATATTTTACTGCTTTAAGGGCCCATGGATCTGAAGTTGTTACACTTCCAGCTTTAGAGGAGTTTCCTGATTGTAGCTTTACTGAAGATACTGCAGTAATAATTGATGATAAGGCTGTAATTCCTAATTTAGGACATCCTTCCAGGGACGGTGAGCAGGACTCTATTGCCGAATATTTAAAAGATTATTTTGAGATCGAAAAAATGCCAGAAGATGCAAAATTGGATGGTGGAGATGTTGTCTTTTTTGATGAAGAATTTCTAATCGGTATATCCACTAGAACTAATAAATCGGGGGCTGAATTCTTGGCTTCTCAATCCAAGAAAGCGGATATTGATGCACGAATTTTTAAAGTTCCTCAAAGTACTTTACACCTTACTACCGTATTTTCAAGTCCTAGGCCAGGAACGATAATTGCAGCTGAAGGTCATTTTGAGCCAAAGGATTTTGAATTTGCAGAAGAGGTAATTTGGGTACCTGAAGAAGAAGGTTATGCTGCAAATACAATTGGTTATGGGGATCAAATTATTATGGCTGAAGGTTATTCAAAAACTCGAGAATTATTACTGGATCACGGATTTTCAATCACGAGTGTTGAAATGGAAGAGTTTAGAGAAGTAGATGCAAGTCTAACGTGTCTTTCGGTTTTTATTGGATAGTGTAATTCAGTAATATTAAATTCTACAATTAATTGGTCGTTGTATGAATTCCGCAGCTAAAGTTACTTTGGCTATAGGAGGTATTGTGACAATTATTGGAATTATTGGGTTTATTCTAGGATCAAGTAGCTTTGCAGAGATTAAGCCAATACATGAAAATTCGAGAACTGGGTCTGTGTTTGTGGAAGATACAGAAAATGACGCTCATATTGGTTTTTCCTTTTACGTTGATGGAGATCGTTATGTGGATTCTAATGGAGATGGTCAGTGGGATCATTGTGAAGGTGTCGTGATTGAAATTCAAGACCCTCCCGATTCAATAGGGGACCCTAACTTTTATTTTGAAATTGTTGATTGGGGGAGTCAATATTATGATGAATGTGAAGCACACCCAGATAATGTACGATATGATTCACCTGGAAAACTAAAGATTGGAAGAGCATGTGCAGGTTGTTACCAGGGGACTTTCATATTTACTTCGAATACTCCAGTTCAAGTGTGGGATGATGAAGCTGCAATAGAAGGAATTTTTCAGGGAATCGGTGCAATTTGTCTTGGTGGAGGTGGTGTGTGTTGTGGAATATTAATTCTAATATTGGGAATTGTTTTTGCTCTAACATTAGAAGATAATAAAGATTTTAAGGACACAAAATTAATTTTTGATCAAGACGGTAGAGTAATTTCAACCGGTGAGAGCATAACCTCAGGTGATTATATTGCAGTGAGTGATAACAATATATCATCTGATGAGATTGGAAAAACACCGATAGAAAATGAAAAGGATGGAGAGATTGGGGAAAACCAAGAAGTTAGTAATGAGAGTCCTAGTTGGTTTGATGTATCCGAAGATGAAAGTTAGGTCTAAATCATATTTTCTGATATTTTTACCGAATCCTATAACAATGACTCTTAGAGTCATTAACCAATGGTTCAGCGGCACGCTAATGAAACTGGAGATTTAGCTCGGCCAAAAATTACTATTTTTGTAATGTTAATTTTCTTAATTCAGGCTGGTTTTCCAACAGTTTCTGCAAATGACGAATTGGACGCGATGACGCTGTGCGATGATGTGAATTTCGGTTTAGGTGGAAGTTGTGATGATCGGAGGGACGCTGATGATGAGACCAGTAGTCCTACATGGGTAGAAGGGATGTATTTCTTCAATATGACAACTGCTACAACGATGCAATTCGAGGCATCCTGGGCCATTAGAGAATGGGATAAAAGTGCTCTGGGCGACTTCTTTACTGAAGAGCCTGTAAAATCGGCTCTTGCGGTTGATAATATAGGTGTAAATGATGGATTGCCCGCTGATGTACTAAGGTCATCTTTTGATAATAAAACCGATCCTAATGATATAAATTCTAAAACTATTCAAGAGACATTATTAGAGGAAATAGACAGTAGTGTTTCTTCACTATTGAGTTCTTGGGGCTCGGCAACTGTACCTACTACAGATTGGACAGACGAAATTATTCTTCCAGATAATTTTGGTGGATCTACAACTGTTGAGTGTTCGATTGATGTTAACGATAATACTGATGGTAATGCGTTTGAGCCACCAATCTGTATAAAAACAAGTGTAACTATTTCAGTTCCTGTTTCAAAATTTGGTATTTCCGGAGTCCCAGCTCAAAATTTGGATGATGCTTACGAGGGGTTGTTGATAATGGGAGCGAAAATTGACTCCGACTTCTCAGTCCAAGCAGAAGCTGGTTTCAAAGGAACCTATGCCATTCAACCACCCAGCTATGCAACATTGGAAGAAGTTAGTGGGACGTATGCTGGAAGGGTAGAGCATACAGATGCAACTCCGATTTATCACTCTGGATTATGGGTTGTAGATAATCTTGGAGCCACGACTGGAAGTGATTCTATTAGTGGAAATTTGGGAATGACGATGGCATATAGGGAAAATGACTTTACTAATATTGTAGATATAGACTCGGGTGCAAGAAGCATAGAGTTGGATGTTATCTTGGATATGACTGATGAAAATGCAGCATCTATACAGGTAATAGCTGGAATTTATCAAATTCAGCGTAAGACAATCAATGATTGGGGGATTGAATTACTAGATTCCTCTATTGCAGATATTCCTGTGATTACATCAGATGGCATTAGAATGGCTTATCATACTGGACTATTGAATCTAGATGATTTGGCAGATTCTATGCCAATTAGTGGAGTGGCAGATGCTTTGGCCTCTTCTAATTCTGCTCTCTCAATTAGTATGGGATCTTTTCAATGGCTTTCTGTTGCTCTGCCTCCATTAGCTAGTGGTGGATTAAATTATACTCACACCTCTCCATGCTTGGTTACGAAAAATTACTGTACTGAAGGGGCTATTGCAATGGATGATAGTTATCCAGTTTATTTGCGATCTACAAGTCACACCTTCCCGTTCAAGTTGGCGGAGCTGTTGGGCGGAAATCTGATATTGAGAGTTTCCTTGGTGATATGATACCTTCTGGATTGGAAGCAGATTTGGGTTTTGAAATTAAGCTACCCACAGGATATAGTACCAAAGACGGGGAATCCAGTATAATTCTAGAGTATAAAATGTCGGGAGCTCATATTGGAGAAATCAGTCTTACTGGTTCAGAAAATTTCGAATGGAATCATGCTCTATGCTCAGATAATGTAGAAATTTGTAATGATTTGAGTGAGGATGCGTTTTGTACATCCACAATGCAATCATGCATTAACACAATTTTGGATTTAGATATTACAGATTTGAGTGTAGATGAGTTGTCTAAGGGAGTTTCAGTTGAGTTTGAATTGAATTTGAGCATGGCTATTCACAGAATAAAGGTCCCAGAAACAATGTTTTCTTCGATAGGTGATGGAAGTACAAATATAAGTTTGGAAGTTTTACCTTCTGATTTATTAAGATTGATTTTAGACATTAGTGGAAGAAGTGCTACTCCCTTGACTCAATCGTTTGATTTGCCGGGCTGTGAATATAAAAAATACTGTCAACAGACGATTACTTTCAGTTCCGATGGCCTGGAGAGTTTTGTATCTAATTTTGGAACAGACATTACTTCTTTGATTAGAGATCAAGCTTCTGGTTTGGGATCTGGTGATGATTGTACATCGTGTGGAAATATTGATTTTTCTGGTTTTTCGATAGAAACTACTCTATTGGGTCTGGATGATTTGGATGATTCTGTAGTTTCTGACGAGCAAGGTATTAGTCTAAATATCAAAATTCCTAAGGTAAAAGTTGTTACTGGTCTAGATAATAGCTGGGGAGAATTATTATCAATTGCTCAGGGCAAAGAGGGAGTAGAGCCAAAATTAAAATTACTAACTAGTTCAATCGTTAATCCATTCGTAATCCCAGTTTACAATGCCATGAATAGCATGACGTATGCTATATCTACTAGTGTTCTTAGTCTGGAAGGTATTGCTTTGCCTCCTAGTGAATCAGTACCACTTTCAATAAATACTACTTTAAACGAAGATTTGGATATTTCAATTGCTGGTCAAATAAGATTGACATTACCAGTGGGAATGGAGCTGAGGAATATAAGTTCTTCATTAAATTTGGTAGAAAGTACCTTTGATTCGGAAACACAAAGACAGACTATAGTCTACAAGATTCTTCCGGGTCAACTAGAAGACGAATTATCCTTTTCTGTATTTATAGGCATGAATGTTATTTTCAAAGAGTTGTTGCCCTTTTTTATTATAATTATTCTATTCTTTTTGTGGCGTATTAGGGCCAGAAGTATAAAACGAAAGCGTAAAAGAAGAAAGTTGGAGTTAGAGCAAATTGAGCAGGCTGCAGAAACCGCTGGACGGGTGTTTGTCCCTACTGTTCCAAATGTGGAAGTAGTTAAAGTGGCAGAAAATGGAATAGTGATTAAAAAAAGACTAGAAGAGTGATTGTGTGGTTAGATTCTTAGAATGGGATGCTTCGGTATTTTCTAAGACAAGTAAGTCTGTTTTGGTTATATTGGTGATGTTTTCAGCGCCCTTGGGTGGTTGTTTTGGAAATAGTACTCAGATTCCGGATTCATCCAATTTGGAAGTTTCAAAAGATATGTTATTATCTGGTGAATTCCAAGCTATTGAATTAAAAGCGAATTTGGATTTATCTGTATTTGTTCCCTACTTAATATTGGATCCTGAAACCGGATACGTTCAAAATTCGACGGTTATTGATTTGAAGAATAATGAAGAGGTTGATTTGGTTATATTGGTTCCACCTCGGGTGGAAAATTTACTTTTGATGATAGGTGAAATAGGGAGAATTCATTGGCCCATTAGGAGCTTCTCAGAATCATGGTCTTCATGGGAATCAAGAGGTGGTGGAAGTGGCGGAGATAGTCAGGGAGCAGTAAGAATAGTGGATGAGAACATTACCTATGACACTGTAGAGGTTCGTGAGGGAATTTTTCCAGATAGTGTTTATCTTAAGTGGATTGATTCGACTAGACCAATGATTGTTTCGGTAGAAGAGGGTGGAGTTCATTCGAGTGGTATTGTAAATGGGAAAATTGTTTATGAAACATTATTTGAGCTTACAGACCCTACTGTGACTCTAGATCCAATTGATGGAAGGGCTGGATATTATGATAGGTGGGCAGGACAAGGCAATCCAGCCTATGAGGATGCAGCGTTATTCCTAATTGATGAGTTTGAATCGTTCGGGTTAGACGTTGTGGGGCACAGATTTGAATTTACAGATATTTTTGGTAATCAAAATCCCGAATCTTACAATATTTGTGCATATAAATGGGGAGAAGTGTTCGTGAATGAATGGTTAGTATTCGGTGCCCACTTTGATGTAGCTCCGCCTGCAAATCTTGTTTTATTAGACCCGCATGTCACTGGAATACGTACTTATGGAACAAGGGTGGGAGCTTATGATAATTCAGCAGGTACTGCCATGGTTTTAGAAACTGCAAAGGTCCTTTCAGAGGTCAACTCAAGACGAACCATGGTTTTTTGTTTGTGGTCAGGGGAAGAAGGTGGAAAAAGGGGTTCAGACTATTGGACTGATTATTATGTCAGAGAAGATAATCCTGATGTGACAATTACAAATTATATCAATCTAGATATGGCAGGAGTAAATTGGCCTGGTGGAGGTGGTGCTCCGCATGGCGATCCTGATCCGCAAATAGATGAAGATGGTTATCCTAAAGATGCAGAGGTTTGGCCTATGAGGGTATATATTGGGCCGGGACCGAATCACGATAAGTTGGATCAGCCGGGAATGGTGGGATTGTCAAATTGGATTGGGTCAGATGCTTTAGGTTTAGAAGAGCAGCTTGGAACATTGGTTGGAGTAAATTATAGTGTTGATACATGGAAAACTGATGTATGGCTAGATATGGATAGACCAGAAATAATTGTTTATGAGGATACCACAGCTAGAAGTGATCATGCAAGTTTTCAAGATAATTTAGGGACTGTAACTATTGGTTTTGGTGGATTAGTAGATGGTTATTGGTGCTATCATCAGACATGTGATACGCTGGAAGAAATGGAGCAGTGGATGGATACAACCGGAAAGAATTATGGAGAAGAAAATACTGGCGTTGCAAATGTAATTAATAGTCTTGATATGATTACATGGTGGGCATTACTAACTTTCTTCCATTGTGATGAGGTACCTATAATCAATGCACTGTAGCTTAGGCGAGGTTGATTGTTACATATACAATTCCTATGGAAATAGTAAGCCATGTGTAGTAAATTAATGGCGACCATGTCAATATTTTTTTCCCATCTAGAGGTCCAAAGGGCAACATATTGAATGCTGCAAGAATTCCATTCCCCCACAACCAGTAGAATAGAATAGTATCAATTATAGAAATTATTGGAAGGAGCAATAGCATTGTAAATCCAATTAGCCAAAGAGAAATATTAGTCACTGGGCCGGC
>LURV01000118.1 GCA_001629205.1 Marine group II euryarchaeote REDSEA-S30_B12
GTTGGAGAGGCTATAGTAATCCTTGCAGTTTTTATGCCAGAAATTTTTGATGGGTGGTGGGTCATTCCTACTGGACCCGCCATACCAGTTACAATAATTCCCGCGATTATATCATCACTACTAGCTCTACTAATTTCCCAATATATTGCCTCTAATGATTCATTTAGTGAAATATTTTCATCCCGTCCGGATATGATAAATGTTTCAATAGCTATTTCTTTGCTACTTGTATTTATTAATGCACATGATTATTGGTGGTGGGGAGATAATTCTCTTTGGCTACTCGGATTACCTAAATGGATTTGGTGGTCATTACTATTATCTGCCATTCAGAGTCTTATTTTTTTCAGAATTATAAATGTTAACAGGGCCATAAATTAGAACTTATTTTCCCTTCTTGAAATTGCAATAAATGCTATTGATATTGCGAGTATTGAGGAAATAGTACTAAAACCGGGTAATTTATCTTCTTCCCATTGTTCTGGGTCTAAAGGATAGAGATCTACTGAATCACCGTATCCATCGCCATCAGTATCTTGATTGTAAGGATCAGTTCCGGCTTCTAATTCTTCTAAGTCTGGAACGGAATCATTGTCGTCATCTAAGTCAGCATTATCGCCAATTCCATCTCCATCTGAATCTGATGATTCGGTGGAATTGTTTGGGAATTCATCGATCTCATCATTTACTCCATCGTTGTCGTCGTCAATATCTATATTATTATGTCTGCTTGATGTTCGGCTCAGCATCTCGACTCAACCAATTCGAGCAACCATCTCGTCGATCATTGCTTGAGGGAGTGCAACATAGCCCACGTCCACAACGTGGTCCATACCAGCATCGGAATATCCGTACTCGATGAATTTACGGACCAAGTCCCAGTCGTTGTTGTTCACGTTCATGTAGATGTATCGCGACAACGGTGCATAACTTCCATCAGCAACTGTACTTGCTTCTGGAGTTACCGCTCCGCCAGCATCCTGGACACCATGGGTATCGTTGTTTGCGATATCAGAAACACTCAGAGTGTTTGCATTCTCTTCGTAGTATGCGTATCCGAAGTATCCGACTGCGTATTCGTCACCTGTGATTCCGTTTACGATCTGGTTATCGTCTGCGGAGTTCTGGTATCCACGAGCAGTGTCGAATCCTTCAGCTTCGTATCCTTCCTTTCCTGCGAAGCAGTTCTTACAGAATACTTGCTCTCCAAAGTACTCGTATGTACCGGAGTCGGAGTCTGCACCCCAGAGTTTGATTTCTATGTCTGCACATGCTCCGGAGTCGCTTAGGTCGCCCCACTCTCTGACTCCATCATCGTCATTGTTTGGTGTGATGGAAGACATAACCAATCCATCTGCTTCTAGTTCAGACTCGGTCCAGTCAGTGTATATCCAACGCAATTGTGCCATGGACAATCCGCCCATACTTGTGATACAATCGTCGGCAGCACCGCCTTTCTTTACAACAACAGATAGTCCGTCGATAGCTACAATTAGTTGTGTAACAGTAATATCAGAGTTGAGGCATTCGAAAGTGAACCCATCCTCACCAGCATCTGCTTCAGATGTCTTCCAATCCCTGCTCATGTCACCGATGTGTACTGAATCTGTGTCTGTACTGCACACCTTAGATGCTCCTGCACCAGATCCTCCGCCGGCCACAGTGACTGTGTAATCCGAGTTCGCATCGCTGTAGGCTTGACCCCAGGCGCTTGCAACAGGAAATACAGTACTGCTTCCTGCTATGTTAATCGTTTTTTGTTCTATTTCTTCTTCTTCATCTGCACCTAAACAACCAGCTACACTGGCCATCATCAGAGAAAGGATAATTGTCCATGCCATTCCATTTTTCTTCATCATCATATTCGGTTCCCCGTAGTTCTATGAGAATTGGTTTAGGGAATAAAAATTGACAGTATACTATATTGTTTAATATATATTTCTAAATATTATATAGATATACAAATAGTTTATCATTGTACCTACTTACTCACTGACAACTTAGGGGATGCTAATGGGAGAGCGAATACTTTTTCGCAAATTGCAGTTAACTGGTGGTTCCACCGTTACTGTTTCATTGCCAAAAGAATGGATTAAGACCTACAATATGAACAAGGGGGACTTGGTCAATATTGAAGAATTGGCTTCTGGAGACTTACGTCTGTCTCCATTGCAAAAGGACTCGACAAAACGAGAAATTGTGATTGATTGTTGCGCTATCAAAGATGGTTTAATTGATCTTGTGATTGGCGGGTACATCGCGGGAGCAGACGTGATTAGACTCACATGTTCATCTCCAATATCCAGGAAAATTAAATCGGATATTCGAGGATTTTTGAGGGATACACGAGGAATGGAAATTGAAGTCGATAACGAAAAAGAGATTCGTATTATATCGATTCTTAACCCGTCAGAATTGCGACTCCAGGTGTCGATCAATCGAATGTACATTCTCATCTCGAGCCTCGTCAATGATGCTTTTGATGTTCTCATGGGAGAATCCGTAGAGTTGCTTTACGACATCGACGACAGAGAGCGCCAGATTGACGCTCGGCGCCTTTTGCTTGAACGTCAAGTTGCTGCATCTCTGCAACAACCTTCCGTTGAGCGAAAACTTGGCATTGACAGGTTCTCTGCCATGGAACACGCTAGCATTGCTCGAGTCTTGGAGCGAATGGGGGATCACGCAACGCGCCTTGCGCATTTGGTCAATGAAAACTCAGATGTTATCAAAATCAAAACCAGTGAAATGCCCTTGTCCGCCATACCAATTTGGTCAAACAATCTCAAAACAATTGTTCACAATATGAACACGCACGACATTGAGCTCATTCATTCGGCCAAAATCGCCCTAACTCAACTTGGCAACGACTTAGAGGATGCTGAAGCCGATGTATGGACGGGAAGTGCTTCAGCTGAGCGGCTCCTTAGTGAATTTAGAATTTCAGAATCAGTGCGAAGACTATGTGCATACAGCGTCAATTTAGCAGAAATTCTCATAAACATGCTCATGTATAAAAAACTTGAGAAGATTTAATCTGTGATTATATGTCCTTTCTAAATCGTATTTCCAAAGATAAGGCTGGCACGATTTTGTTTTTGACTAGTTTATCGGTCATTCTCATCACACTCGGCATTATCCAAACATTGCTGTTTGAAACAATTACTTTCTTCACAGACATTGCAGAACACAGAGGGTGGTTTTCACTTGATTGGGATTTTGGAGGTATTCTTTCTGCATCAGGTTTTGCTTTTTTGATTCTTCTTGTTGCATTGCTCATCGATTACGAGAGTAAAAAGGAAAAAAATCGTCTTTCCTACATTCCCCAAGAGATTTTGAATCCCCACCATGGGATTATGAAGGCAATTTTCATAATTGTTCTATTGCAATTGTTGCTTAACGATAGTTTTCTGTTAGGAATTTCAATTTTGTTTTTTGCAATGATCTGGAGGGCTGCTGGTAAACTTCAGATGAAGAGAATCTATGGAGGCAATATTGAGATTTCCAACACTTGGAGAAACGTTCTCTTTCTGTTTATCTTTATCACGCTCTTCGACGCCATTACAATGAATTATTCTGGAGCATTTGGTGAATTCTTTTTACAAAACCAATGGACGCCTACTGGCGCTTGTGAGGATCGACGGTCGCTTTGTGATACGATGTCATTCGGTGTCAACAGTCTTCTTTTAACAACGCTACAAGTAGCGTTTGGGGCTTTGTTAATAGCAGTTCCACTGGGAGTTGGATGCGCGATCTATCTCTCTGAATATGCACCTCCAAGATTGGTTGCGATTGTGAAGCCAACGCTTGAAATTCTAGCTGGAATCCCTTCTGTCGTTTACGGATTTTTTGCATTCATCTACATTGGACCGCTCGTGGTTGAGTTTGGCGAGTATGCATTTGCAAACGGGTGGATTGATGATCCACCAAATATCCTCAATCCAATCAATGGGGCAATTGTGGTCGGAGTGATGATTCTCCCACTGATTGCTTCATTGTCCGAAGACGCTTTGCGCGCAGTACCAAATGAGCTACGCGAGGGATCCCTTGCATTAGGAGCAACAAAAATTGAAACTACCATGAAAGTCATGATTCAGGCATCGTTATCTGGAATTGTTGCAAGCATCATCCTTGCACTTTCGAGGGCTGTTGGCGAAACAATGGCGGTTACGCTTGCAGTTGGGACGGTTGCAGTTTACACTTCCAACATGTTCTTGCCAGCTCAAACGATGACTGCGTATATTGCGCAACGTGTGGGAGGCGACCTTCCATTCGGAGAGATTGGATATCTCACAATCTTCGCTGTAGGATTGTATCTCTTTTTCATAACCTTGTGTTTGAATTTACTCGGTAACAAAGTTCTGTCAACATACAGGGAGGCTTATTGATGAAAGACATCGATAAACTCCAGAAACGAAATCGTAAGTTGAGGGGCCTTACGGAACTCGCAGGATCAATGGGTTTGGCGATTACGGGATTGATTGGTTTACTCTTTCTTGGCATCTTGATCTGGCAAATTGCAGAACCAACTTTCATTGAAGGAGAACGAGGGGAAATAACAGCCGCGAGTGAATCGATACCGGAATCCAATTACAGGTTCAAATGGGACTTCCCAACTGTTGACGAAAATGGAAAACTATATTCTGACCCCGTGGTCGTTCGCTTTCAGTGGAATGATGAAAATGGATTTCATTCACATGATGTGCAAATTAATGTCATCGACACCCGACAAGTCAAAACAGACATCTATATTGACTCAAATGGAGTTGATCAAACTGAAATTGAGGTAGGTCGTAAGACAAATTTTAATGCATACTCAAGCATCCGTGTTCCGGTTTCAGTCGAGCAAATTTCAGGGCCAGTTCCAAACGCAGATAAAACGGGATATCCATCAGTCAATTCATTCGTTATCACCGGCGATGTCCATATATTACTGGACGATGAAAACGAACAAGTATTCCAACCGATGGAGTTGATTGCCTGGATTACACTGTTGATTCTTGTCATCGTTCTCACATGGCCCATTGTAGCCACTTTGAAAATTATTCAGAAATTAAAAGGTCGTCGGACTTTGATTAAATTGGCATCGTACGTATTGGCTGGAATAACCTTTGTAGTTAGCGATGGAATGTTTGTAGCTGCAGCATTGGGGGGCATATGTTGGATTGTATCGGGAGTTATTCTCTACAGAATTGCTGAGGGAATTGAACGATTGGAAAGTTTAGGCCGGGAATTAAGCGAACCCTCCCGATTGAAGCACTCGATTTCGGATAGAGATGGTGTGTTGATGTGGTCGAGAATGTTGTTGTTTACATCGGCATTATTCATCCCTCTTCTCATAGACATTCCGTTCTTAACCGAGCGTTATCAAGATATTTTTATTCCATATGCATCAGGAATTCGAGCTGCCTTTTATGGAACAATTTGGGTGATGTTAATTGCAATGTTCGTGTCTATTCCGATCTCTGTTGGTGCAGCAATTTACCTTGATGAATATGCCAAGCCAAACCGCACAACAAAACTCATTCAAGCCTTGGTTACGAACTTAGCAGGCGTCCCCTCAATTGTGTTCGGTATGTTTGGACTTGCGATTTTCGTCAAGCAAGACGGGTTTGGCTGGGGCTTAGGTCCTTCCGTTCTCGCTGCTGGATTGACAATGGGTGTGATGGCAATGCCAATCATTGTATTGGCGGGCCAGGAAGCATTACGTAGCGTTCCTCGTACTTTGAGAGAATCCGCCTATGGCATAGGATGCACGAAATGGGAGGTCACCAAAGACCACGTCCTCCCATCTGCAATGCCTGGAATGATGACCGGAACAATCTTAGCAATGAGTCGAATCATGGGGGAAGCCGCTCCACTGGTCGTCATAGGTGCAACTGCCATGATTTTATTTGATCCCGAGCCTTTAGCAGCCCTCAATGGAGGTAACGTCAATTTCACAGTCATTCCAATTCAGATATATTTCTGGACGGCAGAACCAGACCATGCATGGCATTCGATGGCAGCAGCAGCAAGTATAGCGTTGATCTGTCTGTTGATAGCAATGAATAGCATTGCAATTGTGTTAAGACAGCATTTTAGAAAGAGGTTGAAATCATGAGTGAGACGATAGGTGGAGAAGTAGTTCCCAGTTCTACTAGACTATTAGATGTGGATGGAGAAATCGATTTGATGATCGAGGATCTTGATTTGTGGTATGGAGACAAGCAAGCATTGTATGGTGTTTCACTCCCAATCGCGAGAAACAGCGTAACGTCACTAATTGGTCCTTCGGGATGTGGAAAAAGTACACTTCTACGAATGATGAATCGGATGAATGATTTGATTCCAATATGTCATTACGATGGCAAAATTTCAATGGGCGAAACAGAAATCACCGCAAAGGATGCTGACCTTGTTAAAATTCGAAAGGGCATCGGCATGGTGTTTCAAAGACCAAATCCATTTCCTAAATCAATTTACGATAACGTAGGCTACGGGGTCAAACTGCACACAAAACCAACGGGAGAAGAACTCGATGCTATCATTGAAAAGAGTTTGAAGAGAGCGGCTATTTGGGATGAAGTTTCAGATCGAATGCATGATTTGGGAACTTCACTTTCAGGCGGCCAGCAGCAGCGATTGTGCATTGCTCGAACCATTGCAGTTGAACCAGACATCATTTTGATGGACGAGCCATGCAGCGCTTTGGACCCAATTGCTACTGCAGCAATTGAGGAACTCATCTTGGAACTCAAGAAAGATTTCACCGTCGTGATTGTGACCCATTCAATGTCGCAAGCGGCAAGGGTGAGTGATTATACAGGATTTATGTACCTTGGAAGGCTTGTAGAGTTTGGAGAAACTGACAAGATATTTTCAGATCCAGAATTAGAATTAACAAAGCGATACGTTACGGGAAGATTTGGATGAGTGAATGATATGCCTATACGAACTGGATTAGATGAACGAATTGACAAGGTCCGAACGGACTTATCTGAGTATTTTGATGAAGCAAAAATGGCCTACAGTGAGGCGATAAAGGCGTTCACAAAACTCGATTCGCAGGTGTACAAAGAGGTCAAGCAAATTCGTCAGCATGCGCGTGAAGTGAATTGGGATTTGACCAATGATTTGCTGCTGATACTTGCACTCAATCAACCCTTGATGAAAGATTTGAGAATTGTCGCCACCTACTTGCGAAGCGTCGATACCGTTGAGCGTGTGATCCGACACGCTCGGGACATCGCTCGTTCAGATCGTTCTCTTGATAAAAACGCAGAGGAATTACCCGAGGTCATTGTGAATTCTGTTCTTGTGATGCACAAGAACCTGAATGGACTGCTCGATACCATGAGCGGCTGTCTAACAAAAGGCGAAGAATTACCAATCGAGAATGTGAAATCGACATGGGCCATGGTACGAGAAGAACATGGAAAGGCATTTGAAGCCTTATCGAGCTTGAAATCCAATACAATGGGGGGCAAAGTTGGACGTTTGGAAGTGGTCAACGTCGTCAGTCGAGTCGAACGTTCGGCCTACAATTTGGTACGACTTGGTGGACTTTGGCATCATGCTTTGAACAATGCGAACATCATCCTGGATGATTAAATCGGATTTTTCTAATTTCTTATTTGACCACATATTTACGGGATATATCACTAAAAATGTACTAATATACAAGAAATTTGTATTACATGGTTTTAGTCGTATAATTAGGTTTCATTTCTTCTAATTACAACAACAATCAGGAATGCATAGACGGCCATTAAAGAGCTGAATCCAGGTAATGAGCTAGAATCTTCTATTTTTTGAAATGTGCATGAGCCATCTTCAAGTTCTGCTGTATGTGCATGAACCATCATCTACTTCTGCTGATGGGTTGTAATTGTTTGCATTAGTATCTGTACATCCACTTACTGGCGGTTCAGGCTCTGGATATATGCATGAGTCATCATCCACTTCTGCTGATTCATTGTAGTTTGTTGCATTAGTATCTGTACATCCACTTACTGGCGGTTCAGGCTCTGGATATATGCATGAACCATCATCTACTTCTGCTGATGGGTTGTAATTGGTTGCATGATGATCAGTACATCCGGTAACTGGTGGTTCTGGTTCAATCAAGGCTTGCTCCCAAACTAATTCCCACAATGCGCCCGCTTCATTCTCCCACCATAGTAGGCCATCAGAGTCTTGAAACACATTGACAACATGCCAAGTATTCTCTACAGGAGTACGCTCGAAATAACCAGTAAAATAGGAAGAATTCAGAGGTGGCCCGTCTCTTGGATTTTCTACTCCTTGCCACTCATATAGCTCATTTAAGAAGCAAAGACCACTCATCTGATCATCAGAGAAGAATAGGGTTTGATGTATGGGCTGTCTGGAGCTGTAAGATTTCCATATTGGCTAATTGGATATCCGCATCCTGTAATTGGTTGTGGATTATCTTCAGATGAGAGTAAACTAGTATTTGTCAGGGGTCGAATTGTCATCTCAGATGGATCTATATTTATCGAGCTAAGGCCCCTTGTAACAACGGGCCAAGGATCACTAACTGTGTAATTCCAATCTTCTGATTCTGTTGAATAGGCCCATTCTTTGTATGTTTCAGTGAACCAAATCATCTCAGCCTCTGTGTGATTTCTGTCACTTATATGAAGTACTCCAACATTAATTTGGGTTTCATCGCCACTGTGAGGAGGTATCCTATGACCGAACATATCGATGAAATCTTGTGTATTAAATTCAATTATTCTCTCTGCGGTGACATTTGTTCCTGTACAAAATAGTGCATATTCTTCTTCCACACATGACTCAATCGATTCATTAACTAGCTTATAGTAAACCTCTGTAGTATTTTCAGCGGGTAAGAAACCGGCAATATATAGGAATATCTCGGACCAAATCATTCGATCTGAATCATCGGGAACTATATGGAATGAACCATTGTCATGGATTAATTTTACCTCTGTCCTATCGCCATTCTCATCCTCAATCTGGACTGCATATGGCCACCCTCTATTTGGATCCCAAAATGGACCTGCAAGATCGCCATTTAGTGTAGTATCACTGTCTAAGTGCATCCCATCTCCACTGTTCCAAGCACCTTCACCGGACTCAGGAAAATCTGGAGCATCCAATCCAAGAAAACCGTGAGCTAGTTCATGGGTTACTCCAAAATTTACTACTCCTTGTTGATGAAGAATTCCTCGTAATTCGGGATGTTCTCTTCCATCCAACGGAGAATAGCAATGTGAGAAATGTTCGCATTGAGGATTTATTCCAATATTGCCCACTGGATCATGAAATCGAATATAACCGGCCCCTCCGACCTGATCCCTAGTTTGTACAGCAAACCAATCGAACACGTGGCCAGAAACATTCCAAGCATCCCAGCAAGCAGTACATAGAGAGGGACTAACATGTTCCCATCCATTGGTCCATCTTTCTCCATAGGAATCTCCCATTGAGATAAAATATCCACCGTCCGTTGTCCTTACATTATTCGATGCTTGCTCGTATGAAATTAATCCTCTAAGTGAGGTGTTTAGAATTACAATTCCCATCCATTCTCTCGCAACTTGATTTGGTCCTAACATGAATTCCGGAATGTGAAGGCAACTTCTCGAAAATACACCATCACCAGAAACTGCATCCCCGTTAGTTCCATTATCATATAATTCATGATTTCCACTCTCATTATCAACAAGAAAATCTAGCCAAGATGGGATTTGAGGAGTTTGAGCGCCCCACGGACCTTCGCCGTTAGTAGACCTGTAAGTCAATGTAAATGTCTCATCTAAGAAAATTACAGAAGGCTCGATTTGAACTCTTCCTTCAGGTAGTGCAGATGCTTGATTTTCTCCTAGAGGATGTGGTAAATCAGAGTCGCATTCGCCAACTATCTGAGGAGAAAACTCTAGGGAAGAAAAATTCGAATTGGTACCGTCAGATGTTTTTTCTATTTTTGGATTGATTAATTCATTATTCTCAGAAAGACTAGTGAACTCGCCAATACATCCAGAAAAAGGAACTATTAGGATAATAGTGGCCATTAACAAGTTCAAATTTCTCATAAAAAATCTTATTTTTCACTACAACATAAACCTTTTCAAGAGATTTAGAGTTAACTTCGTAGTAAAAAATATTTGTCAGAAAAATTTGACTCTTTTGGATGGAAAATCCAAAGTGTATTATGTTCTCGGGAGTATATGATTCGAGTGTCTGCTAAGGCATATGGTTCGATTTTGATAGTAATTTCTTTTTATTTATCGGGCTGCTTGAATCTAGTTTCTAATGATGAGTTTGATAATGATTCGGGAATGTATGATAGAGTCCCTGTATGGGAAAGGTCAGAGTGGCCATATATTACTAATCAGAGTTATGGATTTGTAATGGAAGAAGGGCCTTATCAAATTCTGGAAACTGATAATGAATGGAATTCAACACACCATTTTGTTAATTTCGAATTACCGATGAGTGAAGGTGGTTCTGCCCCTAATGGCGTTGTTAGTCTAGCAGTCTGGCTTCCAGATGTCCCAGAGGGAGTGACTGTTCCGGTAATAGCAGAATTTGGCCCATATTTTGATGAAACTAGTGTTGAAACTCCTTCCATAGAAGTTCCTGGAACTTGGTTAGGTCAGATGATTATTGATCAAATCTTGCCACATGGATATGCATTTGCTCAAGTATCTGTAATGGGTACTGGTCGTTCTAATCATTGTATGGACTTAATGGGCAATGCCGAACAACTTGGAGTAGATGCGGCTGTAACTTGGCTAGGGACTCAAGATTGGAGTAATGGTGGAGTATCTATGATTGGAAAATCATATGATGGTTCGACACCCTGGCAGGCAGCTACATTTGGTAATGAGTACCTGAAGACTATAGTTCCTATTTCTGGCCTAATCGGTGTAATGGAGTTAATGTGGAAAAACGGTAGTAGTGAAGCTAGAGCGCCAATAATGCATAATGGAGTTTATGGCTCATATGGTATTGATGGTGATGAAGAAGATGTTGGAAATATGTGTCCTGACTACATTATCGGACCGGGGACTGGTGTGGCTGCATACATGTGGGGAAGTGAGGTTGCTGGAACTTATTGGGAAGAAAGATACTTTCTAGATAGAGTTCTACAAAATTACAAGGGCTCGGTTTATCTTATTCAAGGGATGCATGATTGGAATGTTGATCCTCATATGGCAGTTCCAGTAATTAATCAATTGAAAGATGTGGGAATCGAGGCCAAGGGATTGTTTGGTCAATGGGATCATGATTATCCAGATAGACCTGATTATCATTTTGATCGTTCGTCTGAGGGAAGAGGTAGGGAGGCATATCCTGAGATGGTACGTTTTGATTGGATGCAAGATTTACTGGAATGGTTCGATTGGTATCTCAAGGGGGAAGGTCAAAAGCCTGGATTATTTGTAGAAATACAGTCTAATCAGGGTCAATGGAGAATCGAAGATAGGTATCCGCCTCAGAATATGGAAACTATCGCAATGGAACTTGGTGGCGATTTGATGAATATAGCGGGTACAACTACTATTTTACCAAATGGCAACTTTGGACCAATTTATGAAAGTGAGAAATTCTCCGAAGATATTTGGATTGCAGGATTGCCACGTTTACACATAGAAGTTTCCACGGCTACCGTTGGTGGCCAAATTTATGCCCTGTTAGAAGATTGTTCGGAAGATGGAGATTGTATCCATATTGGGCATGCAATTATGGATTTGAGATATCATGAGGGCGGGAAATATCGGAAGGTTCGACTTCCAATTTATTAATTGATATAATAGACCCTATTGATAAAATTATTTTCAACCCTCCGGAGTGTACGCATGAATATTGCTTAGAATGGTTAAATCAAACTGCATAAGATATCAGATTTTATAATTTAGACTTTGGTTATCTAATCCGCTAAATATATCTACTTCTGATTAAACGACAATTGGAATGGTGAATGAAAACTTCCTAGAATTTGTTCAAAATCAATTAGGAAATAAAATGAATGAACGAATTACAAATAATTCAATTCTTGGAGAAAAGGATGCATTCAGTGAAATCTATGAAAACTACATGAAGCACGAATATAGGAAAAAATATGGACAATTTTTTACTCATAAGAAGTTAGTTGATTATATTATTTCGAATCTACCAATAAATTCTGAATCAAACTTTCTTGATCCTGCCTGCGGAGCAGGTGCCTTTTTATCGGCAATTAGTGATAAACTAGGTCCTGAAGTACAGCTATATGGAGTTGACATAGACAATATAGCTCTAGAATTGTGTAAATTCAATCTTCAATTTTCTCATAATGAGGGAGAATATAATCTGTACAATCTTGATGCAATTAAACAAGTAACAGCAGAGATATTTCCTTCAATATCTGCTAAAGGTGGATTTGATTTTATAGTTGGAAATCCACCGTTCCAGAATCTCAAAAAAGGAAGGGATTTCGATGACAAATATATTTCTTATGAGGGTGTTACTAGTGGAGTGGTCAATTCCAGTACCTTGTTTATAGCTAAATCCTTAGAATTATTGAGAGAAGGTGGATGGCTAGGATTTGTTTTGCAAAAGAACTTCTTACGGGTTGATTCATTTAAGAAGATAAGGAGTTATATTCTAGAATCCTGCACAATACATCAGATTTTTGATATTGGACACTATTTCAGAGATGTAAGGTGTGATCAGGTAATATTGATTTTAGAGAAGAGGAAACTATCCAAAGAAGATTTGGTAAAACATAATATTTTGATTTCGATTCTTAATTCTGACAGAGATTTTGATAAACCAAAAAAATATGAAATACAACAGTCATTATTTGTAGGTGAAAAAAATTTCCCAGTTTTTATAGAGCCTGAAATTTATGATTTGAAAAATAAACTTTCTAATTACCCAATGAATCTTGAAAGCGTTTCTAAAGATATTTTTAGAGGGTTTTCAATCGGTTCGAATAATCCTTGTGTAACTAGGAATAAAACTTTATCATCTAATAAAATTATACGAGGTAAGTCAATTAAAAGATTTTCAAAGGATGTTGAATTGTATATGGAATTTGATAATAGTGATCTATTGAAACCTGAAGAGATTTTACGCCAGAAGAAATCTAGAGTAGTACTTCAGAATATCATCTCTAAAGAAGGAGGATTAGCTGCATGTATTTGTGAATCGGACTGTTTTAGTCTAGATACAGTAACTAATGTTGTTCTTGAAGATGAGAGATATAACAAATATGTGATGGGACTACTCAATTCGCGAATCAGTAATTTTTTCGTGTTAGTAATTACTTTTCTTCATTCTAATTTTACTATGCATGCAGATAAAATGTATATTGGTGAAATCCCGGTTGTTATCCCAAATACTGAACAAAAACAAAAAATTGAAGTCTATGTAGATGAACTTTGTAATTTATCCAGGGGGACAGAAAAATATTGGTCCAAATATGATGAAATGAACGATGCGTTTTTTTCGATTTATGAACTATCTAAAAAAGAAATAAATTTAGTAAACAGAGTCCTTGCAATGATAATGAGTGTGAAATCAAATGGCTGAAAGAATGAATAATCTGACTGGTAAAGAATGGTTACAAAACTCATTTTCTATATGGCGAGATATAAGAAAATCCTCTGAAGAGTTAGAACTCAAACACCCTGCAATGTATCCAAGTCAATTATGTGAAAAACTCATTGATATTTATTCTCGTGATGATGGAGAGGTGATACTTGATCCTTTTTTGGGAGTAGGTTCAACATTGGTAGCTGCAAAAAAAAGACTTAAGCGAGGAATTGGAATAGAATTAAATCCTGAATATGCAGATTTAGCTAGAATGAGAGTTTCAGATTCACCGATATCTCCAAGTAACACTGACGGAGTTGAAAAGTCTTTTTTCGAACAAGAAATATTTGATGGGGATTCAAGGAATATATTATCACAAATAGATAATGATACCGTGGATTTATGTATTAATTCTCCACCATATTGGGATATTCTAAATCAGAGACGCAGTGTTGATGGTAGAGATATTTCTGGATATAGTGACGAACATTCTGATTTGGGTAATATTGAAGATTATGAAGAATTTCTGAAAGAGCTAAAAGAGATTTACTCAGAGGTCTATAGAGTTCTAAAACCAAATAAGAGGTGCTGTTGTATTGTTATGGATATTAGAAAAAAATCAAGTTTTTTCCCCTTTCATATTGACATAAGTAAAATTATGACTGAGATAGGATTCGAGCTGGAAGAGTTTGTGATTTGGGATAGGCAGCATGAATATAACAATATGAAAACCTTAGGTTATCCTTGGGTATTCCGTTTCAATAAGGTTCATGAGTTCATATGTATTTTCTGGAAACGTTAATTTTCATACAAGTTCATTTATATCGAGTAATAATATACATAAAATATTTTGATAATTTTGAAAATATGTTACTCAATAACAAGATAATCTAGAAAAGTTTTTTTTGAATAGTAGTAGTTTTTCTGTTGGTTTTAAGTGGTTTTCTTCTACTTCCATGAATTTTTAAAACTCTCTTACTAATTTTACGAACTTCTTCACCTGTTCTAGCAGAATAACTTCTCTTAATGCCATTTTTTCGACTTTCTTTTTCATCCACAATAGGTAATGGATATTCAACTCCTATCCTGCACATTATTGAGTCCTGGAGTTTTTCAGGCATTAACCAAGGTTCGTGAATATAGTCTGTAGGAACCATAGATAATTCTGGAATCCATCGTCTAATATAGTCTCCATTTTTATCGTGATCTTTACCTTGTTTTGTCATAGAATATGCGCGGATAGTGTTTATTCCTGTTGTACCGGACTGCATTCCTACCTGCGGCCAATGTATTCCTGGTTCATAGTCAAGAAATTGCTTTGCTAAGAAATTTCCAGTGTCTTTCCAAGGTAGCCAGAGATTGTATGAAGCAGCAGACATTATCATTGCTCGCATTCTAAAGTTTATCCATCCAGTGGAATTCAGTTGTCTCATACATGCATCCAAAAATGGCCAACCAGTTATTCCTTTTTTCCAGCGATTGAAATATTTTCGATTTAGAACTCTCATCATATTTTTTTCGATTATTGGATTTTGAGCAACTAAGTCTAGATTGGGTTGGGTTTCTAATTTTTGAATGAAGTGACATCTCCAAGCTAGCCTTCTATTGAAAGAATTTAGACTCTTCAACCAAACACTGTGATTTTTAATATTAGATTTATTTTTTCTAATGTGCCTTATTCTAGAGGATGTGGCATTTACAGCTCTTCTCATAGATAATGTACCTGCAGT
>LURV01000119.1 GCA_001629205.1 Marine group II euryarchaeote REDSEA-S30_B12
TATTTTAGGTATCATTAATTTGTTATCAATTTTATTTTTCAGAGCCTGTTCCAAATCAATAATTTCATTATCTTCAATTCCCTCAGAATGAATCGGTACCCAAGGAATTTCCATTGAAGCAGCTTGAAGACCTGCAATTACTGTATTATCATACTGAAACATCATTGAGTATTCATTTTCTACAACCATAGTTACTAATGCCTGTACATCCCAACCCTGCATTATCGCCCACCAAGATGCAAATGTAGAGTCTTTTCCACCAGATGCTAAAATCGCCACACGCATACTACCCCGAATAGAGATTACATGATGAATCCCACTCCCTAAGAGTTAACTTACAACCAAGATTCATAAGAGGTCATTATTGCAAAGGGTCGATAGACATGCAGCCAAGCGGACGCGGATATGATCATGGAGTCTCTACTTTCTCACCAGATGGAAGACTATATCAGGTAGAATATGCTAGAGAATCCGTAAAAAGAGGAACAACCACTGTAGGATTAATTTACAAAGATGGAGTAGTATTAATTGTAGATAAAAGAATTCAGAGTAAATTAGTACTCACTGACTCCATTGAAAAGATGTATAAAATTGATGACCATATAGGTATGACAACTTCAGGGCTTGTAGCGGATGCTAGACAACTTGTAGACAGAGCTCGAGTCCAATGCCAAGTAAATACAATGACTTACGGCGATCCAATCCCAATTACTACTCTCGTAAAGAAGATGTGTGACTACAAACAATCCTTCACTCAATATGGAGGAGCTAGACCTTTTGGAACTGCACTTTTAATTGCGGGAATAGATGATGAAGGCGTCCATCTTTTCGAAACTGATCCATCAGGAGCTTATCAATCATATCATGCAGGTGCTATCGGAAGAGGGCGTTCATCAGTAATTGATTATTTTGAGGATAAATGGAAAAAAGGAATGACTCAGAATGCTGCCATAAAGTTAGGACTTGAAGCACTCAGAGACTCATTAGAAGATGATTTGAATAAAGAAACAGTAGAGATAGCATGTGTCGACAAAGAAGGATATTCTAAGCTAGATACAGATACTACATTAAAACACCTTTCAAAGCTATCTTGAACCCTAAATTTCTAATCCTAGTCCGCTTGCCAGTATCATGGTAAGTCTGGATGAGGCAGTAATAGCTCGTCTTGAAAAGGGCGGCTCTAGATATGAAATCTTAGTAGATCCCGAATTAGTCGAAAAATGGAAACATAATCCTGATTCAGTAAAGATATCTGATTTATTAGCGATTGAGGAAATTTGGCTCGATGCCAAAAATGGCGATAGACCTACAAGCGATTCATTAGAGAATATTTTTGGAACAACAAATATCGATGAATGCGTAATTAAAATTCTGAAAGAAGGATCTATTCAACTTACAACTCAACAAAGGAAAAAAATTGTTTCTGAGAAAAGAAAACAAATTATAAGTCAAATTTCTAGTACCGCTACAGATCCTAAAACAAAATTACCTCATCCAATAACGAGGATTGAGAATGCTTTAGACGAAATTCGTTTTTCTATTGATCCATTTAAGTCAGTAGAAAGTCAAATTGAAAAGGCGGTCAAATTACTTAGACCCATCATTCCACTTCAATTTATTACAATTAGACTGGCATTCAAAATACCCGGTAAAGACTTTGGAAGCGTTAGTCAAATATTGCGTGAATCAATTCAAAAAGAAGAATGGCTCAGTGATGGAACTTGGGTATGTATAGTAACCGTACCTGGTGGTATGAAAAATGATTTAATTGGTAGTGTAGCAAAACGCTCTCCAGATGTAGAAGTTAAGGAGATTGACTAAACTATTATGAATATATTAACATTAATGGTTATGAATAAGTCGATGGTCGCGCGGTCTGGTAATAATGAGTATGAGTAAGAATGCGGACGCGCCGCATAAGTTTGAAAAGAAACTTGGAATAGTAAAAGAGAAAGAAAGAGTAGTTTCTGTCGAACCAATTCATTCTAAGTATATTCCTAGACCGGGTGATCTGGTTATTGGATATGTAGAAGGATGTACGAATAATATTTGGTTTGTAGATATAGGTGCACCCTTCAATGCTATTCTTCCCATGAGTCTTGGCCCTTCAAAAGCTGAATTCGGTGGAGCTCGTTCTGTAATTGATATTGGGGAAGCAATAATTTGTCGAGTACAGGAAGTGGAAGAAACTCACTCCAGTGTCGTATCAATGAAAGGAATGGGACTAAGGAAAATAAATTTTGGAATAGTAGAACAGCTACCTCCACACCTCATTGGAAGAATCATAGGGAAAGGTGGTAAATTCCTTTCAGAGCTAAAATCAAACTCAGAATGTAGAATAGTGGTGGCAGATAATGGAAGAATATGGGTAGACGGTGATATTACTGGAATTTTCAAAGTTCGTAACACCATATCAAAATTTGTAAACGAAAATCGTAGAGGTGAAAATTAGATGGGAGGCTACGGAGATGTAATAATGATTGATGAAAATGGAAAGAGGATGGATGGCCGTGGTCCCGCAGATTTAAGAGAAATTTCTATTGAAACAGGAGTAGTACCTGTGGCCGATGGTTCATGTCGAATGATCTGGGGTACTAACGAAGCAATTGTATCTGTATACGGTCCCATGGAAGCTCATCCAAGAAAAATTCAGAGACAAGATTCAGCAGTACTGGCCGTTGAATACAATATGGCTCCCTTTTCTACAACAGATAGAATGAGGCCGGGTTTCAATAGAAGAAGTAAAGAAATTAGTAAAGTTACAAAAGATGCTTTAGAAAGTGTAGTGTTGCTAGAACTTTATCCTAGATCTAAGATTCAGGTAAACATTGAGATTATTTCTGCAGAAGCAGGAACTAGATGTGTTGGACTTACAGCAGCTTCAGTAGCTTTGGCCGATGCAGGTATACCTATGACAGATCTAGTTGTAAGTGTAGCAAGTGGTAAAATTAATGATATCGTTGTTTGCGACTTGAATAAGGAAGAAGATAACTATGGAGAAGCTGATTTACCTATGGGTATTCTTCCTAATACCGGAGAATTAGTATTCCTACAAATGGATGGAAATCTATCTCAAGAAGAATTTAAACAGGCATGGGATTACAATATGGATGCAGCGTCTAGAGTACACGAAATAATGAAGAAAGCATTGATTGGTGGTGATGGAAAATGAGTATACCACTAGTACCAAAATTACTTCGTGCGCATCTAACTGAATTAGCAGAGAACGATAAAAGAATTGATGAACGCGGTCAATGGGATTCACGTAACCTAGAAATCCAACATTCTGTTCTTCCTAGGGCAGAAGGTTCAGCAAAGGTAAGAATTGGAGATACGATTGTTTATGCAGGAGTGAAATTCCAAATAATGACTCCGTATGAAGATAGGCCCAATCAAGGGGGACTTATGTGTTCAGCAGAAGTTAGGCCACTAGCTGGTAGAAAATATGAACCCGGCCCTCCTAGTGCCGAATCAATAGAACTTGGAAGAGTTGTAGATAGAGGTATCCGAGAATCTGGCTGCATTGACGTTGATAGTTTATGTATAATTCCAGGGGAAAAAGCATGGCAAGTAATATTGGACTTATTCGCGATTTCTGATGATGGTAATCTTTTTGATGCATTTGCAATTGCTGGAATAGTTGCTCTAAAGGAAGCTATAATTCCCGCAGAAAGATTTGAGGTTGGAGAAGACTCTAAGCTAGAGGTAAATGGTACACCTCTAATGTGTTCATACCATAAAGTGGGTGGCAGATTCGTTTATGATGCATCATTTAGAGAAGAATTAGGTGGAGATGAACGAATTCATATTACTTTGGGAGACAATGGAAATGTTCACTCTTTGCAGAAGGGTCTAAAGGGAATTTTCTCCGCCGATGAATTCGAAGAAATCATGGGACACGCCCTCGAACGAACAAAAGAAATACGTGAAATTATTAATTCTCTATAGGTGTAAAGATGTCAAAAAGAACTCAAAAAGCAGGAGCAACAGCTCGATTCGGATCTAGATACGGAGTAAGTGTCAGAAGACGAGCCGGCTCGGCAATGTCTAAGAAGTCAAGAAAATATACATGCCCAAATTGTCAATATCCAAAAGTTAGAAGGAAAGTTGCTGGTATCTGGGAATGCAGCAAATGCAATCATACATTTTCAGGAGGAGTATGGGAACCATATACTCGTGCTTCAGATGCTAATAGAAGAATTGTACGTAGATCACAAGAAGGAGCAACGGCTACAGATATGACTGTAATTGCACAACAGGCTGCTCTAGATTATGAAAGGAAAATTACAGAGCGTGAATCAGATGAAGGGTCTGAAGAAGAATGAAATCATATCAATAATTCTTACTTTGCATCATGATGATGCTGAATCATTATGCGCCTCATTAAAAACTGAGGTAAAACATAATAATAGCGAGAATTCACTTTCTCTAGAGATATCATCTGATAATTTCTCAGAGCTAAGAGGTAAATGGAATTCAATTATGCGAGTACTAATTGCATCAGAGCAAACATTAACATCTTCGGGAATAGGCGGAGAACAATGACAGACAAAATTTCGGCCGAAGACCTCCAATCAGTTGCGAGGGAGTTGCAAATAATTAGAAATCAAATCCAAACTCTATCCAATCAAATAAATGAATACTCTGTAACACTCGAAGCTCTATCAAATCAAGATGAAAATAGGTCAGTATTCAGATCATTTGGAAATTTATTACTTGAAGTCGATGATCGCAAATTACTGATTAATGAAATTAATGATGCGAAATCAACCATAGAAAATCACCTTATGGTTCTGACTGAAAAAGAAGAATCGATAAGAAAAAGATACGAAGATATGGTACAAACTTTCGAAATGGAATGATATAGTTATGTCCAAATCTCCCGATTCAATAAAAAAAATTAACGAATTAACATTAATCTTCAAAAGTTTACTTTCCGATGGAAAAACTGATGAAGCCCTTTTACTGAGTGAAAAAATTCTCAAAGAGTCACAGTCAATAGAGCAGAGAAATCATGAGATTGAAGCTTGGATTAGAATGGAAAGGGCACTATTAGGTGGAATTAATGAAAATAAAATTGGTGAAGAATTAAGTTGGTGTCTTGATCGAATTGAGGCCGTTTCACCCGGAAGTGCTTTACACGGACTTGCGATACTAAACTTAAGCTCATGGCATAGGAATAAAGGCGAATATATGATGTCATTAGTGCTTTTATCTGATATCTCTGTGGATAAAGGACATGGTAATGACGTAGTCGGACTTGCGAGATTGGAATCCAGCAGATTGCTAATTCAGATGGAAGATTTAGAATCCGCATCAAGACACTTATGGATTTCAAGAAAATATCTTTCTCAAACCTCAATGTCTGCTGAATACTTAACTTCTAGTCTGGAATGGTTAAATTTGTCACTAGATGCAATAAATCCCGATTCACCAATGATGAGTGAAAAGATAAAGTTAGCTAAACCCCAAATTAAATCCGATAATCAAAATTTTGGAGTTAATCCACAAGATATAATTGAGTTAATAGATGATATATTTCCCACTATTTCTAAAAATCTTTCTGGTGAAGAGAGAGATGATTTAGGGCTTATTATTGATGCTACTGAATTACTTAGTGAAGATAGGTGGATTTCAGCTCTCAAAAATAGAAAATCAGAAATTCAAGATCCAAGGATAGTAGATGCACTCCAGTCATGAACTAGCAAAGTTTCCAACTCCTTTATGGAACTAGAATTAGAAAATTCTGAAAGATTCTCTGGAATGGTAATGCACCAACCAACTTCGTCTATCATTTCATCATCGGAATACCAACTATCTGGAGTTGGTTCCATGTCTACTTCCACTAAGACTACCGTACCTCTATCAAATAATTTATTTTCTACAGCTTTTGCAGTACCCAAGAGTCCTGTTTCTTCAAATAACTCTCTTAGTGCGGCTTCTTCAACTGATTCACCTATTCGAATATTTCCACCAGGCAACTCCCACCCTCTATTCTTATGTCTAACCATTATCCAACAATTCTCACTTTCTCTATTTTTGGGAATTACCCATGCTATTACCCAATTTTCCAAATCAGACATTATTCATTTCCTCCATTAATTCATTTACTATTTCTAACATATCCTCATTACCCTCAATAGCTATTTTTCTTGCTAGAAAGAAGGCTTCGGAAATCCTTCCTTCAGATCTAAATATATGTATTTTATCAATATCACTAATTCCTTCATCGATTTCAATTCTTTCCAAATTTCCAGGAGTTGCTAAATTCCTCATCTTATCAAGAAAAATAACTCTATCCGTAGTTTTCGGAATCTTCCAATTGCTAATTTCCCCACCATCCAATCTGCTATGCATCCTCTCTTTGAACATATCAAGTATTTTACCTCGAGGATAATGTGTATTAGCTTGATCATAACAATTCCATGCCAAATCAAATTCTCTCCTCCTCTCGTACATTCTTCCAAGCTCATTCCAAGCCTCGTGATTATTCGGTCTTTGAGCTAATATTAATCTAGATAATTCAAGAAATATATCTTCATGTGAATTCTTTCTTAAACGTTCCAACCTTCTTGAAAATAGAATATTTGCCCTGTAATCGGTCAAATCTAAGATTTTCATTCGCTCTACAAAGTTTTTTATTGATTTATCACTATTTCCTACCGATCTCCACCATTTGTCAGGATTTAATGGATCCACCAATAATGAACTTTCAAAAATTTTCATCGCAGAATCTAAAATATCTATTCCATCTAATTGACTGAGATGTTCAGGATTTCTTCCCAAGATAGTAAAAAAATCTTCGAATAAAACCCTTGCTGCTTTCTCATCTCTTGTTAATATGATAATTTCTAGTAAAGTCTTCCAGTTTTCTTCATTCATAAAATCATGAAGAATACTTTGTCTAGAATTTTTTTCAGCCCATTGTAAATTTATCTCATCCTCATCAACTAATTTTAAAAATTTTAGTGCTTGGGTCCTATATCTATTCCCCAGACTTCTTCTAGGATGATTAATGGACTCATTTAATCCATCTCTCTTACTCAATAAAATCACCTATAATACTGATTCATAAGGTGATTTATCTATATTGGGATCTATAGTAGCATCCATACCAATTTTACTGGTTTCTCCAGATTCAGATCTACTAGGATCAAGGCTTGAACCCTTCTGATTTGATAAAATAATAGTATCTTTATCGGGTTGCCACCTAGTCATTAATGCCCACTCTACTCTAGAAGAATTAGATACATCTATGTCCTTGTCGACAACGATTACTTGTTTCATGGACTTATGTCCATCTAAAGCAGCATGAATAGCCTTCGTTGCATCCTCTTTAGTTTTAGGAACTATTTGTACCACGCTGGATAACCATCCACATCCACCTTCTGTAAGATACACATCAGTACATTCAACAACTTCAGAAACTGCTGTTTTGATAGTAGGGGCTCTAGGCATTCCCATTAGTGTATAATGTTCTTTCTGAGCAGGAATTATGGCATGAAAAACTGGAGAATTTCTATGGTGAACAGCAGAGTATCTAATTACTGGCTCTTGTCTAATGTCGTCAACTGTACCAGTTATGTCTACATATGGACCCTCATCATCAGTTTCCATAGTGATAGATGCTTCCATTACATACTCCGACTCTGAAGGTACAATTATACCATTATCTAGTCTAAAAACTTCTAAAGGTCTACCATATAATTTTTCATGAAGAGATGCTGCTACAGACATTTCATCTAAAGGTTCACTAAACGACATTGCTCCAGAAAGTAGAACTAATGGATCGGCACCATTAACAACGGCTATTGGGATTTCTTCTTTATCCTGCCAAGCCTTATCAGTCATTGAACGCAGATGTCTGGGAACAAATCTCGATACTGTACTTGTATTGTCTCGTAATAATTGTCGATGAAATGAAATATTTCTTTGATTGTCATATTCAGCTACAATTATTGAAGCAGATTGATATCTCCCACCATCTTCTTTGTAATGCCAAGGAATCGGTATTTTAGTGAGATCTAATTCTCTTTGAGTGTTTTCCATTGCAGGAGATAATTCTTTTTCAATCAGTTTTGGTTTACTAGGATTTTTCATTGCCCATGATAAAATATCAATTAATTCACCAGGACTGATTCCTAGTGTTTCGCAAATCCTTTCTCTAGTCAATATATTTAATGAAGCCCTATGATTTGGACATTCAGTAATATTATTGAAGATTATAGCCTCATGATTTTTACTTTCAGAGTACTCAAACATTTCCTGAAAAACACTAACACTTTCATTGACTTCAATCACACCATCAAGTAAATCTCTGAAACCCATGATGTTCTACGATAGTAATTTGCGCTTCAATGTTGGCTATCAATTGATTTTTTTTATTCAATATCTGTATGTTTGCCCGTCACTCTCATAAAGCACTTGAGGGTGGCCGGGCCGTATTTTGTGGTGAAATCTTGGGTCGTGGTCTATTTTCAGGTTCGAAGATGAAGACAGATCGTAAGAAATTTAGATGGAAAGAACGAAAATTTCGTAACAGGCAATTTAAGAGGAAGCAAGGTGGAGTATTGAAACATGATCCACTACGCGGAAGTCCACAGGCTAAGGGAATAGTAATCGAAAAAGTTGGTTTTGAAGCCAAGCAACCAAATTCAGCTATCAGGAAAGCAGTAAAGATTAGTCTAATTAGAACTGGCAATAAATTAACTGCATTTGCTCCGGGAGACGGAGCTATTTCTTTTATCGATGAACATGATGAAGTTATGGTTGAAGGAATCGGCGGTAGCAAAGGTCGATCATACGGAGATCTTCCAGGTGTGAGGTACAAAGTCATCAAGGTAAATGGAGTCTCACTCGACGAAATGGTGAGAGGTAGAAAGGAGAAGCCAATTAGGTGATTCTATGGAAGAAGAGAATGTCATTGATGAAGAGATCGAAGAAGATTCACCAATTCCTGGAATTGGTACGATGGTATTTGGAAAATGGGACGCAAGTGAAGTAGTATGTAACGATCCTGGAATTTCACCTTATGTAAATCTAAGAACTATTGGTACACCTCATTCAGGTGGAAGGCATGCAAATGCTTGGATGGGAAAGAAAAATCTTTCAATAATTGAGAGATTCATTAATAATCTAATGAGATCAGGAAAATTCAGTGGAAAAAAGCAGCATTGTGCTAAAGCTCTAGAAGATGCTTTCGATAAAATTCACGAAAAAACGGGGGAAAATCCACTTCAGAAATTCATTGATGCGATAGCTGAAGCTGCTCCGTGTGAAGAAATTACCAGAATTAGAGTAGGAGCAGTTAGCCAACCTAAAGCCGTAGATTCATCGCCGAGCAGGAGACTAGATGTAGCTCTACGTAATCTTTCCGTTGGTAGTGCCTCCGCGACTAGTAAAAGTAAGAAAACATTGACCGATGGTGTAATTTCTGAATTAACTAAAGCGGCTGAAGGAGATGTAAATTCTTATGCAGTTTCAAAGCGATTAGAAGTAGAAAGAATAGCTGCTTCCGCTAGATAGTGAATTTCTCATTTCAGTACAAGTTTTACATTCTTTAGACTAACTTACAATTGGATTTATGAACCGTATTCAGGTCGGCAAACTATTCAGAGGCATACATATGGGTCGTAAAGAGGATAATATAAAGCGTGCAACAGAAGTTATGCATATTAGAGATAGAATCAGAAATCTAGCTATAGCTGCTCACATAGATCATGGAAAAACAACATTATCTGATAATCTAATAGCAGGAGCTGGGATGATGTCAGAGGAATTAGCAGGTAAATCGAGAGTTCTAGATTTTGATGATCAAGAGAGTGCCCGAGGTATTACAATTAATGCAGCTAGTGCATCTATGGTTCACGGAGTTGATGGTGAAGATTATCTCATAAATTTAATCGATACCCCAGGGCACGTAGACTTTGGTGGAGACGTTACCAGAGCAATGAGGGCTGTAGATGGTTGTATAATTTTAACATGTGCAGTTGAAGGTGCTATGCCTCAAACCGAAACAGTAGTCAGACAAGCATTGAAGGAAAAGGTAAAGCCAGTTTTATTCATAAACAAAGTTGATCGCTTAATCAATGAATTACAAGTTACACCTGAAGACATGCAGAAAAGATTCATGGAACAAATAACTAAGGTGAATAATTTAATCCGTCAATTTGCACCTGAAGAGCATAAAAAATCATGGCAAGTTAGTGTCCAAGATGGAACAGTTGCATTTGGTTCTGCATACCATAATTGGGGAATTACTGTTCCATATATGTCTAAATCTGGAATTTCATTCAAAGATATATTTGAGCATTGTCATAATGAACAACAAAAAGAATTAGCAAAAAAAGCTCCAGTTCACGAAGTTTTGTTGGACATGTCCGTAGAAAAGCTACCATCTCCTATGGTAGCACAGAAATATAGAATACCAAATATTTGGCAAGGAGATTTAGAATCAGATGTTGGTAAATCTATGATAAAGTGCGATTCAGATGGCCCATTATCATTAATGATTACTAAAATCTGGATGGATCCTCATGCTGGAGAAGTTGCTGTTGGGAGGGTATATTCAGGATCTATTAAACATGGAGAGACAGTTTGGGCAATCGGTGGATCGAAGGCAGAGAGAGTGCAGCAGGTAAGTATGATGGTCGGAGGAGATAGAATTCAAGTCCCTGAAGTATCAGCAGGAAATATTGCAGCTTTGACAGGAGTTAGAAGTGCAGCAGCAGGAGTTACAATCGCAAGAGAGAAGGATGCAACACCATTCGAAGCAATTAGACATTATTCTGAACCTGTTGTGACTGTTGCCGTTGAACCTAAGGCTATGAAAGATTTACCAAAATTCATCGATGCTCTCCGAAGCTTAGCAAAGGCTGACGCTTCATTACAAGTATCGACAAACCAAGAAACTGGAGAGGCATTATTGGCAGGAATGGGCGAATTACACTTAGAAATAACAGTGTATAGATTAGAAGAAGAGCAGAATATCAAAGTTAATGTAAGCGAGCCAATAGTAGTTTATCGTGAATCAATATCCTCAGATAACAAAGGACAAGCATTTGAGGGAAAATCTCCCAATAGACACAATCGATTCTATATTGAAGTTGAACCTCTCCCACTAGAAGTTATTCAAGCTTTAAGAGAAGGATTGCTCGGAGACGGTCCTGTTAGGTTGAAAGATGCAAAAGAAACTGGGAATAAGTTTGCCGAATTCGGAATGGACAAAGACCTTATGAGAAAAATATATGCAATTAACGGAACTTCAGTTTTAGTGAATGATACTAAAGGAATTCAGAATCTTCACGAAACTAGGGAATTGATAATTGAGGCATTTAATGATGTATGTAAAAAGGGACCAATTGCAGATGAGCCTCTTTTAGGCGTGATGGTTAGATTAGTTGATGCAAAATTACACGAAGATGCAATCCATAGAGGGCCGGCACAAACTATTCCTGCAGTGAGAAATGCTGTGAAGGGTGCACTAATTAGAGCTAAATCAGTTATGTTCGAGCCTATACAAAATATTAGAATTGATGCGCCAAATGAATGGATCGGTGGCATAACACGGGAAGTAACGACTAGGAGAGGAATAATAGAAGATATGCCAGTTGAAGGTGGAGTAGCAAGTGTGATAGGTAAAATGCCGGTTGCTGAATCCTTCGGTTTCTCAAATGATATTCGTGCAGCTAGCCAAGGTAGAGCAGTATGGAATACAGAAAATGCTGGTTATGAACAGGTCCCAACAGAACTCTTCCACAAAGTAACAGGAGAAATAAGAAACCGTAAAGGTTTGAAGGAAGAACTACCTACCGAGACCCAGTATTCAGATTAAT
>LURV01000012.1 GCA_001629205.1 Marine group II euryarchaeote REDSEA-S30_B12
CTATTACTTACGGTACCTAGTGCAACCCCCACTACCTCAGCAATTTTTCTCTGGGACGTTCTTGCATCGCCTTCTAAAACTTCAATTATTCGCCTGTCAATCTCATCCATAAATATCGCTGTAATGAACTTCAACTCCACGGCTCTTGAACATATGCATACAAATACTCTTTTGTCATGCTCAAATGAACATTTAATCTAATATCATATGCCCCTAATTTTCCTGAGTATAATTTTTTCTTCACTCGAAATCATCGCTGTAACCTTCTTTCCAATCCAAACCGAGAGTAAAAATCCAGAGTGATCAAATAATACATAACTTCCTCTAAAATCACTCCCATTTCTAAAAACTGTACTGTACTCCGGCTCATCTCCTATCAAAATTAAATCAATTATTTCACTATCTACCTCAATTAATGATTCAGAAATATATTTTCTCAACGATCTTGCTGCTTTGGAAGTTATCCTTTCCAATTCGCCCTTCCTAATTTTCGCAATTATCAACCCTAAGTGAATAACCTTCAAGGGATGCCATCTCTTTCCAGGAATCAAATTCTTTTTTTTCCTACGTGCTCTTACTGAATTCCAAATTTTATAAATTTCTTCAGTAGACCAGAACAAACTCTTACCCCTATTCCATAGGTTTGGAGGCAAAGACCCCCATTTATCTAAAAACTGATTAGAGTAGCGTTTTCCAACTGGTTGAGGGTAAGAAGGATGATCTTCAATCAGAACCGATTCTGGATTATTATACTCCTTTTTCACTGAGCTATAAGATTGCTGATTTTTCTCAAAAATAGCTAGAAAAAATCCTCCTCCATCAATTTTATCATTCCAAATCCTCATACACGAATTTAACTGCGAATTTACCTGTTCAATATTACTAGGAACTAGATAATCAGGAAATTCTTGAGAATCTGTAGAATTTCCAAGATCATCTAATATATCCCACTGAGTTAAACCAGGATTGGATGGTATTTCAGGTATCTCATTTCTGGCAGAAATTAGCTTAACACCGCCATCTAATAATATTCTGGAAACAACAGCTTCATTTTCAATAGGATCTAATGAACATGTAGAATAAACAATTCTGCCACCAGGTTTTGTTACTGAAACTCCCCTCTTTAACAGATCAAATTGTAGTTCATGTAGGGATAAACCTGCAGATGGAATCCATTTTCGCCATACATCAGGATTTTTCCTGGTTGTCCCAGATCCTGTACATGGTGCATCCACCAACACTCTATCGTAACCTTCCATCGGAACCATAGGGATATGCCTACCATCGTGCTGAACAACTAAAGAAGATTTACAAGAATGACGTTGAATATTGGAAACTAAGGTATTTACCCTTCCACTCACAATTTCATTAGCAACTACTGCGCCCGAATCTCCCATGTGTTCACAAATCTGAGTAGTTTTCGATCCAGGTGAAGCACACAAATCAAGAATAATTTCTCCGGGTTGTGGATTCAAAGCTAGAACGGGAATCATCGAAACCTCTTCTTGCCTTGTCACCCTTCCAGTTTTATGAAGTGCGTTTAGGATAATCTTAGTCTCTCCTACGGAAGAACCTCTTACAAAGGGTAATTTCCAAGCACTACCTGGCCCAGAAAACCAATCTATCTGTTTAGCATTAATATTTGTTAACCATGCTTCAACCCACTCTAAATCAGGATGTAGGGGATTAACTCTTACAGTCTCTGGTAATCTGGAAAAAGAAACTCTAAACCAATCAGATTCATAATCCCTCCAGCTAGATACAGCCTTTAGAAGTATACTTCTTTCAGCCTCTTTCTCCCAATCCCACTCTCTAACTTCCACGCTACCCGTAGGAGACCTAGAAATGAATTGCTCGTTATTCGGGTAAAAATCTAAACATTAAAAGTTACACAACTTTTGATTTTTTTTCGATAACTCTTAAACACTATTTGTCAAACTGACGAATTGCGGCCTGGGTCGCAGGGGATGCACATGACAAAGATAAGGAGACGCATATTAAGAGAGACAAAAAGCCCAATTAAGACCGATAAAATAGGTGCAAAAATCAAACTGAACAATCTTGTTAAAAGGGCTAAAGAGAATGGTATAGAACAGGGACCTCTAACACCTATTGAGGCCTTAGTTACAATCTCACAAGATGAATGGATTTGGCAAGCCGTAAGTACTGAAATGCTAGAAACAATGAGTCATAGATTAGTATTTCATTCAGACGGCGGATTAAGAAGAGAAATCCTGATGACTCAAAATCTGAATACTGCCATGGATGCTGCATCAATAATAGTAGAATTAGATGGAAATTGTGTTCTTATTGAGA
The DNA here is from genome assembly GCA_001629205.1 of Marine group II euryarchaeote REDSEA-S30_B12. Lineage (GTDB taxonomy): Archaea > Thermoplasmatota > Poseidoniia > Poseidoniales > Thalassarchaeaceae > UBA36. Next base: position 2,317 of record LURV01000012.1, read on the forward strand.
CTTTAGAGCCTTAAATTATCAATTATTTTCTAGAGCAATTGAAATACCCTTTGTAGGTCCGAGAACCATGGCCAAGGAGAGATATTTTGATGAAGAATCCGAAGATGCCATCCAAATCTCCAAAGGGGCGGTTTATTTTGCCTGTATTTCTTTCAGTGTTGTAGTTTATTTAGCTCAGCATGGAGTTTGGACTTGGATGGGCAATGTCCTAGGACTTTAATTGTCCAATAATTCACGATTAGCATAAGCTACTTCTGTACTGGAATCAGATTGAATTATCGAATTTGATGCCCGACTTAAGGCCCTCTCAACAGCTGGAATATTTTTATCTGATAGGGCCACTAGGGCCTCATCAAGATAAATTTCTGCATTATCCAATAGATGTTCACACTCTTCATTTACTCCTCTCAGTTTTCTAATCTTTACTCTTTGCCCTTCAACAGTTTCTAAGAATTCATCCTTTGTATGGGAGATCAAACTTTCCCAACTTTGTGCATGAATTAACACAGATGCCTTAGTCTTTTTTTCGAAAGATCTAACTCTAATCGGCTCCCAAGGATTACGTCCCAGAGTTGCAACAATTTCGTGAATACATCTAGCTCTCATTGACAAAGGACCCTCTAAAATTATTTTATTTAAAAAACACTTAGCAAATAATCCAAAACCCCAATAAGCTTCACTAGAAATTTTTAGTTTCAGCTCATTGGATTTACAAACTATTATCCATTTTTGCTCATCGTATGAAGGCTCTTCAATAACTTCTGGATTCCTATGTGAGCCAAGCGATCTAATAGCAGATTCAGCAACAACCCCTAAGAATATTTTTCCGGATGAAGTCTTTTTTTCTTTGAAGGTTAGTATACCATCGTCATCTATGGACATTCTAGGATTCCCACTCCAGACCTGTGCATACAAAATAGACCGACTAGGATGAATTCCCACAGGACCATCAACAACCCTATCCATAGCTTTGTGGATAGGTATCTATGATTGAATATTACTATATCCAAAATACCTAAGTTCCTTCTTACTAACAGCAAGTCATGCCGAGGAGAAAGTATGGAAGACTCCAGAAAGTAGTTGATAAACCTCCAGCAGATAATTGTAGTAGGTGTAGGGCTGGAAAATTCTGCCCAATTCCTGATCATCCGGGACATGTTACAGATGCTAATAGGGCTTGGAAAGGACCTGTTTCTGTAGAAAAAAGGACTAATAAGAAAAATCCATCAAAACGTTGAACAAATCAAATTGTTTTAACAATTTATTTTAATTAAAACTCTGAGCACGATGATAAATCTCTCTCAAAGTTTGATCACCAATCTCAAGATATACTCTAGTAGTTGCAATACTTGAGTGTCCGAGTAATCTTTGAATAGTTACTAAATCAGCTCCTCTTTCCAACAATCCAGTTGCAAAGGTGTGCCTTAGGGTATGGGGACTTAGCCTTGATCTAGGAATTTCTGCCAAATCTGCTAAACTATCCATCAATTTTTGAATCGAACGAGGATTAATTCTTTTTCCTCTTCTAGAGATAAATAAAGCTCTTTGACTGTCAGCATTTTGACTAGAGATTCTATTTTCTCGAATTGGCTCCCATGATTCTATAGCATCCACAGTAGAATTAGTGAATAATACTGTCCGATCTTTTTCTCCCTTTCCACCAATTACCAGAGCGGACAAATCTTCTTTGTCTATATCATCAATATCAAGTCCGCATAATTCTGAGACTCTAATTCCAGTATCCAATAGTACTGTAGATACTGGGAATGCTAACGGATCTTCTGACTCTAGAACAGCTCTTTTCAGACGATTTAATTCTTTTTTTCCTAAAGTTCTAGGTAATGATTTATTTCTGGATGGCCTAATAATCCAATCTGGGATGATGTGTCCAATCCACTTAATTAAATGACTAATTGCAGCTATTCTTGCATTAATTGTTGTAGGCTTCAAATCTCCAAGGCTACTTAACCATCCATCTATTCTGCCATTATCAGGTTTTGATAGTAAATGAAACTCAAATACAGTCATATTCTTAATTTGACTCCACCCTTTTTGCACTTCATTAGGTAATTTGACTAGTGAATATCCCCTAGCTGAAGTAATGTATGAACGAATTGTATGTTCACTCTTTTTTTCACTTTTGAGTTGTTGAATCCAACATTCATACCAACAAAAATCAGACAATCTCCGAATCCTGGAAGGTAGTGTAGTCATCAAATCGTTAAATTCTAATGATTTTTCATCATCTAAACTTTCAATCTCACTAGCATAAACTTCCTTAGCATCCCGCCCCATTTGTCTCGCCTCCAGTCGCAAGCGACTTTGCATCCCTGTCCTTATGGACGTTATACAGGAAACGTCTGAAGTATTCAATGTTCTCCAACATCATAGAAAATTTTTCGGAATTATGAGACATTCTAATTTATGCGGGCCATTTTTATATTATTTTTTTAGATTAATACTTTTATTATCACTATTCTTTATCTCTTTCGTACTTATTTCCAGATTTTCCTTCAGAAATTCTGCAACCTTTCTAGCTACATTAACTCCCGTAGCCTTCTCTATTCCTTCTAAACCTGGACTAGAATTAACCTCTAAAACTAACGGCCCTCTTTCAGAAAGCAACATATCTACTCCATGTGACTCCTGAATATACTCCTGAACCAAAGGCCTCATTCCCCTCTCTAGCATTTGATAAACCAATTGTCTAGCTTGCTGTTCAGAACGAACTAGAAATACTCCTGATCCATGAGTCCCTTCAGTAGATTTCACAACACAAGGACATCCACCAACACGATTTACCGACCTCCCTGTATCTTCCCAAGCTCCAACGTGAGCTGTAATCGGAACTGGCACTTTATCATTCACCATCATCTGACAAGCAACCAATTTATCCCTACTGTTCAAAATTGATTCACTAGGATTTACTACAACTACTCCTTTCTGTTCGAATTGCCTAACTACAGCAACACCCCTCCTAGTTATAGAATAACCAATTCTAGGTAAAATTGCATCACATTCTACCGGCCAACCGCCGTGAAGAATCTTACCACCATCCTGTTCTACCACTAGAGTAAGAGTTAATGGATCAATAACTCTAACCGCTAAACCAATATCTTCAGATTCTCTTACCAACCTTCTAGTGCTATATAATTCTGGACCTCTCGATAGAACTACTAGTCTAGATTCCATAAACTCGCGATTATAAATTCACGCTTGAATTCTTTGGCTCGATAATTTGAATTTAGTGGATTAATACTAATCCATATCATCATACAGCCGAAGGAGTTGAAAGAGCTAGATATGACTGCACGAATAAGATGACAGTGGACGATACTCTTAACCGGATAAATCTGACTTCGAAAACTGTTGCCCAACTCCGTGAGATTTGCAGAGAAAAATCTTTACTAATTTCTGGAAAAAAAGCTGAATTAATTGACAGAATTCTTGAATCTGTAGATGTCGAAGAAAAAGTTAAAGATTCTGAAGCTCTTATTTTAGATGATGAGAGAGAAGAAATAAACCAAAATAAAGAAAATAATAATTATGATCAAGATAGAATTGAACAGTTAATATCAAGGTATTCTGATACAAATGAAGAAAAATTAATTGATATTTCTGCAGAGTCAAAAAAATTTAATGAAGAAAAAGAAATCACATTTGAAGCAGAAGTTATTGACGCCGATATAGTAGTTGATGAAACCAGCAATATTACTTCTACTCCAAAAAATTTAGATGAAAAGATTGAAGATAATCAACCAGCATTGGTAATAAGTCTTCCAAATTTTTCATCATTAGGCAGTCGTTGGAAAGCAACTATTTCAGTTTTTATAGTTGTAATATTAGTTGGTGCGGTAGTCACACAAGTAATAGGAAAAAATTCTACTTTTACAACTAAGGAACTTAATTTTGGAGATCAAATGGAATTTAACATAGAACAATCAAATATTGAAATTAACGGAGATGAAATGTTAAGCCTATTACGTGATTTTTCAGGTGGAATTCTAGAGGATGCATGTGGATATTTGGCAGTAGATTTATCTGGTAATGGGGATGTTTCAATCACCAATGGTAAAGAGGAAGGTTCAGAATTTACTACAGATAGTTTGGGTAGATCAGGATTTCTTTCGGTTGAGAAAAAACTTTCTATGGATTTAGAAATAGATTTTGAAGGAAGAACCTGGGAGCAAGATTCTAACCAAGAAAAATGTGGAATCTTTGGGTGGTCATTAGCCGACAATTCCTTAAATTTGGAAAATTTTGCTTGGAATGAAATTGAGGAATCTGAAACAATTCGTTCTGATACAAAAGTAATATTTAGTGACTCATCTTCTTCAACTACAAATCTAAGAGCAATAAGTTATGATTTGGATATTTTCGGTGGTTTAGAGGCTATAATTCCTTCCCTAACATTCCCTCTAACTCCTGTGGAATTACATGAATTCTTTGGAAGTATAGAGCTTAATGAAGGTATAAAATCATCAGACCCAGAATTGAACTGGGACTCTGAATGGAAATGGGAAGTAAAAAAAGAAGTCAATCATGAAGAATTTGGACTAGTATATCCAATAGAACTTGAGCATGAAGAGATATCAAAATGCTATGGACATGTTTATCTCAATTTGCTAGTTAAGAAAGATATTCCATGGCCCGTAGAACAGGATACAGATATAATATTAGATAAGGAATTGAGAACTAGTAGCTGCAACGCAATAGTTAGTAGTATTTCAGATGAAATACTCCCTTCTGGCTCTCTCTCAATAGATATGAAATTCTCTCGAACCAACTATATCGAAGGCTCAAGAAATATTGACTGGGGCAGAGATTACTTGAAACCTGTAGCTGGCGAAGATCAACCAGGGTCCTCTACAGAAAGAAAATGGCTAGATTCTATGTGGGATGAATCTTCTCAACGTACATTCAAATTAGAAGATGCTACTAACTGCATGAAGGTTGACCATCCAAATAGTGCTGGATCACAGGCACTAATTGATGGTGGGTATATTTGGCAGTCTGAGTGGAGTAAAAGAAAATATAGTAACCAACAAACAGAAATCTGGAATTTATCATGGGTAGCTAGTGGAGATAAATCAGGCTGGACTATAGTCGAAAATTTCAACATTGATGAAGATTTAGAATGTAATATTGACCTTGAAGAATTGAATGAAGATGGAGAAATAAAATATAACAGACAAGATATACCCGATACACAAACTCTAGAGATTCTAGAAAATCGAATTCTTTCCCAAGACAGATATCCAGACTTAAATCCTTTAATATCTGAGTATGACAATCAGACTCAATCAGTATGGAATTCTGAGTGGTCTCAAAA
>LURV01000120.1 GCA_001629205.1 Marine group II euryarchaeote REDSEA-S30_B12
GCTGGCTGCAGAATTCATTACTAATTCACCTTGGCTTCCGCCCGAATCACACCTAGATCTCCTAGATTGGGCCATTGATGCATGGCTTTCAAACCCTCCAAAAGATTCTATTCCAGCCTTACGAGGTATACAATGGTTACTCAATAAAAATCAACAAAAAAGTATCAATATTGATAATACTTTCAAATCAATAATTAGAAGGGGATTGGATTTACCTGAAGACAATAATCTGTTCGCATGGTCCGTTTTAGTAGAGCATACTTTAGGAAATAGGCAAGCTAGTGAGGAAGAACTGATTTTAATCACTAAGGTTTTACCTGCTGATTGGTGGGCCCCTGTTTCAGAAGAAATATTAATTTCCATTTTAGATAAAAATAATATCGAAGAGCTGAAAAAATACTATACTCCATGGGCATCATCAATTTTAAGACAGAAAGGAGAATTCTGTTCTGCACCCGGATTATCAAAAGCTACACATCCAGGGTTGAGTAATAATTTACTTCCTATTTTGGATAGATCATTGAAAGGTATTAGTCCAATTTGTGATGACAATAATGGCATTAACTCCCTTCTGGATTTAAAAAAATCTTTGGATTCAATTAAACATGGAAAACCGCCACAATCAGGTATAACCCACAGACATGTGGGCTGGCTTGCTCAACCAGTAGATTCATGGCCAGAATTCACACAATCAGAAATCTTCGATGGAGATAGATTTGTAGCTAAAAGACTAATACTCCGCGAATCTGGTTATAGTGAATCATTATTGTGATATTTCACCTGAACTACCGCTGGGTTCTTGAGCAGTAATGATTACCCGAATTTGCCCAAACGGCAACACCGTGCTGACGAACCCCCTCGCCGGAGGTGTAGGATGAGGCACGGCACCACGAATGGGTGACCACCTGTCGAAGACCAGTCTGACTCATGATGAGTGTGATTTCTGGCGCAAATCAGGTGGCCGGAATACGTTAGGTCCCCTGAGGACGGAATAGGATGAATCAAGGGACTACCCCGTATTCCGACAGACGTCCCGAGGTGGGTCAGGTGCCAGAGCTATGCAGTGAAGGTTACCGTTACGCCTCGGGGCACAGAATAATTATGGCAACCATCTGGTGATTGAATTGTTCGAACTAGGATTGATTGGAGGTACCTTCGATAGATTCCACAAAGGCCATATTTCTTTAATCAATCAATCATTGAGGTACTGTAAGAAATTAGAAATTTGGATTACATCAGATACAATAGCCAACATCAAAGATCCCAGAATAAAAACATGGGAAGAACGTCATGAAGAGATTCTAACTTATGTAGAGAATAATTCTCCCTCAAGAGTAATATTTGGTAAATTAGAAGATAGCTTTGGGCCAGCTCCTACTCATGATTCTGCAGAGGTAATATTTTGTACCGAAGATAACATAAGAAATTGTGAAGTAATAAATATAAAAAGATTACAAAATTCATTACCGAAATTAAGTATTGTGGAACTAGAATTAGAAAATGCTTGGGATAAAAAACCTATTTCCAGCTCCAGAATAAGAATTGGGGAAATAGATAGGAATGGAAATAACTGTCATCCAGGAGAAGTTTTACTCTCTCCAGTGATAATAACAAAAAAAGCAGAAGGAAAATTGAAAAATCCTTATGGGGATTTAATTACAGGACCAGAAAATAACATTTCAATTGCAATGGAACGGGTTAAGAGAGAAATATCTAATTCTATTGGGCCAATAATTTGTGTAGGCGATGTGACAGTTTTGGGAGCTCAATTAGTCAATATTCCAATAGATATAGCCTTAATCGATGGGAAAACAAAGAGGAGAGAATGGAAAGATTCGAGAAATATAGATAACTCAAAATTCAGTATCACTCTATCATGTACCAATCCACCAGGGCAACTAACGCCCTCTCTGCTTCAATCTTGCGAAAAAGCAGTTTTTTCTTGGATAAGAGATTCCACCTCTACATTAATTGAAGTAGATGGAGAAGAAGACTTAGCTCCTCTAATTTTGCACCTATTATCTCCTCTAGGTGGAATAATTCTATACGGTCAACCCGGTAAAGGAGTAGTAATCAGGGTAGTAACTGAGGAATCAAAAAATCATTGCAAATTGATAATTTCAGATTTTGAATCATTGAAAATATGAAATTATCTTTCATTTCCCTCGATGTGTAGGCCGAGTCCAAATGCAATCAGTGAAATACAAATGGAGTAAACTCCTGGATCTACCCAAGTGTTGTAACATAAACTCCAAATAACGTAAAAGACAATACCAAAAGCAAGCATCCAACTACCTATGCTCCTAGTTAGACCGTTTTCGGCTGATAGTAATGATCTAATTATCGTACCTTTATGAATTTCTAAGGCCCATTTCTTAAATCCGCCTTCTTTTATTGAATTAATCCCCATTACACCCAATGAAATAGATAAAATACCCAATACCAAGAAAACACCATCGTCAATTACTAAAGTCATGTCCGAAGTATTTGCAACACCATCAGTCAGAAAACCTATCCATAGAACTTTATTTCCCGGAGAATAAGCACCTAATACAATATTGATAATTGACAGAATTATAATCCAACTTCCAACGAAAAATAATATTGTAGAAAATGTAATACTAGGTCTATAAAGTGACTTCTTCCAATCCGAGCTTTCTTCAGACATCGAGCCGGGGAAATGCCACTTCGGTATAATCGTTCCCAGTAAAAATTACTTTAATCAAAGGTGTGATTGTAATCTGTATTTTCCTAGAGATGCCTCATCAATCAGTGTTTCACTCTCACTCATCAATGAAATTGCATCTATTGCCTTGGGGATGGCTGAATTTACTTGTTTACTCCTACCACCCCTTCCTTTACTCACATTCTTTGCCATTATCAATCCAAGTGTATCTAACTCATTTAGAAGTGAAGATACTCTTCTACTCGTTAATGGCTCAATCTCAATTTTCTTACAGGCATCAACATATGTTCTGTAAACATCCCCCGTAGAAATATTCCTTAGCCCATTTTCTTCGTTTAAACAAATCGAAAATAGGACTAATTTCTGATGAAGGGGAAGCGTCTTGAGGACCGGAGTTACTTGATCATATTCAAGCTGACTTTGTGCTAATCTAACATGTTTAATTCCAACCTTAGTCTGCGCTCTTTGCTCGGCCTTCTGAACTGAAATTCTTAGTAAATCTAGTGCCCTACGGGCATCGCCATGCTCCTGAGCTGCTAATGCCGCACAAAGATTAATTACACCTTCTTCTAAAATTTGTTCTTTAATTCCCATTTTTGCTCGTTCGACTAGAATGTTTTCAATTTCAGAAGCAATATATGGATGAAATACAATGTCTTCTTGACTCAGTCTAGAACTAACTCTTGGGTCCAGTTGCTGAGTAAAGTTCAAATCATTACTAATGCCAATTATTGAACATCTAGAATTTTTTAGTAGAGTATTCAAATTCGTCAAAGAGTATAACAAAGCATCTCCAGCCTTATCTACTAAATTATCTACCTCATCCAAGACTATAATATGAACTCCTCCCGCCCTATCCATTCTCGAAATCAATGTTTCCAGCACTCTATCTGTAGGCCAACCAGTGAATGGAATCGGGGAATCACCTCTTTTTGCTAATTGAGTAGCAATTGTCTGAACTACTCTATATTTCGTATCAACATTCCTACAGTTTATCTCACTAGTGTAAACGGGTTTTACCATTTCTTTTCCTTTTTCTTCTAATTGCCTGAGAACATATCTAGTAACCACGGTCTTACCTGATCCGGGAACTCCATAAAGTAGCATATTTGAGGGAATATGCCCATTTAATGCATCTACAAGGTTCCGAACCAAACCATCCAGTTCATGCTCTCTATGCGGAAGTCTTGATGGTTCGAAAGCATGATCAAATGCCTTTCGGTCGGTAAAAAGACTATCTTGCCCCAGAATCTTCTCGAAAATATTACCCTCCATTTTTTTTCACCGCTTTCTAATACACCAACATTGAACAAAGACACACCCCATTGAATGCTTTGCTCTGAAGTTGGTATCTTTATGCGAGTTAGTTTATGGTAATAAGCACTTCTTGAGATTTTATCCATTCAGTGTTTTTATTACACCATTAATGATTTTTAATTATTTGATAATAAATATTAAAAAATGGCCTTATATGCGTTATAAAGCACTTAACAGATAAATAAAATAAAATAATATATTTTTTTTATACTCAATTAAAACTATAAATTGAGATAGTTAAAAAAATACTCAATCCATAAAAATTTTCAGGCAATTTTTACATCAAAATAATTAAAAAAAATAAAAAAAAATAAGTATATTTAAAATACTTGTAAATTATGATAACTCTATTTTTTCAAAATATAATCGCCTTTTCCATTAATTATCAATTTATTCCCGTCGTCAAGTTGATGAATATTATAAGATAAATTGGGAGGTTTAAAACCATGTCTAAAATTTCCACTATTAGAATAATTATGGGTTACCAAAATTTTAACTCCCGGGTATTTATTTGATAATTCTTCTACATCTGAAGGCGTGTGGTGATATGGACTATCAACATAATCCGGAACTCCCATTTCTACGATTACAACATCTGACTGGCCAACTCTACAATCAATCTCTTCACAAGGTCCCGAATCTCCACAATGTAAAAGACAAAATCCACTAGAATGAGTGAGCATATATCCATGAGGTTCAGTTTGCGGAGTATGAAGGACAGGAAATCTTTCCATTTCCCATTCTGTACCAGATAATTTTGATTGTTTATCTTTATTCCAAATTATATCTTTCTCAATAGAATCTTCCAGAGAACCCGGATAACCCATTCTACAAAGATTAGATAATATCTCTATTCCATTTTCCTCAAGATGGATTTCCAGCTCCTGTCCATCTGATTCTTCCGAGGGCATCCATTTTCTATTTAGCAGAAGGAATGGAAGTCCGAATGTATGATCTGCATGCCAATGAGTAATAAGTAGGTGATTCAATTCTGAAGGTAAGCAATTTCCTCTTATTAATTGTGGAATTACAGTAGGTGGGCAATCAATCAGAATCTTGGAATCAATTAATGCAAGCGCATGCATCCTTCCTGGGGGGGAAAAAGCATTCCCAGTACCTAGAAAGTATACTTCGGCCATATGCATCCATGAAGGGATGAGTTCATGGTTTCTTCTATAGGGTAGACTTTTTTTACATTGGTTCATAAACTAGACTTTCTTCGGTTAATTTGGTGACAAAATGCCTGAGTGGAGTGTTAAGAATCCTTATCCAGCAACAATCAGTGAAAATTATATTTTGAATGGCGAAGGTTCTAGAAAAGAGACGCGTCATATAGTGTTTAAACTAGGCGATTCAGGATTGGAATACAAAGCAGGTGATGCTCTAGCAGTAGTCCCCATTTGTCCACCGAAATTGGTAGATTCACTATTGGAAACAGCAAATTTTTCTGGTGAGGAAGAAGTAGATACACATCAAGGAACATGCACTCTTAGGGAGGCACTAACTCACAAATACGAAATTCACAGAGTTTCAAAGAAATGGATAAAATCTCTTGAAAATAGAATTTCTTCTAATTCAACCCCAATTGAAATTCAGATAGTTAGTCGCCAAAGAGTTTCAACTATAGACGGTTCAGTAATGATAGAATGGGATTTATCTGAATCAGATACCGAAATTCCATCTGATTACGAAGTCATAGATCCACATTCAGATTCATCTATTGCTTTATGGAATGAATTAGTTTCAGATCAGAAAAAAATGGAAGACTACATTTGGTCAAGAGATTACGTAGATGCCTTAGCAGATTTTAAGAATGTAGGATTCACTCCACAAGAATTAATTGAAGGAATGGATAGATTGAAACCTCGCCTATACTCAATTGCTAGTAGTCCAGATTATGAGCCGGGCACAGTACATCTTACGGTAGCAATAGTACGGTACAATCACCATGAAAGAGACAGAACTGGACTATGTACAGGATTCTTAGCAGATAGGTGTTCCGTAGATGATACGAAAATAGGAGCATACATGTCTCCAACTAGGTCATTCATACTTCCAGAAAATAAATCCACTGACATTATAATGATCGGCCCCGGAACTGGAATTGCTCCATTTAGGGCATTCTTACAGCAAAGAGAATTAGATGGAGGTACAGGTAGAAATTGGTTATTTTTTGGAGATTGGACCGAGGAAGGAGAATATCTATACAGAGAAGAGATGGAATCATGGAAAGAAAAGGGAGTAATTACAAAGCACGAACTTGCATGGTCACGAGCAGGACCAGAAAAAGTATATGTTCAGCATTTGATGAAAGAAAATGGCGAAGAAATTTGGAATTGGATAAATGATGGTGCTTATTTTTATGTGTGCGGAGATAAAGAGTACATGGCAAAAGATGTTCATAGTACACTAATATCAATATGTTCAGAATTTGGAAGTATGACTCCCGAAGAATCCAAGGAGTTTGTAGAACAAGTACTAATGAAAAAAGAGAAAAGATATCTCCGAGACGTTTACTAAACTTCCGATTGACTCTTAGAGTTATGCTATTTGCGACAATTATGTTTCGTAGGGTTCTAGTCGCAAATCGTGGTGAAATCGCAGTACGAATTATTCGTTCTCTAAAATATTTAGGAATTCATTCTATCGCAATATTCGGAAAAGAAGATCGAATTTCCTTACCTACTAGAATCGCAGATGAATCAATATATATCCCACATGAAGACCCACTGGCCGCATATCTCGATATCGAAGCAATTGTCACTGCAGCTGTAGAAGTAAGGGCAGATGCTGTACATCCAGGATATGGATTCTTATCAGAAAATCCAATCTTCGCAGAAAGATTGGAAGAAGAGGGAATCACTTTTATTGGTCCAAGCCCAAAAGCTCTAAGAATTCTAGGAGATAAAATAGAGGCTAGAAAAATAATGAATCAAGCTGGAATTCCAGTAGCAAAAGGTTCCGAAAATCCAATTTCTAGTTCTGAGGATGCAAAATTAATCTCCGAAAATATCGGTTTCCCATTAATTATCAAGGCAGCTTCGGGCGGTGGTGGGATTGGCATGCAATTAGTCGAATCTATCGATGATTTTGATTCAGCTCTTAGATTATGTCAGAGTAGTGCCGAGTCTGCATTCGGCGATAACAGGGTATTTATTGAGAAATTTATTCAAGATGCCCAACATATCGAATTTCAAGTATTGGCAGATGGAAAAAATGCTATTCATTTGGGTGAAAGATTCTGTTCAATACAAAGACGTCATCAGAAAATAATAGAAGAAGCACCCTGGCTTTCAGAACAAGAAAGGGAAGAAATTGGCTCTCTGGTTGTTTCGGGTGCGAAATCAATAGGCTACAAAGGACTTGCCACCTTTGAGTTTCTACGAAACTCCGATGGTGAATTCTTTTTCATGGAAGTAAATCCCCGAATTCAAGTTGAACACACAGTAACAGAATTGATTACAGGCTTAGATTTAGTATCTCTTGGGGTCCAAGTAGCTTCAGGAATGAAGATACCATTCAAGCAATCCGAAATAAAATATTTTGGACATGCCATACAAGCTAGAATAAATGCAGAAAATCCTAGAACACTTATTCCCTCTCCTGGAAAAATTTGGGAGTGTCATTTTCCCGGTGGTCCAGGAGTTAGAATAGATACACATGCCTTCTCAGGTTATGAGATGCCAGAAGGTTTTGATTCTCTATTGGCAAAAATAATCAGTTGGGCACCATCCAGAGATGAAGCAATTTTCAAATTAGATACAGCTCTAGATGAAACTATAATTTTAGGGGTAGACACTCTGATACCTTTACATCGTGAGATACTGAATGAAAAAGATTTTAAAAATCGCGAAATCACAATTGATTACTTACAAATTCATCCCGAATTACAATCAAGGAGTAATTAAAATGGAAGTAGTAATTGTAGGTAGTATCGGATATGATGACATTGAAACATCAGTAGATAGTGGATCAGATTTACTAGGCGGTTCTGCAGTACATGCTGGCCTATCATCATCATTCCATCTGCCCACAATTCCAGAAAAACCCGCAAGAGTTGGAATAATAGGTCCTATAGGTAGAGATTTTAAAAATAGAGATCAAAAATTACTTGAAACCAGAGGAATTGATATTTCAAACATCATGAATCTTGATGGTAAAACATTCAGATGGTCAGGAAAATATAGCGGCGATATGGAAGACGTTGAAACAATTTCAACTGAACTAAATGTATTAGGTGATTTCAATCCCATAATTCCAGATGAATGGGATTCTCCAAATATCGTATTCTGTGCAAATACACATCCACTAATACAAATTTCAGTATTTGAACAATGCCAAAATGCAGGTATATCAGCAATTGATACATTCAAGTTATGGATAGAAAGTGAATTCGAATATCTATCTCAAGCTATGAGAATGGCAGATATAGCTATTCTAAATGAAGAAGAAGCATGTGCAATTGCTCGAACTGATATGATTATTCATGCAATTGAACCGATATTATCCGGATCGGCCCTATACGGAGGAGAATCATTAGGAAGGGGCCCCAATTCATTAATAATCAAAAGAGGATCTTCAGGTGTTCTGGCAAAATTTCCCTGTGGTTTGATTTCACTTCCAGCCTATCCAACTTCGAAAATTGTAGATCCAACTGGTTGTGGAGATTCTTTTGCAGGGGCATTTTTAGCTAATATTTCGTCAAAATTAAATTCCTTGAATGATATAGAAATTGTTAGAAATGCTTTAATTCATGCTATAGTAACTTCTTCATTCTCTATAGGAAATTTAGGATCATTTTCTATTCAGAATTTAGAACGAGGTGTTTATCACGCCAGATTGGATTCTTATCGACGAATAGTAGGATTATAATCATCCCAATCTCTTTAATCCAGGAAGTGGATGAGGGTCATCCTCAGAAGAAGTTGCCCTCAAATCACTAAATCTGAACTGATTACCTCTATCATCCGAATCATACTCAGACCCACTACTTCCTGAAACTTGAGATACAATATCTCCAAGTACTTTCTGTCCATAAGAATTTTTTATTTCTGTCTTCATTCTTATTCTATTTCCTATTTGGGCCTGATGTTCTTGATCACTCCTCAATCTAATATGCTGAGATGATTGAAAGCGTTTTATGTTATTTTTGTCCATCAAAATTTCTCCAAAATCATTATTTTGCTTAGGAGTATGATTTCGGTAATTATTTGCTCCTGATCCTAAAAGCCTACCTAGTAAACTCCAATTTGATGTTTTTTTCAATGCGTTTCTATCCATGGTTGTCTTTTTTCCAAGATTCATGGATGAAGCAAGTTTATTTATTCCAGGATAATTATCTAAAGAATTTACTTTGTCTATTTTTCTAGAATGATTTACCTTGTTCAATTCCTTCTTTGCCAATGCCTGTTTTACAATTCCAGCCTTACAATCATCTCTAACTGCAATTTCAGTTGGCGGCGGTAAGTCGTTAATATAATCTACTTCCGGCTCACCAAATTTACTAAATGCATCTTTTATCATTTGTGCACTTGATATTGGTGGATTATTTACTTCATATTCATTTTGGAAATTACCTAAATCCTCATCCTTTTTCGTATCATCAAGTGAATCATCGAAAATCCCACCATCTGCAAATAAGTCAAGACTTTCAGCTGCTTCAGATGCAGCAGAACCCAATCTATCATTATTTATTTCACTAATATTCTTTTCAGAATACCATGAAGGGGCTGGTTGCCCCCATGCCTTTTCATATGCAGACAAACTACTTTGTTCACTAACCGAATTTTCAATATTCTTTAAACCAAATTCCGTATTATCATTAGTTTTATCCAAAGCCGAATACTGATAATTTCCTCTATAATCGTTAATTTCTTCGCGATGATTCATATTTTCGCTTTCAACTACTGTCAATTCAGTATTCCTAAATTGCCCAACTCCCAATAGGCCTTTAGCATCTTGAAGTGCTGGAAAGGTAGGAATTTCTGTTTCTAATTCCTCGAGACCTAATCTAGCCTCATTTATACTGCTCCCATGTCTAATTCTTTCTACCATCATACATAATTTCAATAAATTTCCTTCAGTTCCAGATATTAGATGTCTATCGCCGGCATTTGTTTCTACCGCTAAAATAGAATACCTAGATATCAAATTCATACTAATTATCCCCAATCCAGCAACGATAGAAATAATATTTAATGGTTGAACAATGGTAGTAAATCCAAGATATACAAGAATTAATCCAAGTAATATTGTACCTGCAGGCAGCATTGGAGCTCTTAGGTGCCTCATCCTATCTATGGCACTTAACTCGATCCTAATTCCTCTACCATCTATTCTTTCTAATGTAATCTGTTGCTCAGTTAGGATGGCACAAAAATTTCCACTAGTGCCTATTAGATTCAGTCCACCAATTAATTCCGGAGTAGAATTATCAGGCATAAATTACCTCCCCATATCTATTCATTATAGCTGAAGCCATAACTCCCAGTGAGTACATCCGGACCCCGAGCAGAGAATCATGGTTTAAGTTCATGGGAACAAAAACATTTTTGAGATTGTATTCTTTAACTCATTTTAATTCGCCAAACTGTATTATTTTCTCATTGCATCCCTAGCTAGTTTTGCCTTATTCCACATTTCCTTTTCTTCGTCTGATTCTGGAACAAACTGAGGTATATTTACAGGATTCATCGATTCATCAATTGCTACCATGAAGAAAAAACCAGAGCAAATTTCTTCCCCAATCCATTCTGATCTCGATAGTCTGCATGAAACTACATGAATCCCGGCAGTCCTAGGGGATGTCCAAACTACTTTCGCTGTAGTCCTTATGATATCACCCTGGAAAGCCGGTCTTCTAAACTTTAGAGCATCTACAGATACTGTGACGAATTCTCTATGGGCAAATTTTGATGCAGACATCCCTGCTGCCGTATCCATAATGGCCATCAGTCTACCTCCAAATAGTGTATTTAATGCATTAGTATGTCCAGGAAAAACTTCATCCAAAACAACTACTGGCTCAACTGAATAGGGGCCTTCCATGTTCTTCAATTGACTAAGAAAGACCATCAGACTTAACTTTGCAGTATATTTGCTACAATTTTTCCATTATTTACCGTCGAATTCAATGCCAAAATACACTTCGCATAATCATGGAGCTACGCGAACTAGTTTGGGAATCTGTAGTTTTCAAAGATCCAAAAGGAGGCCAAATTGTACTTTGGCCGTATTTACCATGCGTCAGAATGCCACAGAAATTACGAATCAGAAAGTGGGATGGACTAGCACTTTTACAATCTTCAGATGATTTAGTATCGATAAAAGAAGAGGAAGAATCCGAATTAAAAAGTCCCGGTATTCATGTCGATTCCGCTAGCTCGCTTGGAACATCCTTTGCAATTTTAATAAATAATCTAAAAGAATTAGATATCGATGCACCATTTATCCCTGATCCCGAAATCTTACGTCTTATCCATCACTCAAAAAATTCTAGAAATGGATTGCCAATATATGCCATTGAGCCAAATTCAGATGATATTTTATGGTCAAAATGGTTAACTGGCAGCGCAGATGAATATGTGAAAATTAAAAATTTAATCTCGTCTATCTGGCGTACAAGAAGATGGAAAAAAAATAGAAGGGCCGCAATTACTAAGGTTATGAGATCAAAATACGTAAGCGCGGAATTAGGGGCTGCAGCTGCAATTTGTGCTGCATGGTGGATGGAGCAGAGATTCCCACTTTCAGAAGAGCTTATTTTGGAAAGAGACGGAAGATTTGCTTCCAGACTAAGGGGTGCCCTAAGTGACTTAAGAAATAGTAGAGTTGATTTCTCACCTACTGATGGACCTGTATTGTTGGTGCCAGTAGAACAGGCATACCTGCCTTTCATACAAAAGAGTCTATTTAGTACAGAAGATATTGAAAAAATGAGGCCAGAGAGATGAAAACAAAAGATATTGAAATAAAAGTAGAAACTCAAACATTCAGATTTATTCCACGAATTCCAGTCCAATTACATGACGCAGTAAATATAGCAGGTGGAAGTAGTAATGGAGAATTTGCCGTGATTGGGCACGAGAATCCAAGAGCGACAATAATAATTGATTCACTAGGCTCTGTGATAATTCATGGAATTTCAAATAAAGATGTAGCCAAATTGATAACAGAAGAATTCCTACTAAGTATTGGATTACCAGAGTCAGGATTAAAGATTGAGATGGGAGAATTAGTCGTAAGCTTCTCTCTGGGTAGAGCAGTATTGATGCAACTAGCTTCAGAAAGATTTTCTGATATACAATATGACGAAAGATTGGATGCAATTAGAATTAAATCAGAAAGATACAAATGTGAAATAATCATTTTTAACAATGGGAGAGGTGTTGTTCTCAATCAAACTTCTCAAAGTGTAATTGAGATGGCAATTGAACACTGGGCAAATCAATTGGCCAATGTCGGTGCTTTGGCGTGAGAAAATGAGTATTCAAGAATATTGGACAGGCCCAATAGTTGATCAACACATCCACCTTGATAGAGAAAATAGGTATTTAGGAGCTATTGAGGATTTTGTAATTTCCGGTGGATCTGGTATCATGCTAGTACATAAGCCCGATTTTCATTCTAGACTACCATTGACGACAGAAGAATACAAAAAAGAATATGAAAATACAATTCGAATGGGGAAAGAAATTAGATCAAAATTCAAAATAGATGTAGGCATAGTTTTGGGACCACATCCTGTAGTTTGGGAAAAACAATCTAAAAGTATAGGCTTAGCAAAGTCCAGTGAACTACATTTAGAGGCAATTAAGCTAGCACTTGATTACATAGAAAATGACCAAGCTCATTGTTTAGGTGAAGTTGGAAGACCGCATTACTCAGTATCTACAGATATCTGGGACCAAGCAAATGAAATTCTATTAGAAACATTTTCATTAGCTAAGAGTGCTGGCACTTCTGTTCAACTTCACGTAGAAGAAAATGGGGAAAAGACCTGTGAAGAGCTTTCAAAATTATGCTCCTTAGCAAATTTCCCTAAGGAAATGGCAATTCGTCACTTTTCCCCGCCAAATATTTCTCAAAATTTTAATCATGGACTTTCATCCACCATCAATATGGGAAAAAATTCCATCCTAGGGATATGTGAAACTATTCAGCATTCAAAATCTATGTGGGGCATGGAAACAGACTTTCTAGATGATGACATGAGGCCGGGGGCTGTTTTAGGACCAAAAACTATCCCTAAAAGAACCCAAGAATTTTATTCTGAGTTAGTCACCAGAGATTTCGATGAAGATAAAATTAATGAGATTTTATTGAATGTTCATTGTAACTGGCCTAATCAGCTTTACGGACTCGATTTTGACTCAAATCAGGAAAGAAGATAAGAATAGCTCCAATAATGAACAAAGAAATGAATAGAATAAAAAATGAAACTTCATCCATTTTTACCGAATATCCAAATATTTCTAATACCATTCTCCATAATGGTCCGTTTATGGGTAAGAACAGGAACATCATTACTAGCCCGACTCTCTGCCTTATTTTCATAAATATCCGACTTTATCATAGTTTTTGAATCCAACCAACCACCGAATCGATTTAGAAAGTCAATAGTCTCCGAAGTAATGCGCGCCTGTAGTGAAGGGGTTATCACAAGAGGTTTCCAACCTCTTGTCCCGGGTTCAAATCCCGGCGGGCGCACCAAGAAACTCTACGAATGAAGCATTCAAACGTTCTCCACATTTCGACAGGATGAAATTATGGTCGAATCAAAAACTAACGGAGTAGAATCTCTAAGTAAAGATCAATCAGATATTATGGATCAGAAACAATTCGTTGGTAGAAAAATATGGCGTATAGTACCTTATGTTACCAAATATTGGAAGAGGGCATTGGGTGGAATTCTAGCTAATGCCGGTGCTCGGGCATTCGATCTCATACCCTTCATTGCCATAGGAATGGCGGCAGATTACTATCAATCTGGAAATTTTACTGATTCAAATATCGAAAATATAGTCAACTCAGACTTTATTCCTAGTATCGGCCCATTTGACTCAATAGAGGTCAGTTTTGGGATACTAATTTTCC
>LURV01000121.1 GCA_001629205.1 Marine group II euryarchaeote REDSEA-S30_B12
GATGAATACTGCATTGAACTCAACGGGTAGAGCGGTCTTCTTATCTGCCATGACAACAATCATTGGATTTATTTCATTAACATTGACGCCCATGAAACCAATACAAACTGTAGGATGGGCTTTGGCTGGTGGTATCGTAGTAGTATACGTAATGACTATGATTATGGTACCTAATTTAACAATTTTATTAGATTTGAAAAAACCATCACATCCACCTCCTAAATTATTTATAAGTGCCGTAAATTTACCAGTTAAATGGTCAAAAGTAACATTAATGATATTTTTATCATTGATGATTATATCCGCTGGATATAACAGGCCAAATGTAGAAGAAAATATTGATTTACTTGAAATGGCACCTAATGATGTTGGGGCAGTACAAAAATTAGCAACTTATTCAGAAGAATTTGATGCGGGTCAGCCAGGATTTTTATTAGTTGATGCAAATGTTCAGGCTATTCCAGAATTATCATTAGATGGTATAACTGCAGATCATCCATATGCAAATTTAGAAGGAATTGAAAGATTGGAGACTAATTGTAATAATGTAGAAAATGCTACTGCTGTTTCAATAGTATTTCTCATGAAAGCAATCGCAGTAGGAGTAAATGTTTCAGGTACTGGAATTGCAGATATAATAGAAGATACACCATTACCTGATGCAGTAAAAGATGCAGCAAATCTAATTTTTGATAGAGAACAGTCTGGAAATATTTCATTTTGGACAGTTTTAGATACTTTGGATGTTCAAGAAGACGATGGTGGAAGACAAGTTCAAAATTTCTTACTTTATGTATTCTATAATAGCATGACTGATGAAATGAGAGAATTATTCATTTCATCAGACTATCAAAGAACCTTAATTTATATTGATATGCCATTTATGGATGTCAAAGGTACTGAAAAAACAGCCAATGAAATAAATAGTTGGGCGGAAGCAGCAGGTGACTCTGCTAATCCTGTTGATTCGACCGATTTAATTGGTGTTGCCTCAATTACAATAGCGGTTAATGCATTAATTGTCGATTCACAATGGACATCTCTAGCATTTGCATTAGGATTTACAATACTTACATTAGCTTTAGTATTCAGAGATATTAGATACGCACTTCTTACAACCGTACCAGTAGGTTTCACGGTAGCGATGCAATGGTTGGTAATGGATTCAGGCGGGGTTTCATTATCATTAGTTACAGTGATGATTGGGTCAATACTAGTAGGAGTAGGAATTGATTTCTCAATACATATAGCTAACAGAGTTAAGGAGTTAGGTGGAACAATTGATGCTATCAAGACAGCTTGCGCTAGTACTGGAATGAGTCTTTTTGAAGCTACAGCAGTTACTACTGCTGGTATGACTTGTGCCTATGGAATTACAATAGATGCAATTGCACCATTTGTTACTGTTATTATCATATTATTGATTGTCGCCGCATTATCAGCATTACTCTTATTGCCTGGCATATACTCTTACATGGTAAAAAGTAATCTAGGTTTAACTGGTGGAGTTGAGTCTATGATTAAATCCGCTGGGCTGAATTTAAAGAAAAATGATACAGACAAAGATATTATTGAAGCAAACATAGCTTATACTGAAACAAAGGATGCTTGGTAGGTGAATTAATGAAATATTGGTTGATGAAGAGTGAACCTCATGTATATTCATGGGATGATTTAGAAAATGATGGAAAGACGCATTGGGATGGAGTTAGAAATTATCAAGCTAGGAATATTATGAGAGATGATATGAAAAATGGAGATATGGTACTTTACTATCATTCTAATTGTAAGCCACCTCATGTAGCAGGAATCGCTAAGATATGTAAAGAAGGATATCCAGACTTTACCGCATTTGATCCGAATTCAAAGTACTTTGACCCGAAATCTGATATTGATAATCCAAGATGGATAATGGTTGATATCGAGCCTGTAAAAAAAATGGATAAAAATGTTAACCTATCTGATATGAGGGAAAATTCTTTGTTGGACGGAATGCCATTACTTATGAGAGGACAGAGATTATCTGTACAACCTGTTTCTGAAGAGCACTTCAAGATAATATGTGAAATGGGTGAAAATTGATGGTGGGCATGTCTTCGGTGGACGATCGTAACTAAAAACTAGAAATCAACAGTCTTCTCCATCCCGCTATCCCAAGGCATCCAGCATCCCCGGTCGGGCTGCTCGCTTCCGCGCCTGACCTGTTTCCCGGGTAATAGGTAATTCGAACTTCCCTCCGGAAGTTCATTTCACCAACCTGCATCTCTTGGGGGCGAAATATCGCAGTTAACTGTCGAAGAGTCAATAGTCCGTCACCGTCGCCCTCAGACTTCAAGTCACCATTATTGACGATTTGTGATAAATAGAGTACGTCAACACCCCCTCTAGCCCACAATATCCCAACTAGTAGTCAGATATGAATAATCCCATACTAAGCCACTTCGTACTTTTTGAGATTTTGAATAGTCAATAATTAAATAATTATTTGTTCCATTTAATTGGAAAGTCATGTTTTCATAATCTATTGAATTTTTCATGACTTCTCCTCTAATGAAAACTTCAGTATTTTCAAAATCATCAGGACTTTGCATGATCTCATCAACAGAATACTGTATTTGAGGTCGAATAGTTATGAACATTAATGAAATGATAATTGTAAATGTTAAAAGTACTATAACTAAACGTTTGCCCCTAGTTAGTTCCACATTTATTCTAGAAGGCATTATGCTAAATGTGTTTGTATCCTATAGCTTCACTGATTGAACTAAAATTATTTTCTTTTGTATTCTTTTTCAGGCCCTTAACAATAGAAGAAGCCACAGATGGGCCATTGAATACCAAGGCGGAATATAGTTGAATCAGTGATGCTCCTGAAGTAATGGCATTCCATGCTGTTTCCTTAGATTCTATACCACCAACACCCACTATTGGTAAATTCCCATCTGTTTCTTGGTAGATTAAATCAATTACTTCTATAGATCTGTTATGCAGGGGCCTTCCAGACAACCCACCAGTATTAGAAAAAGCCTTTCTTGATTGGGTAGATAATGGAACAGGACCTGTCTCTTATACACA
>LURV01000122.1:0-4616 GCA_001629205.1 Marine group II euryarchaeote REDSEA-S30_B12
GGACAAGGGGACTCAATTAATCCAGAATACTACCTTTCATCTTCAGTAACTACTCAATTTAATGTAACTCAAGAATCTCAAGTAATAATTAATACTCCTCCCCAAGAAGTGGACAGATCTCAATTAGTATCTGTAGAAGGAATACTAACTGATGGAGTTGGACGAGCATTATCATTTAGAGAAATAGAAGTGACAATGAATGAACAGTTCCTTACAGGATTAGAAACCGATGAAAATGGCTCATTTAGCATTTTTATCCCTATTCCATCCGATATGCCATTAGGCCCTAGAATGGTTCAGGTATCATTTCTCGGAGAACAATTTATAATTTCTTCAAATTCCACGACTATTTTTACTGTTTACGGACCTACTATAGTTTCAATTAATGATATTCCAGATGTTGCAGTAGGAGATGAAATAATACTTACTGGTCTATTACGAGATAATTTAGAATCAGGATGGATTCCAAATCATACAGTAGAGATTTTTGCGGAAGGAATTTTGATAGGAATTACTACATCCGATGACCTAGGTCAATGGTTTTTACCATGGAAAATCCCAGATTCATTAGAAATTGGGAATCATACGATTTCTGTAATTTCTCCATCACAAGGATTCTACAGAATGGGCTTCATAGATGCCATATTTACAGTTTCATACCATACCAAGATCGATGTGGAATTAGAAAATAGGAGGGCTACAAGGGGGGATAATTGGAATTTTTCTGGGAGGCTATTTGAAAATGATACAGGTTTCTTTTACGGTTTAGAAAACCGACAAATAATGGTTATGATGAATGGAGAGATTGTTGGCGAAACAACTACACAAGAAGGTGGTTTATTCACATATAATCAATCGGTTTCATACTATATTTCTAGAGGAATCCACAATATTTCATTCAGTTATGATGGGGAATTCCTATATCTGCCCACAAATTCTAGCTTATCTGCTATAGCTCTGGCAGACATAAGTATTGAAACTCAAGAAATTACATCTAGAATCATCCGAGGAAATGTATCTCACCCGATTATCATTCAAGGAATAGTTAGAGAAATTGGTGGTGACTCTAGTATAATAGAAAATTTACCTATTTCCTTAAACTTCGGTGAACAAAATCTGATATGGAAATATTAGTTCTGATTGAGATAAATTTTATTTTTTCCAATGTCGAAATTTCAACAGGTCAACGAGTAATTAGAGGAAGTGTAAATGCTACTGCAAGTGATACTGGAGAGCCGGTTGTGGATTTAGAAATGATTGCCATCCTTTCAAATACAACTTCATTCCAATCTTCAATTACAAAATTTACTACTTCGTCTGGAGTATTTGAATATGAATTCAAATCATTATCTCCTCTCCCACCATTCTCTAATTCGGACACATGGGGAATTCTTTCGGTATCTCTAGATTCTGATTCCGAATTTATAGATTCAAGGAGCTTGGCAATGTTAGTAAATAACGAAATAAATATTATGTATTCTGTTGAAAACTCAAAATCTGTTCTAGATTCAGTATTTATTTGGGTTGTTCTGGCACTTACAATCACATTAGCATTAATTGTAATCACAATATACAGAAGAAATAGTGATTCTACAATAAAGGAACTGGCGAACATATTCAATTATGCAGCAGAAATGCTTGCCTCGGGAGACGAATACAGGAGAGCTATTTTCGAGTGCTACGAAAATTTATGTTTAATACTTAAGAAAAGGGGATTCCTGAGGAGGGATTTTGAAACAGTTAGGGAATTTGAGATTGCTATAAGAAAGGCACTACCAATAAGTGAAGAATCTCTAATTTCATTAGATAGAATATTTGAAGAGGCCAGATATTCTAGTCATAAACTGGGAGAATTAGAAAGACAGAATGCCCAACTTTCACTTTCTTCCGTATTGAGGGAAATTGAGGAATTACAGGAAATTCCAGAAAGAGAAATCTATATTGATTCCATCTCATGAGTAGATTAATTAATCTTCAATGAATAACTTCAACTTTCCTTGTTCCCACTTAACTGAATGAATATTGATTCCGTTTGGGAGCACAAACGTATTCACTACTCCACCAAAATTTTTTGGAATAATTAATCTAATATATTCATTATTTACTGACTCAGCCCTCTCTAAAATTATTTTTTCCGGCTCTAGAGTCTCTATTGGAAGTAAAATTTCAGATTGACTCCATTCGCCATCAAATAAATCTACTAGATCAGATAAACTATGTAATTCCCTAGATTCTGGATTATTAACATTTGAATTTAGAAATTGTGAATGTTCATTTCTCAATTCAGAAAAAATTTCATTACTAGCTAAAAATTCTCTATGCGATGTTTCTGCATTTCCATCTAATCCCAAGGGAAATGTCTCTAATTCATCAGTAAAACTTCTATTACCATCCAAATATTCTATCTCAATCTTGGACCACTCCATAAATGTCCGATTAAACCTTATCAGATGAACCCATTGATTGATGAATCTCAAAAAAACGATTCACATGTTTTGCAGTTCGTGATGGCTTTGATGTTCTAATTATCTGGAATGATTTTGGTAAACTATTGAAAATCTCCCTTTCCAATAAACGCTTCTCCAATAAAACAACTATTGCCTTATCTTCAGATTTTCTAATTGGCCTTCCTAAGGCCTGAAGTACATTATTCAATGCTGGCTGTAGACTTGCATATTTCCACGCCTTACTTCTCCCAAATTTAGCAGAGTAGTAATTCATCAGTGCATCTTGTTTTGAACTTGGTGGAGGTAATGGCAAACCAATGCATATAACAGAATTCAAAATATTATCAGAATAATCCACTCCTTCTGAGAATTTTCCGCCCAATACCCCAAAAAGTACTCCACCCGTCCCCATCGACTTCCACTGCCTCAACCTAGCAATATTTTCATTTACTATCTTTTTAGACATCCCTTGATCTTCCTTCAAGCGCCTTTTTCCAAATGTGTAACTAATATCTGTATATATTCTACTTAGCATAGCATAACTAGGAGCAAAAACTGCAACATTTCCATCCGTTTTTTCTATTACTGAATTAATATGTCCTATCATTTCACTGTAGCAAGACTCTCTCTCCGAATATTTACTAGTTACATCAGTAGAAATCAATATTGGCCTATTATTGGGATCGAAACCCGATGCATACTCTTTACATTCAGCCCGTTCTTCTGGAATTCCAAGTAAATCCACATACATTTTTGGAGGATATAATGTCCCAGACATTAAAATTGAACCCAAACACTCTTTGAAAATTTCACTTCCAACTATGCTAGGGTCCAGTAGATGGCTAGAAATTCTATTTTTATCATTGATAGTTTTGTCGAAAACTAGAGCCAATGCATCACTATTTCTAAATTGAATACAAATCTCCAACATTTCTGCCAATCTTATGCAATCATTCTGTTCATCCTCATCAATAGTATCGTCTTCTTCTATAATTACAGATTTTAATCTATACATCATATTCTCCAATTGATTTATTGCTATATCATTAGATTCTTCATCTATCCCTTCAATTGAATTGGATAATAAGTTCAGAAATTCATCCGTGCTAACGATTATATCTTCCCGTTTTGAATTTGCCAGCTCATCGCTTCTCTCTTCAAACCAATTACTGATTAATTTATCATCAATAAGTGCCTTAACTTGTTTCGATAAAATGTTCATTTCCAGTATCCTTTTTGTCTGATTATTGCCCTTTTTTCCAAGTTTTTCTTCTAAAGTTGATTTACATTCTTCAATATCAATCAAGGCCCTCTCAAATACGTTTTCAGTGATTCTCTTCTGCAATCCATTTCTTATCCTATCTGGTAAATTATGAGCTTCATCTACCACTAGTATAGAATTTTCCAAATCCACTCCCATCGCAGGTAACGAACTTTCTCTTACGCTATCAATGAAAATATGATTATAATCACATACAATTATGTCTGATTTCCAAGAAATTTCCCTTGCTGTTTTCCAACTACAAATTCCTATTTCTCTACCCAATTTTATCACATTATCTACATGCCTAGGTTCATGAAAAATAAAATCCTCGAGTTGTATTTTCTTAGAACGTTTTATTTGTTCAGATAAACCATCTTCACAATTACAATTTCCTGTAGATTTATCTATATTTTCGCACATTCCCTCTCTACCAATTAAATCTACAAGTTTTATGTTCATTATATTATTATTCATTTTATTATTAATTTTTCTTACAGTGTCTACTATTATTTTATGCTGAGACTGTCTTCCGGTCATAAAAATTATTTTCGTACTATTATCTCTCATTTTTTCTCTCATACTCACTTCGATAGAACTAGCGAGAGCAGCTGCAGTCTTACCAAGTCCTGTAGGGGCTGCAGCGAGCAAGAAATCACCTCTACTCAATATTTTAATTCCATCAGAAATCATTTCTCTTTGTGACTCTCTGATCTTATCATGGGCAAAGAATTGATAATCAAACTCAGCCCCATCTACTCGCATACATCATATGAAAAATAGAACGGTCAATAAGATTGCCTTATTTGACCACAATAGCTTCCGAATCTCTACTATCTAGAACTACTTTGACTGGGCGTGTTAATTCTAAGTGCCTCACCGGCCCCTTTTCAAATTTAATCTCATTG
>LURV01000122.1:4637-24878 GCA_001629205.1 Marine group II euryarchaeote REDSEA-S30_B12
CTTTCATTACAGTAAGATATCCAATGTTGAAACTTACTATATTTTGAAAGAAATGAGTTCCTTGTGACGGTTCTACGCTAATATCAGACATTGGCACTTCTATAATACAATTCGCACCCATGATATGACTCCATTCAACTGGTATTCCTAGAGATGGGTCAGAAGAGCCCCACCTACCTGGGCCAATTAGAATATATGGCCTATCCGATTTCCTTAGCTCAAAATCAATTTCTGAGATTATAGGTACAATATCATAAGTTTTCAATCTATTAAGCCTATCAGGATGAATATAGACAATATCAAAAATTTCATCAATTATTCCATTACCAAGTGATTGACTACTTGTGCACAATGCGTCTTGCTTACTTATTTTGTCCAGATCGACATCAATATCCAAAGATTCATCCATTGATGGGCGCATCTGTAAAATTCCAAATTTTGAAATTTTTGAATCTTCAATAGTAACTGCAAATTCTAATTCAACCGGAGATCCAATGAATTCCTCGCAACTAATTAGAACATGATGAAGAATTTCTGATAATGCAAATTTTCCATACTTCAAGATTGGTGCAAAAGTTACTAATCTGGGCCCATTCTGATGTACTACTGAATCCACTATCTTGTCGTCTGAAGCAATATATGTTGAACCCACTAAATTTAACCTACCATCATCCTCTGCCACGCTTAAAGGAAGGCTTAGTAAATTTTCTTCTTCCAACTCATGTACCTTTCCTGATTCTTGACATAGTTCTATAGCATAGAATTTACTTTGCGAGGTTTCCAGTATGGACTTATTACTGTAGAATTGATGTATTTTTTTGGGTTTACCAGGACTATATCTTAGACATTTTCCACCTTCTGAAACCTGTCTACCTAGTCCTAAACAAATTGCTGCCAACCCATCTTCCGAACTGATAGAATCCAGTGAATAATGATTCCTACTTCTAGCAGAACCAGCAATATCTGGATAGAACCTACTTCCGGTATCTCTACCCACTACTTGCTGAATTACTACGGCCATTCTCTCATCCTCAATAGAATTAGCTGTAGATTGAACGTACTTTTTCGATTTCTCATGAAAGATTGAGGCATAAACAAGTTTTACTGCTTGCAGTAATCTATCGAGTCTAATCGTTATATCAGGATTATCGTTTGCCAACATGTATGTCGAATAAACCCCGGCAAAGGGTTGGTGACTTGAATCTTCCAACAAACTTGAAGATCTTACTGCTACTGGAAAATTAAATGTAAATCATTATCACGAATAAAATTTCCAAAAATTTCAGTCGAAATAACTACACATCTAGGAATCATAAATTCGATATTAGAAAACTTTTCTCCAAGCTTTAAATCCGCCATCCTAGTAAATAAGAATGCTAATCCCTTACCTTTGCCACCAAGGCTACCTCTACCAATTCTGTGGAATCTTCCAATTTCCGAATTTTCAACTACATCTCTAATCATTACTCTGTTTCTATTTGAGATGTGCTCCCTGATTCGACTCGAGAGGAACAAACGAACATTTTCTATTTCCTCAAAATCATCCAATCTCTTAGGTCTTAGAGAGGAAGCAAGCGAAAATTCTGTTCTTGTCCTGAGCCAGTGTGAAAAATCATTACGTCC
The DNA here is from genome assembly GCA_001629205.1 of Marine group II euryarchaeote REDSEA-S30_B12. Taxonomy (GTDB): domain Archaea; phylum Thermoplasmatota; class Poseidoniia; order Poseidoniales; family Thalassarchaeaceae; genus UBA36. The sequence continues at coordinate 6,261 of LURV01000122.1, forward strand.
TGCATGATAACCTATAGATTCAGACGAAACATCATCAATCCCATTGACCAATTCTTCTAGGTTCGTAGCCTTCATGATTTCTCTTCTTTCCGTATCTCTAAAAATAAAATCTCCAAAATTCATTTCCTTTAGCATAAATTCTTCAATTCTATTGTATAGCTTTGAATCTTCTTTGTGGATAAATGGGACGCCAAGTTTTTCAGTTTCTTCCTTCAATTCAATATTCTTAGATTGTAATAATATTGGTAAGTAATTATCTCCTCTTCTTGCATATCGAATTAATTCTAATCCAGCATAATCTCTTACCCCACCTGGATTGGGATACCTACCATCGGTAAATATTCCAATAATATTTCTTGAATATTTATCAATAATATCTTTTGCTTGAGTCATATCTGTTGCCAGTAGAATCTTAGCTCTAGCTCTAAGTCTCAATAATTTCTCATGAAGATTCCCTCCTTCGCCCATCAATCTGGTTGTTTGCTCAACCAGCTGAGTGTAAAGAAGAGGGAGATATGCTGAGTAAAATCTCCTACTATCTTCTACTAGTAAGATTATTTGTACATCGCCATACTTAACATCATGTTCAACATTTTTCTCATCTTCAATTAGTTTACATATAGATAGTAGAATCCTACTATCTCCACCCCATACAAATATTCGATCAATTCCTTCTCCGGTATTTAGTGTAGCTAGTTCTCTTGTATTCTGACTAAGCATTACTATAGTCAAATTAGATTTCTCCTTCTTGGCCATCTTAGCAAAACTGTATGGGTCTAGACTGCCAATTTTCGTCATTGTAATGATTAAGTCAAAACTTCTTTTTTTCAATAATTCTAGAGCATCAATTGCATCAGTACTATGTATTATTCTAGGAGACTGAGAAAGATTCAAATCCGTATATTCTTGATTCATAATTTCGGCCAAGTAGCCCGATTCTTCCAATTGATATAAAACGATTCAAGTCAGCCAGAGTGGAATCCATGTCACCGGTTTAACCTATATGTCATTAATTTTCAGATTTTTTGGTGTCCCCCACTGAGTGGGGGACTGTGTGTGTATCGATTCTGATTTATTTCCCTAATCTATTCATCCTTGGAACTTCATTACTGTCATATCCGAGAGCATTTGACAATCTAGCCCTACTCCTCAATTTTCGAAGTCCACTGGAGAATTTTTTTTCCCTGCTTATTTTGTGGTTAGGGGAGCGCCCATCTCGCCCCCCTAGTTTGTTTTTGCGCATCCCATTCTCGCCCAATCTCTCACCTCATATCATTCGAATCTTCATTAAAACGTGTCTTTAGTTCATCCATCCTTTCTCTAAGTAAAACATCAACACTTTTGACTTCAATAATTTCTTTCTTGATATACTCCTTAGCTGACTGGCGTAGTACAACATCCGGCTCTTCGCCCGAAATCTTACAATAATCTCTCAATTTAGTAGTTAAATCGGGACCAAGATTGACATTTACCGAATCTCCTATAGAATCTGTAGACCTTTGCAACATCGATTTAATCGCTTCACGAATTACATCGGACCTATTTCTCATCCCATCCAAACCAACCAATTGATCAATTTCTAACAAATAATCCTCAGGAACTCTGATAGAAACTAAGGGACTTTGCTTCGTCATCCGGTACATCTCCAAACTTAACAGAAGGCGTTTAGCTCATAAATGTATTGCAAATGAAATACATTTGTATTACATTACAATTATTACGAGAATTCAAGTCTTAGCCACTTTTCGGAAGAGCGATATTAGTATGAAAATCATCAATGACGCTATCCATGGACAATTCAAATTAGATGGAGTAACAGAGGAATTACTCAATTCTCCGGAAATCAATAAACTGAGTCACATAAAGCAATTAGGCTTAGCTCATCTAGTTTTTCCCGGTGCTCATCATACAAGATTTGAACATTCTATCGGAGCTTCACATGTTGCAGGTATGATGGCGCAATCAATGAATTTAGATTCAAAACAAAAAACTACCGTAGAGGTCGCAGCTATGTTACATGATGTAGGACATGGGCCATATTCACATACACTAGAACACATCCTCAGTGAAAAAGGTGGAATGGACCACATGTCAGTAACTGAGGGAATAATAATGGGCGAATTTGATATACTCCAAGATGGAGAAAGTGAATCAATTCAAAATCGACAATCAATCCCTGAAATTTTAGAAAATCACGACTTAAGTCCCAAAGAAGTATCATCTTTAATCAGAGGTCCTGGAGCCTCTGGAACGGAAAGGACACTTTTCAATTGGAAGGAAGGAATGGAAGATTTTACGTCTTCAGATAATACAATGGCACATTTGATACATGGCCCCGTTGACTGTGATCAGCTGGATTATTTACTGCGCGATTCCCATTTTACCGGAGTAAAACATGGAATTGTAGATTATCGTAAATTAATCGAAAGCATGAACAATGTCAGAGGAGATATCTGCATTGACGAAGGTGGATTATCAGCACTGGAAGGAATGTTAGTATCTAGAGGTCTGATGTATAGTGCAGTATACTTTCATAGAGTTACTAGAATAACTGAAGTTATGCTATCTAGGGCCGTCGAGAGATCTTTTGATTTATTGCCCAATCCAATGGATTTACAGCGAAGAGTAGATTCAGAAATCTGGAGTACATTAAATGAAGTCGGTGGTTATTCTCAAGATATTATTAGAAGATTAAAATATAGGCAAATGTTCAAAATTTGTTCTACCAAAAGAAAGGCAGATTTGAGTCCCGAACAAGTTCATAGACTAATTGAGATTGCTGAAGATCCAAAATCTAGGCGCTCTTTAGAAGATGAAATAGCATATCGCTCAGGACTTGATCCAGGTTATGTTGCCATCGATGTACCCAGTGTAAAACTATTACTCTCAGAGCCTAGAATGGCCCAAGTTGACATCAGAATCATAGGAGATGACGGAAAAACTAGATGGCTCAGAGAATTAACTCCCATGGCCGATGCATTGAAGAAAAGACAAGTTAGTCAGAATGCTTTCTATGTAATGACATCTAAGGGAAATGAGAAAAAAGTAAGAGAAGTCTCTGACAGGATGTTATTTTCATAATCAAGAAATTAAATCTACATACCTTTCAAAAAGAAAACTAGTTTCGGAGATGTGTCTGTTTAATGGGGTAAACGGAAATTCTGACGGTGAAAAAAATGGATAATTCCATAAAAAATGTATATGATAATGTAATTTCTAGAGATCCTAATCAGCCTGAATTCCATCAAGCTGTTGAAGAGGTATTGGATAGTTTAGGTCCAGTAATAGAGGCAAACCCCGAGTATATTGATGTAGTCAAGAGTATGGTTGAGCCAGAAAGAGTAATTCAGTTCCGAGTTCCATGGTATGATGATGAAGGCGTGTTAAATGTTAATCGAGGGATCCGTGTTCAATTTAATAGCTCCATTGGTCCTTACAAAGGCGGACTTAGATTCCACCCTAGTGTCAATCTTTCAATTTTAAAATTTCTAGGTTTTGAGCAAGTATTCAAAAATAGCCTTACAGGTCTTCCATTGGGTGGTGGAAAGGGAGGTTCCGACTTTGATCCAAAAGGAAAATCTGACTCAGAAGTACGAAGATTTTGTCAATCATTCATGAGTGAATTATGGAGGCATATCGGTGCAGATTTAGATGTTCCAGCGGGAGATATCGGAGTCGGTGGAAGAGAGATTGGATACTTATTTGGGATGTATCGTAAGTTAGCAAATGAATTCACTGGAGTATTAACTGGCAAAGGCCTATCTTATGGTGGCTCTTTAATTAGACCTGAGGCTACAGGATATGGATTAGTATATTTCGCTAGAGAAATGCTGGCCACTAAAGGTAAATCCTTCGAAGGAGCCTCTGTAGCAATTAGTGGCTCTGGAAATGTAGCTCAATATGCATGTGAGAAGGTTTTAGATTTAGGTGGAAAACCGGTCACAATGTCAGATAGTAGTGGTTTTATCTATGATTCATCCGGAATTGATAGAGAAAAATTATCCTGGATTAAAGATCTCAAGAACAATCGCAGAGGAAGAATAAAGGAGTATGCAGAAAAGTTCGAAAATATTGACTATACAGAATCTAAACCAGAACCTAATACTAATGATTTATGGGCGACAAAAGTAGACGTAGCTTTACCAGTAGACGTAGCTTTACCATGTGCGACACAAAATGAGATTAATGCTGCGGAAGCTCAGCTATTAGTTGACGGCGGAGTGACAGCTGTTGCAGAAGGGGCTAATATGCCTTGTACTCCAGAAGCTGTTGAGTGTTTCTTAACTAATGGAGTATTATTTGCCCCTGGTAAGGCATCTAATGCAGGCGGCGTAGCAACATCAGGATTGGAAATGAGTCAAAACAGTATCAGAATGAACTGGAGTAGAGAAGAAGTTGACTCCAAATTAGAAGGAATAATGATTAATATCCACAAGAATACTTTCGAAACTGCAGAAAAATATGGTTTTTCTGGAAACTACGTTGCTGGAGCCAATATTGCCGGTTTCCTCAAAGTAGCAGAATCAAGTCTTTCACAAGGAATACTTTGAAATTTACTAGATTCTATTTGCTCGTTTAATTAATTGCCTTCCATAAATTATTATACCAACAACCAAGGCAACTAACGCTGGCATAATGTACACTAGTCCGCCTTCATTTTCCTCTTCTTCCCAAATAACCATCGAACTAGTAATTTCTCCACCACCAAAAGCATCATCTTCTATAAGTTGAGTCGGCGTTAATACTCTACATTCTAGACTTTCATTCCCAATTTCGGAATTCCTCCATTTGAATGAAATAATTCCCTGTTCGCCAGCTTCCAGTGTGATGTGAGGGTAGCTAGGAGATATCATAGCCGGATTTCCAGTACTTGAAATATTACAATCTATTGAAAACATCGCAGAAGCAGAACCTGAATTTTTTAGAGTCGCATATGCTGGCAATGAATCTCCAATTTTAGCAATTTTTTCTCCTTCTTCAGTAGAGGTATTAATCTCTAATGATACCCACTCAATATTTGGAATATCCCAATCAACTAATATATCTAATTCTGTCCCTAGTATGAAACTCCCTCCATAATTTTCCATATCTGTAATTTCAGGATTCCAAGCTGTTCTGTAACTTAATATGTTTACAATAGCAACCTCTTTCCAGATTTCATTTTCTTCCCATGAGTTGTCATCAGACCAAGCAATCTCGATAACTCTTTCATTACCACCCCTAATGTAAGAAATTCCTTCATCGTTACTAAAATTCGTATATGTGGGAGAGTTAAACATACCCAATATTTCATAAGTCACGAATCCAATATCGAACTTTAGGAATTGTCCAGCTATTCTCCTTTCCCATTTATCTGTTAGTCCACCCGAACCTATAACATCATCTCCCCAATCAATAGTACTTTCAGCCTTAGCTCTAATATCGTGATCATCAGTACTGTTGCTGAATCTCGTATCTCCCGATAATGCTATCGAAGCTAAATTTGAATTGAGAATAATTGGTCCAACCCGATTTAGAGTACTATTTTTTACTACAATATCTCCAATAGAGGTGAATTTTGCACCTTCTATCGTGGAACTTTCCAATAATAGATTGCCTTGAATTTCAAAAAATAATTCATAATCTCCATAAAGCATCATATTCTTATGGACTAAATCTCCCGCATTAAATAAAAAAGAGTCCAAATTCTCAGATGTACTTACTTCGACCTCACTCAATGAAACAGGATAACAATTAGGTCCGACAAATTCAATCCAATAATCTGAGAATCCACCAATTACTGAAATTGAATCTTCTGATCCACTCAAATTATATATTGACTCTCTATGATAAACAGTAACTCCGTCAAATGTTCCAGAATTAATCGCTCTAAATGTAATAATCGCCTCTTCAGATTGATCACTCCAGGGTATTTTAATTGCAGATCTGTTTTCATAATCACAATATCCAAATCCAACTAAATAGCTAGGTGAATTTTCCGAAATGAATTCTGAATTCTCAATAATTAAGGATGATGTATTGTCGACGAAAACCTCTACTTCACCAGAAGCAATAATCTCAGAATTAGTAATTGTCAATGATGCACCATTTGCTACAATGATATCATCATCAAGTACCATTTCCCCTTCCCAAGTTATATTTCCTTCGATTAAAATCTCATCTTGTTCAGCCATAACGTTACTTGGAATAAAAAATATAGATAGAGTAAAAATAATTGATATTAATGCAGTTGAAGTTTCTTTCACGAACATCCGAATAGGAATAGGGAAATTAATATCACCCATCAATTATTTCTAATTTTAGATGTTTTCTATAGTTAGAATAGTGCGAAGGTTCAATCGTTATACCTTTTCGCTAGCCATATGTCATCTGAATATGTCCCATGGGCAGACCCTCTCATGGCTCCACTGATTGTACTTTGGTTATATCTTCCAGGATATTTGTCAAATACGGCAGCAATGCTAGGCTGGTGGAACAATAGGAGGTGGCCTATTGGCTATATTGACAACACTACTCTCAAAAGATAATGAAATAGATGCAGCTCCCTTTTTAAGTCCCATGGGGGCTTACTGGGTAGATCCAGTAGATTTATCGCAAGCTTGGTTCTACTCAGAAAATGAAATAATTTCTGCGTTTATTATCGGATCTGTTTTGGGTTTAGGATGCATGATTGGAGATAGTATAGGTTCTTTCATTAAGAGAAGAATGGGACATAAAAGGGAAGGAGAATTGAGTTCTGAAGCGCCCCTTTTAGATACCTTACCTTTCGCTATTTCAACATTTATTTTTGGATTATTTTTCCTCAATAAATCAGTTGTTGGTAGTTCTGAATTGTTGAGCGGAATGGTTATTCTTCTTTTTGTTACTCCAATACTCCATAGATCATTCAATATAATTGGCTACAAGTTAGGACTCAAATCAGTCCCTTACTAATGTACTATAAGTGAACAATTTTTGGCCCAACTAATTATGGAGTAGGATTTCTATGGATGTATTAATTGTTGGAAGTGGTGGCAGAGAACATGCCTTGGCCATAGGACTATCAGAAAGTAATTCAGTAGGAGATATTCATTGTTGCCCCGGCAATTTTGGAACAGCTCAAATCGGAACCAATCACGATATAGATATTAGCGACATCAATTCAATTGTTAATCTTTCAAAAAAATTAGATATCGACTTAGTCGTAATTGGCCCGGAAGGCCCCCTAGTATCCGGAATTGCAGATAAATTAACTCAAATCGGAATCTCATGCTTTGGACCGAATAAAGATTGTGCCCAACTAGAAGGGTCGAAATTATATGCAAAAAAACTAATGAGGAAACTCAATATTCCTACTGGAAAATTCTTAGAAATATCTAATCATGAAGAAATTGAGAATAACCTTTCATTTTTCAAACCTCCATGGGTGGTGAAGAGAGATGTATTAGCAGGAGGAAAAGGAGTTACTGTAACAAGTAATGTCGAAAATGCTAGAGCCGCTATAAAAAATGCAATTAAATTAGATGGACTTGTATTATTAGAGGAACATTTGGAAGGAGAAGAAGCTTCAATTCTTGTATTGATGGATGAATCAGGATATAGTATTCTTCCTGCCAGTCAAGATCACAAGAGAGTTGGAGATGGAGATACAGGGCCAAATACCGGTGGAATGGGTGCATATTCTCCAGCGCCTATTGTAACTCCCTCTGTATCATCACGAGTGGATGAGGAAATTATTTCACCCATGCATCACTATTTGAGGAATTTAACTAATCCTTTTCGTGGATGTTTATTTGTTGGCTTAATGATCGATCGTGATGGTTCACCGAAGGTAGTAGAATTCAATGTAAGATTCGGAGATCCAGAGACTCAAGTTACTATTCCATTAATTTCTACAGATTTAGGTATTGTTCTAGATTCTGTAGCTAGAGGAAATATTGCAAATATTGATCTTAATTTCCACAATAAAGCTATCGCTACCGTAGTTCTTGCTTCAGAAAATTATCCCAATAAACCTATTTTAGGAAGGGAATTAATTGGCTATAATTCTATAATTGATGAGGGACAAATTAGAGGTCTAATTCATTTCTCCGGAACTAATGTGGACACAAACGGAAATGTGATTTCTTCAGGTGGAAGAGTATTATCTGCAACTGGTATGGCCCCATCAATTATTGAAGCTATTGAAACTGCTTATCAAGTCATAAACTCAATTGAGTTAGAAGGATCACATTATAGGAAAGATATAGGAAAGGGAGCATTCTACAAGTAATTCTGTAACCTAAATCTAGACACTTTCTTTTCACTCACCCTAATAATGGTTAAAACAAGCGTTTAGGTCGACGCGCTGCTGAGAATTAGCCAGTAGGCTTGGTGGGATGGATGGAATCAGAAAAAACCAGTGTAAATGGAATTAATTTAAATAATATTTTGATGCCATCATTTGTGGTTACATTTACATCAATATCTCTATTCTTAATAGCTTCTGTAGTAGATGGAAGATCACTTAATTCTGAATATATTTTTGAATCATTAAAGCTTCCTTTCCTTGCATTACTTTCTTTATCGTTATCTGTAATTTTTATTGATATGGAAATTGAAATATCAAGAACTCTGAAAAAGATTATTTTACTTTCTTTACTAACCATTATCCCCTTAGTTGCGAATATTATTAATTCAGAAATTTTTGATAATTTATCTGTTACGGTATTTTTCTCAGTCGGAATAGTCTCACTAGTTCTTTCAAATAAGAAATTAGTGGGAACTAATTCTATTATCCTATCTATTTTGATGGGAATTATGTTAGGGATATCTTACTCATCAGGAAATTCCTTGTTTGACCAAACAGTAACTGGCAACTTAGTAGATATTCAAAGAGAATTTATCATATCATCCTTTTTTGCATTCTTTTTCTCAAGTATGTCCCTGTCTTTCACAGCACTGATTGGAATCAGACAAATGGATAAGAATGAAAAAATGGATAATTTCTTTTCTCTCTTTCAAAAACCTTCCATGAATTACACTCCAATCATATATTCGCTATTTATTTCAATAATTTTCATAATTCCACTTATTTGGATTTCTCAAATAGATTCTCTAAGCCAATTCTCAGAAGATAAACACCTTACTGTCACATGGGCATTCTTTTCCGCGATTCTAGTATTAATTCATGCTTATTTTAGATCAGAGAACTGGCAAATTCTTGGTAGTATGTTAGCCGTAAGCTGGATACTTTATACAATTGGCCATATTCATGAAATTGGAAATACTCTCCCCTATCCTTTTGATGACCCCGGATTTATTGGTTCTGCATCATGGGCTTTCGTAGGATTCTGGATGTTCGTTCTAGCCATGATGTCAGCATCTAGAGGATATTTTGGAGATATTTCTCCTAGGAAAGAATACAGTGATTTTAGAAAATGGTGGAATTCAAATTACTATGGAATACTAATTTCTTTTGCATTATTTACCGCTCTATATGTCAGGACTGCGTGGAATGTAATTCCCGCAATGAATGCTTCCAGTACTGGAATTTGGGATATGACTGGTGGTTCTGATCCTTGGTACATGAAGAGAGTTATTGACTACATTATTGCAGAAAGAAGTCATTTTATTTTCGACTATGATCGGGCTTATCCAGCTGGTGGAGTCAATCCTCGGCCACCACTATTTTCTTGGTCACTTGCATTAGGTGGTATGCTGCTTTCATGGATACTAGAAATGCCTTCAGAAGAAGCCGTTTGGTGGAGTATTTCTGCTTTACCAGCAATCTATGGAGCTCTAATTGTAATACCACTGGCTGGAATAGCCACTAGAGTTCATAGCAGATCAGCAGGAGTAGTGGCGGCATGGCTAATAGCACTAATGCCAGGACATATTAGCAGGTCGACATTTGCAATGGCTGATCACGATTCATTTGCAATGTTATTTTTAGCTACAGCATTTTATTTCTGGGTCAAAGCGCTAGAAAAATTAGAACATAAGAAACTTTTCGAGTCCACGAGTTCAAATCCACTTTATCTAATTGCTGGAATAAGAGAAAGCTGGAAAAGGTATCCAGAGGTCATGGCTAATGCTACTTTATCTGGCGTAGCTTTTACTGTGATGGCATTAGGTTGGAAAGGATTCGTATATGGCCCTGGAATTTTGTTTTTAGCGTATACATTCCAAGTAGCAATGAATATCTTCCGAGGAAGGGACAGTCTACTATTCACATCTGCTTCTCTTCAAATGATGATTACTGCAACTTTATTACCTCTACCATTTTATGCATGGCCTGGTTTAAATCTCGTATTTTCAGCTAGTGGGATGAGTCCAATGTTCTATATTATTGGATTTACAGCTGCAGTAGGCTGGGTTGCAAGCTCTTTCAGAGATAAGCCATGGCTCCTAGTTATAATTAGTGGATTCTCATTATTTTCAATAATTTTGGGAACACTCTTTTTGTTACAAACAGCAGAAATATATAGTGGATGGGATATTCTTTTCACTGGAGGATTTTACTTCTCAAAGAATAAGATTTTTGGAACTATAGGAGAAGCTCAGGCACCTAGCAGAGGATTATTATTTGCATCATATGGGCCAGTTGTTACTCTAATCGCTTTAGGTTGCTCATTCATATTATTATGGAGAGGAATTAGGAGAAATAAATCCAATTCTACATTTTTAGGAATGTGGGTAATTATTGCTACCTATATGGCATGGACCGCAGGTCGTTTCATCATAAATGCGACTCCAGCAATGTCTGTAGTCGGTGGTATTGGAATCACAATGTTGTGGAGAAGTTCAAAACCTCAAGAATTTGTAAAGGAATGGAGACGTTCAGGTATCGGAACCCCTAGATCTAGATTTAGATCAGTTTGGCCAGCCACTAAGTCTCGACCGGGAGTCCCAGCAATCATTCTCGTTTTACTATTAGTTACTTCTCAACATTCAACATATGGAATTGACTCAGGAATTCCAAGAAATTCAGAATCTTCATATGATGTAGATAGAAATTTGTATGATTTAGTTCCAGATATTTTCAGAGAAGATTTTTGGTTTATCCCATCTTTACTCAATGGCAATGAGTATAATCAAGACTCAGGACTCTGGTACATGGGAACTTTTGGGCCAAGCTTCAATTCAGCAGGATGGAATGAGGCATATCAATGGCTTTCTGAACAAGATATGGAACTAAGTTTTAGTGAAAGACCAGCATTTGTTTCTTGGTGGGACTACGGATTCCAAGCATTAGCATCAGGTCAACATCCAACTGTAGCAGACAATTTCCAATCAGGAATTCCTAACAGTGGCGGTATGTTACTTTCTTCAGGTCAAGAAGATACTTTAGCAATGTTCATTGCAACATTAGCTCTAGGTGACCAAAAATATAATGATGGGAAACTTGGTGAAGAATTCACAAATGCCCTTCTAAAAATGGAGTAGAACTTCTTAAGGGATATCCACTAGATTCTCAAGGATTTCCAAGTGAACAGGAAGTATGGGTAATTCTACAGGACGGAGAAAAAGTTGGAGAAATAACAAATAATGATTCAAAGGCGTTCTCTCTATATAATGAAACTAGACAATCCTCATCTTCTTTCGAAATTGAAGACCCAACCCACTATGATATTGGCGGATATCGATATACAACCGATTTAATCTCAGATTACTATGACGTTTCGACTTCACTTCACAGGAGTAATGCAAAGTTTGGACTATTAAGATCATTTTTAATTTCAGCTTTTGAGATGAGCGAATTAGTAAATATTTACGACGATGTTTCGCAGATAATTTACTCTGTAGCAAATTACAATGATTCCCCTGGAAATGAAATAGAGAGAAATAACGAAATTAGATATTTTGCGGTAGATAATCGACTTTTCCCTCTAGGAGGCTCTTATTATGAAGATTCCCAGTATCACAGAGGACAAACTACAGGAATTTTTCATGCCCCGACTTCACTTTCCGGACTAGATTTAGACACTTATATCTCTACATTATACCAGACACAAAGAGGCGATGGGCCGATAATTCCTAGAACACAACAACAGTATGAACAGGAATATTTGGACGATGTTGTAAGACAAAGTTCTGGGGCATCTTCAGACTCAACAGAAGTTATTCGTATGATTGATATTGATTATCAACATTTACCAGAATTTTTCGAAACTATGGTTGCCAGAACATACGTTGGTTATGGGTCATCTACACTGGGGCTACCAGGTGATGCCGAGACTCCATCAGTTTGGTTTAATCCCGATCAAACGTATGTTACGGGAGCTCCAGGCTCATATTTACAAAATGCATTTTCTCTACCAGGTGCAATGATGAATCACTTCGTCATTTCAAATTGGTATGATATCGAAGAATGTGAGAAAGATGAAAATGGAGACAAGGTAAAAAGAAATTGTGGAACGATTTATGATTCATACAGTGAAAATGGCGGAAGTGTAGTCAAGATTCTGAAATACTACAGCGGAGCCTCAATAGAAGGAACTGTAGAGTTAGAGGGTAACCATCCTATTCCTAATGCCAGAATATTGGTCGAACGAGATGCATTCAGTGGAGAAGAAATTCCAAATGAAAATGGAGAAATTATTGATGCCGACTCTAGAACTTACTGGATTCCAATAGGCACTACACAGGCAGATGAAAATGGAAAATATTCGTTCACCGCACCAGCTGGAAAAATTCGCATCTCTGCATTTTCTGGAGAGCCAGATTTAGAATCAGCGAGAAATTCCATAATTTCATCTAACATAGGTGAGTCTATGTATGAGTTATTTATTGAGAGAAATACTCAACAAAGATCCATAAATCCAGTTACTGGAATTTTGGGTAATGTTTTCGGCTCTACTTGGCTTTCCGAATCTATTGTCAATATTTCTGGAGCTGATGGACACAGTAATGGGGAGGCTAAGATTACGGTTCCAATATATGTTAATCCTTCATCTGCCTCAGGTATACTTTCTTGGACCGGAGAGCCCGATTACGATGGAGAGCCGATTTTAGATAGTCGAGTAATTTTGACTCCAACCTCTGAGGAAATTACTATCTCTCCATATACTCTAGAAATTTCTAACGGTTCAATTACTGGTGAATCACTGGAATTCAATGGATTCGGACAAGTTACTTTTACAGGTGAAGGAACTGTAAAATCTGGTGGAATTATTTCTGTATCAGATTTTACTGGAAATCATACGCAAAAAATTTACAACAATCATAGTATGACAGGAGAGGGAATATTTTCTGGAAAAGGTCTTCTTAACGGACAAGTATTAGGAACTAATGAAATTTCTTCTTGTGTTAATGAATCTGTTCCAATAGGAGAAGAATCATGTATTTTAGAAGAGAATAATTATTTGGTAAACGGTAGTGTTTTAGCATCTGGAGTTTTTACCTCTGAGGGAATTAGTGATTCCATCTGACTAATGCCTTACCAGGGAATTACAATATTTCTGTCCAGTTTACTGATAATTCAATCACTAAACTAAATCAAATTTTTACAGTTGGCAACCCACAACCCCAACCTACTAAAGTTACTGTATTCGGTGGGTCCGTTAAGGGCCTATTGCAGGATTCATCAGGAAGTGTAATCGATGGAGTTTTCTACTTATTGAAGGGTAATGAAAATATTAGCTCGGCTACTAGCGAGTGTTCTTCTAATATAACTCCTTCATGCTACATAACTCCCGATGAGGATGGAAAGTTTGTCCTTCATCCAATTTTTCCAGGTGATTATCGACTTCAGACAGATTTGGATCAAGATGGATTCCCAGAATTATCTGAACAAATTACAGTAAGTTCTGAAATCCTTAGTTCATATGAATTCATCAGTCCAATACCCCAAAAGTCCGATATTACTTTCACCCTTTCCGGTGATTCGGAAATCGACTCAAAACTCGATTTAATTTTCAGAGCTGAAAATAACACCTTAGATTCTGTTACTGCTGTTTACAATGATCAATCGGATGAATATTTCGCAGAACTTACTCCCGGAATATGGATATTAAATCATACTCTATCTGATAACAGACAACTATGGGAGAGAATAGAGATTGGAAACGATGATATTTCTACATCTTTTTCATTCAAAGTTAGTCATATTGTGAATGGAACTCTCAAATACTCTAACAATATCATTACAGACTCTCCAATTCAAAATATTGGTGGAGAATTAATCAAATTCCAATGGGGAGATTTCTCTTTGTCAGTGGTAACTGATGATCAGGGTAAATATAGTGTAATTCTTCCAGAAGGGGCCGAAGTTAATGCAACTGCACAAGTAACTGCAGGAATTAATGGCTTTTTCTCTAATGGTAGTAGATTTATTGTCAGCGAAGGAATGTCAGATCAAGATATAGAAATAATCGAAGGAGTAAAAATAGAAGGGTCGGCAAGTCTCAATAGGCCTGATAATCCCTATAACTCAGAATTAAAGGGATGGGAGCAGATTTATGTCGAAGCAACCAACACCGATATCATCTCAGAAGCAATCTTCAGAGAGCCAGTTTCTACCAATGGGCAATTCTCACTTATTCTTCCTGTTGGAAACTGGTCCTTCACCTTGGATCCCGGTAATCACCAATCGAATATCATTTCTGCAGATATTAGCGATATTAAAGATATAGATTTGATAATCACGCCTGAACTAAATAGTACTGTATACATTTCTATGTATATAGATGATGAAATGGATGGAAATGTTTCCAATGGAACTTTAGTAGATTCTGACTTTGTAATCAAATCATTACAGTCCAATGGTTCCGGATTAAGTGTTGAAATAGGTGGGGATGAATGGACTTCAAGAGGAAAAGCAACAGTCTCACTAGAGCCGGGATCTTATCAAATAATAATCGAACGTGCAAATTCAACAGCAGGAGATTTGTTTGATACACTTTATGATATGGATGAAATTTTCCATGTCAGTATGCAAAATTCTATAATCAACCACCAAGTTAGCTTTGATCCCCTTTTCCTAACTAATTTTACAATAAGAAATGACTCCAACTATAAACTGGTGGACCAAGAAGTAACCCTACAAAATATCGAGAATGGATGGATTAGAACCTTCACCACAAACCAAGATGGCATGATTAGTGAGTACCTTAGAGAGGGCGATTGGCTAGTTACAGTCCCGGATTTTGAGTCTGAAAAAGATTCATTTGAAGGACTTAGAGAACTAATCCAAGTATCATACAATGGAATGTCATCTCAGGAATTTAATTTACAAACCAAGAAACTAGCAGAAATTACAATTGAATTTTCTGAATTTTCACCTTTACTATCTGATGATTCTATAGAATTAGAATTTACTTCTCAAGATGATTTAGGTTCAATAACTTCATCGCCTACTCAAATCTCAGATGGATTGTTTATTAGATTAACTCAAGGACTTTGGAATGTCGAACTCAATAGTACAAATAACCAGGGTACAAGACTAATTGTCTCGAATCAATCCATCTCAACAAATGGATTATTTGCTGGCCAGCAATTATCAGTAGAATTGATTGTAAATAGATTTGTAGAAGTTGGAGGTAGAGTATTCTGGGATCTAAACGACGACTCCAGCCCTAACTCTGGAGAAGGACTCAATAACGTATCTGTCAATCTGACACTCGATTCAGGAGAAATCTTCAATCTAAAAACAGATGAACTAGGTCAGTGGTCAATTTTCTTACCATCGAATTCTGTAGCCAACTACACGATAGAAAAAGAAGGATTCGAATCGTCAAACGTCACTCTAGAAATTCAGAATTCAGCTCTAACTAGAAATACTGAGATTAGCGCAGGCAATGTAATTGTTACTGGTATCTTGAAATATATTTCTGAAGACTGGATTTTTGAGGATGATTGGTCAATAGAGCTAATTCCCGCCCAAGGAATATCAAGAGACAGAGTAATTCCAACTAAGATTCAAAATCAACTAGGAGAGTGGACTGGCGAATGGTCTGCTTTAGTTGAGCCAGGATCATGGATTGTTTATGCAATGATAAATTCACCTGAACAAGAAACATATCTAGTTTCTGTTGAAAAATTTGAAGTCGATGTTAACGGTGGAAATTTCATTTCTCGCCTGTCTTCTGGCGGAATGGTTTACTTGGACACATCATGGATAGATTATGATGGAAATCAGAAAGCATTGTTGGATGTTGTTAATGATGGTGGAAATTATGAATTATCCCTCGACATTGGCATGGGAGTTTCATGGTCCGAAGAACTCGATAATAATGGAATTTTAGAAATCTTACTTCCAGCTGGTAGAGTTGATGCTTCTGGAAGTTTCGATGTAATACAGAGAGATTTGGAAATGACCTATTCAGGTGGACAAGGAGTGAATATTCGCTCCGGTCAAGATAGCCCCTTAACTACTCTGAATTTAGAGAAAGTCTCCGAACAAGATATTCAGATTTCATTTAGTCAAGAACATACAGTTGATTCTTCGTTGGAGACTATTTGTGATGAAGTTTGTAATTATTCAAGTTCAATATTTTCATTAGAGATAACTTATCAAGGAAATAATCCATTTGATAGTTATGACGTCGAAGGATTAGTATCTGGAACAGACAGCGAAAATTGGAATATAGAGTTCTGGAATTCATCAGCTAATAATGGAACAGGACAATGGAACTCTTCAGTGACCATAGATTTGGGGCTTGATAATTCTGTAATAATTCCAGATTTCCAAGTAAGAGTAACTCCTGGAAACCAAAATAATACGCATCATTTACAATTCGGCCACAACATTGAGATAATTTTTAATTCAAAACAGGGCGGATACTCTACAAAGCATTCTTTATCTGTCAAGATTCCAAAATTCTCTAATTTAGAATTCGACGATGACTCATTAACAGTCTACTTCAGTCCAGAAGATAGAAATGTAAATGTCCCAGTAAGCTTTTCTAACCTTGGAAATAGCGATGAGACATTTTTCTTTGATTATTCAGATCATCCAGAATGGACAGTTTCAGGACCACAATCACAGTTAACAGCACCCTTTTCAGATGGATTGAATTCACTCAATTTATACTATATAGGCGATACATCCACAGAATTGGCATCGGAGTATTATTTTGATTTATTAGTCTCAGATGAAGATAACAATACTTACTCTACACAAATTACTTTGATTAGAGATACCCCAACCCTTTCTATAAATGGAGATAGTATTCAACTCCAAGATGGCGGAAGGCCAGTAGTTGGAGAGATTTCCACATATGTAGTTGAGGTGATTAACCATGCTAATGTAGATGCAATTGATATTACAATTAATGCAACCCTATACAATGATATTACAGGTACCGAACCAGCTGGAATTCAAATATCAAGAATTGGCTCAATACCTGCTAAGTCTTCACAAACCTTCTATTTACCAATGAATTTTGAAAATTATTCCACTCCAGGTAAATACTCAATTATCTTCGATATCAATCCACCAGGTTATGAACCGGGAATTGATAAGCCACAGCCATGCAGTGGTACTGAAAATCTTCTATTCTGTGTAAAAGAGGCACAATTATGGTCAAGTTCAGTAGATGAAGACCAGAATTGGTTGATGTGGATATTCGTTCTAATGTTACTAATAGCTCTGGTAACTCTAACTAGGAGAACAGGAAGAAGGCCCGGTGCACCATTCTAACACAATATAATATGTAATAGTCTAGAGTGGAATGTAATGAGGCAACTTGAGAATATTGAGTTGATGCCTGAGCCCGATGATTCAAGAATATTGACGGCAGTAGATTTCGATGCTCCTGGATATTCTGGAAAGGAATATGGTTTAGATGATATTCAGGCTAAGAAATTAAGATTTGTACCCAGTCCAATTATGAAATTTTTATGGCCTTATGGTGCAATAGTTTTTACTTTTGGAGTTGTATTTATTTTATTTTCTTGGAATATAATTTCTCCTATAATATCAGAAGTACTCCCCGAGACAGAATGGGCATATGAAGACTCAGGAATTAGAGAACTACAGGAAATTGGCTATTATGGAAGTGGAGTTAATGTCTGTATAGTAGATACTGGTTTTGACCCTTCACACCAGGATTTTAACAATGTCAAACTTGAAGGATTTCGTGATTTTTTCTATAATAATAATGAAGTTAGGGACATAGGAAAAGATAGCCATGGCACATTAATGGCCGGGCTTCTAGTTGCAAATGGAAGCTACATAGGTGCTGCGCCTGAAGTCTCGTTATCCGTCGCAATAGCCCTCGGTCCCGGTGGAAAATCAACAGATGAGGGATTAGTCTCACAAGCTATAAGATGGTGTAGTATTTCACAAGATGCAGATATTATTTCCCTAAGTTTAGGCAGCAATCCCAATTCCGAGTTTGCAGTAGAATCGAAAACAGTAATCGCTGTAAATGAGGCGTTGAACTCAGGAATTTTCGTAATTGCTGCAGCTGGTAATACTGACAATCCCGGAGAAAATACAGATGTTTCAACTCCAGCTAGTATAGAAGGAGTAATTGCAGTCGGAGCTCACAATAGGGATGGAATAGTATGGTCAGAAAGTGCTCCAGGTTCTGAAATCGATCCATATACTGGAGATAACAGAACATTTCCAAACCAAAAACCTGAAATTTCTGCGCCGGGAGTTTACATTTTTTCTACATTATCAAACATAAATGACATTCCATATGCATATTC
>LURV01000123.1 GCA_001629205.1 Marine group II euryarchaeote REDSEA-S30_B12
GTCATGTAATAATCCATGGATATTCTCATCTTGAAGGCAGCGGAAACCCAACTATTCAAGATGGTAGATACTTTCGGGTGTTATGAATGCAGGAGGTACATATTCTTGGAGCCGGACTTTCTGGGCTAGCTGCGGCAACTATTCTAGCCAAAGCAGGAAAGAAAGTCCATGTTCACGAAGTTTTGAGTGATAGTGGAGCTAGATTTGATGGTGATTTTCAGGGATTAGAAAATTGGACTAGTGAGATAGATTTCTTTGATGAGATGGAAAATTGGGGATTAAATCCTTCAGAATTTAAATCAGATGCATTCAGCATAGTTGATTTGGCGCATCCTGACGATGTTATTACTAATCCAATCACTGACGGAATAGCATTCAGAGTAGTCGAACGGGGTACTGATTCGCACTGTATTGATCAGGGTCTGAAAAGAATGGCTATGGAATCTGGAGTTGAAATCCATTACAAATCGAAGAAAAATCCCACTGATTGCGATATTATTGCAGCTGGGCCTAAAAATAGTAGTGCGGTAGCATTTGGAGAGATTTTTCATACATCTCATAAAAATCATGTTACTTTTCAACTAAATGATAGACTTGCACCTGGGGCATATTCTTACATGATAATTATCGATGGGATTGGATTAATTTGTACATGCTTATGGAGAAAGCAACGAAAAAGTAGTAGATATCTTAATGAGACAATAGCTTGGTATGAAAAATTCTATGATTTGAATAGAAAACCAATAAAAAGAGTTGGAGGAAAGGGCGATTTTGGACTTCCATCTAGATATCGTCATGAAGGTAAGTATTACGTTGGAGAGGCTGGAGGTCTTCAGGATTTTATGTGGGGTTTTGGTATGAGATATGCAATTACAAGTGGCGTTTTTGCTGCAAAAGATATCCTTGGCGAATGTGATTATGAAAAAGAAATTAGAAAAAGATTGGTACCATTGGTGAAATCTAGTGTTATAAATAGATTCTTTATGAATAGGATGGGAGATAGGGGATTCAAGATTATTGCTAACTATTGGATGAGGAATCAAACAAAAACTGGTGATGGCTTGAAATTTATGAAGCGCCTATATTCTCCAGGGATAATTAGAAAACTAATTTGGCCAATAGCAAAATTCAGTATGTTGAAAAAAATAAAAAGCGACGATGGTAGGACTATTCACAGGATGCCATTCAGAAAATCTCTGAAGAGAGATGATTGGGTGCCAAGTAATAGAGCTATGGAGATAGGAGAAGAATGGAAAAATATACAAAAAAGCGGCGGAAAGATTTCCTTCAAAGGGGAGTAACTTACTTTGGTTTGTCCTTGCATATATTGATATTTGACTTCCTAATCGAGTAAACATGACATCTTGGCCTGAACTAAAATCAATGAGTAATAAATTGGTGAATTATGGAGTTACATCTAACGGGATAGCAATAATTGAATTGATTTCTGACTCATCTGGTGAACCGTGGATAGAAGGTAAAACATCAGTAAATACTTACACTCATCAAATGATGAGAGATATTGATGAAGCCGTGTTAATGGCAAGATTTGATGATGACATAACTGTAATTGTAATTACCGGTCATGGTGAAAAATTCTTTTCCGCAGGTGCCAGTATTTCCATGCTCGACTCTGTATCTCCAGGATTCAAATATTTCTTCTGCTTACATGCAAATGAGACATTGAGTAGGCTCGAGCAAACACCTAAACTAGTTATTGCTGCATTGAATGGTCATGCAGTGGGTGGTGGTTTAGAGATAGCAATGGCTGCAGATATCAGGATTGCAAGGAAGGATTCGGGGCAGGTTGGACTTCCGGAAGTAGCATTAGGTGTTCTCGCAGGCACTGGAGGTACAGCTAGACTTGCTAGACTTGTTGGTAAAGCTAAAGCTATGGAAATAATGGTAACTGGAAGAAAGTTCTCATTTGAAGAGGCGAAAGAAATGGACCTAGTGCATGATATTTGGGATGGAAATTTGAAAGATTTTCATCAGGATATAATTGATTATGCGGGCCAATTCACATTACCAATGGCTGCAAATAAAGCAATCGGGAATATAAAAAGAAGCGTACAGAGTGGTATAGAAATTCCTCTAGAATACCATTTGGCTTTAGAAAGGGAATTACAATCGGATTTATTTCAAAGCTTGGATGCTAAAGAAGGAATTGCTGCCTATGTAGAGAAGAGGACTCCGAGATTCAGTGGTAAATAGTTAGTAAACAATTCTATCAATTTTAGAATTTTTTTCTGAACGAGGTTCTGACACAAACTGAAATATGGAACCCTCTTTCCATATTCATGAATGAGACAGATGTAGTAGAGAAATATCCGACTAATTTTGAGGCATGGATTCAAGAGTTTAGTGAATGGCAGACTAGAATAGGGTTTGATCCTTCTTGGTTAGGTGATTACAGATTTGATATAAAATTCGATTGGGATACTGCAGGAAGTGAAATAGAATTTGGTGATTTTTCGGGAATGCCAAAGTGGGAAAGAAGAATGCAAATTCCACAACAAAATATTCGTGATGCAATCATAAATATGGTTAGTGTACAGGGAGATACTGAATTTGCTAGTGTAGAACAACAAAATCACTTACTTGCATCAGCGCCAACAGAATATGACAGAAAATCTGCTCTACGAATAATGTGCGAAGAGCAGAGGCATGGATGGCAAATGGCATATTTACTTTGTACCTTTTTTGGCGAACAGGGAGTTAGGGAAGCTGCTAAGCTACTAGAAAGAAATGCGCAAGAAGGTACTAGAATATTAGGATCTTTCAATGAGCCAATAGATCACTGGTTGGATTTTTTCATGTTTACGCATTTCATTGACAGAGATGGTAAATATCAATTAAAGATGTTGAGTACTTCGTCTTTCAAACCTCTAGCTGCTAGTATGGGGCCAATGCTGAAAGAAGAGTCATTTCATTTGGGAACAGGTGCTAATGGACTTAGAAGAGTAGTGAAACAAGGAGTAATCCCATGTGAACTAATTCAAAAATATGTAAATAAGTGGGTCAGTACAGGACTTGATTTGTTTGGTACCGATGATTCATCTAGTGCACAATGGGCCTATGTATATGGAATAAAAGGCAGATATGATGAGAGAGAAAATTCAGCAGATGCTGATAGGGCCCATCTGAATGAAGCTAGTAGAGAGCTTTATTTCCAAGAGTTACGTGATGAAATGCGTAGAATCAGTAAAGCCAGAAAGGATGGTGAGCCGGAATTGTTTATTCCATCTGATAAATTCAATCGTAATATCGGAAAATATGCTGGAAATAAATTTACTGTTGAAGGTATTGAGTTTGAGGGTAGTGATGAAGAATATGAAAACTATTTGGCTTCCGTACTACCGACTGATGAGGATGAAGACAAACTTGTGAATGAATATATGAAGCAGGAATGGATTCAATATAGAGAATGGAAGGGGAAGTGAAAATTTGCAATATATTCCCTTGCTTCAGTTTGATCGAGATAGGTGTAAACCTTTTTTTGATGGTCTTATTGATTACTTTAATTCTTATCACCACTCTGAAAATCAAGATGCAGATTCATATGAGGAGCTATTGTATTTAGTCAGAAGGCCATATACTCCCGAAATGCTAGATATGATAGATGAATGGATGGGGAAGGAGAAAAGAGATTGGCGTGAAGAAACACAAAGGGAGGTTTTACTTTCGCTTTATGCTATAAGATATCCCGATACTTTACTAATTGAGAGTTTAACAGAGAATGCAAAATCCGATATTGAAAGACTATCTGCTTATCTTCATTTTACTCATCATACCTACTCAATTTATGATGAAAATTCTAGGAAAGGTCTATCCAAATTAGGTATTGAAATTCCAGCTATGAATGAAATGAATCCTTATGGATATGGCGCTTATGTGTCCTCAATAGAATTACTAAAGGATGTAGCACCGTTTACATGTTTTTTAGAACACGATGTACCTAGACAAAGACTTTTCCAAGCTGCTCTAGCGGCATATGGGGCAGAATGATATGCATATTCAGTCTGTAGCTGTCATAGGTGCAGGAACAATGGGCTCCGGTATAGCTCAGGTATGTGCTCAGACTGGTTGGAAAACATGGATTTATGATTTAGACAGAAATGTATTAGAAAGAAGTTACTCTTATATCGATGATTATTGGAAAAAGGGTATTGAATTACAAAAAACCTCTATTGAAGATGTGAATGCTTGGAAGTCCAACCTAAAGCTAATGTATGAACTAGATGATTTGATGAAACCAATTGATTTAGTAATTGAAGCAGTGCCAGAAAATCTAGATTTGAAGAGGAATATTTTTCAAAAATTAGATAAAATTACTGACAGGCAAACTATTTTGGCGACAAATACATCTGGATTATCAATTTCAAAAATTGCAAATTCAACAAAGTTTCCAAATAGAGTCATTGGCATGCATTTTTTCAATCCAGTTCCTAAGATGGATTTGCTCGAATTAGTTAAACACCCTGAAATCGATCAGCGTACAATTGACTTTGCAAAATTCGTAGGTAATGAAATGGGCAAGAAGACAATATTAGTTTCTGACACACCAGGATTTGCAACAAGCAGATTAGGAGTAGTTTTAGGGAATGAAGCAATTAGAATGTTAGATGAAGGCGTGGCCTCTGCAGAAGATATTGACTTTGCAATGAGAATTGGTTACAATCATCCAATGGGGCCCCTAGAGCTTAGTGATCTAGTAGGACTTGATGTTCGAAGGGACATTCTGAGCAGTCTTGAAGCTGAATTAGTAGATCAGAGATATAAGCCCCATCCCTTATTAGATAAGTTAGTTAAAAGGGGTGAAATTGGTAAGAAAGTTGGAAAGGGAATTTATGACTGGACTGATGGCGGCAATAAGAAACAAAGGGATTTCTGAATTATGTATGAAACTCTCTTTGGGACTGATGAATTGAAATTAAATGATGAAGATAAATATGGATTATCTTGGGCTAATTTAGGTTTTTGGGATGGAAATCATTCATATTCAAAGGCTGGAAGAAATTTGGCTATAGAGCTTGGTAAATCTCTAAAACTATCGAAAAAAGATAGAGTATTAGATGTTGGATTTGGCCTAGGCGAACAATTATTATTATGGCACAGTTTTTTTCAAATTAATTCGATAGTGGGAATTAATCCATCAAATATTCAGAATGATTATGCTCAATCCAGAATTATTCAAGAAGGATTAAGTGATAAGATAGTCCTTAATTCTGGGAATTCCAGAGATATTATTCAATTTGATTCGAATAAATTTGACAAAATAATCGCATTAGATTGTGCTTATCACTTTGATACTAGATTGAAATTTGTTAGGGATTCAATTGACTTATTGAGTGAAGGAGGGGCAGTGGGGATGATAGATATATTTCCAACTGAAAAAATTTTGAAATGGCCTCAAAAAATAATTAAATCGATGATTGCAAAATTCTTTCATATTAATAAAAAAAATTTAATCTCCATTAGAGAGTTTGAGAAAGAGATTGAAAATATCAAGATATTTAAACCAGAAATTACTGACATCTCAAATAATGTATTTCCTGGATTTTGTGATTATTTTAATAGAAAAATAATCAAAGATAAGTCGGGACTGAAGAAAATGAAAATTACATCTATGGTATTGAGATATTTACATAATAGAGATTACATTCGAGCTTTCAAAATTATCCTAAATAAGAGAATTTGAATCTACCAAACACCTTCAAAATAACACTCTCCTGAGCAGGTATCAGTTATATTCCCAGACTCAAGATATGCATGGGCAAGTTCAACCGCACCTTCGTAAAATAATACTTGATTATGTGCAAGAGAATGGTATTCCATCGGACCCTGAATATTGCCACTTGGTACTTCTGGAAATCTACCATCAAAATATACTATACCCGATGATGAATATGGAGCTGATTCTATTTGGATTCCATAGGGGTGATATGTTGAATTTTCGAGATTTACTAGATTCGCAGTTCTAGCAGCTCTATCAGCAGATAAAATAGAAACTTGGGCATCATTGATAGAAACAATGTATAGTAATCCATATGGATTAAGTTTTCCATCTAATCCTCCTTGATTAAATGGTAAATAAGTTTCAGGCTCAGTAGCATCCCACATTGATTGGCAAAGAGCAATCAATATTGATCTATCATTTGTTGATGGATAACCGATAGGACTAGCGAATAATTCTTCAAACTGTGTAAGTTGTGTGGATCTTTCTGCTATAAAACTAAAAGATGATCCAGCGACAAATAATACTCCATTGTTAAGTTCTGGAATTAGAGAGAGCATGGATGGCCCCCTGATTCCACCTAACGAAATTCCGAGATAGTTTAAATCTCCACCTGAGTCGACTAGGTTGGTATTATTATGATAAAATTCTTCTAAATCAGAACATTTTCCCTTGATTGTTTTTACCATTGCAAGATGATTAATCACTGATTGTTGTAGTCTTTCAGATTGATGTTGGAGGTAATTTATGTTTAATAATCCGAAAGTGATTGCATCATAATCTCCATCTGAACTCCAACCCTTAAAATCGGTAGCTATTGTTGCATATCCGTATTCATTTGACCATTCTCTTAATCCTGCAACCATTCCTTCACCATCTCCCATGAATCCATGGCCTAGTACTATCAATGGAGCTGGCGTAATTGAAGTAGCTGCTGACTGAGGAATTAAGAGTGTAAATACAACTTCTGTATAAAAAGTAAATTGTGGAGTTCCGTTACTATCTCTTTTCATTTCAGTCGGTGGAAGTGGTGTAACCGTCTTCAGATAATGAGGAGTTACAATTGTTCCTTTTATCAGGCGAAAAGTAGTATTATCTTCGCCAAAGTTATCGATGACTTCTGTTACATTACATCCAATTCCTGTGTCTCCTAATCTATTTGAAGCATCTTCCCTCAAAGTGATTAAATCTTCAGTAATAGAATCTGTAGATGCGGTATGAAACCACCATGCAGATTGTAAAGAATTACGAAGTACGCCAATATTTTCTAGTGATGAAAACATATTCTCGTAACTCTCTCTCATATTTTCTATTTGTATCGAGTCAGTCAAGTCTCCATCCCTTAGAGACTTGAATGCTAAAGATGGAGTTATTTTTTCTCCTAAATCATCTACTAAATTTCTGAATGCTACTGCGTATTTGGAATTATGATCTAATCCCCTTATTGTTCTAATATGGATTAACGTTTTTTCATCATCCTGTTTTCTAGATGATTCTTCAACCCAATGAGGTAGAATCTCTCCAGTATCCATGTTTAGTAAGATAGTCTCATGATTTGAATTTAGAGAAATTGATATTTCATTTTGATTGGCAATTCCGGTAAGATTTGGAATTACATCAAAACTTGTGAATATTTGCGTTGAGGGAGAGTTACCATCTTTTGAATTGATCAATGAGAATGCTGAGGAAACTGCAGAGTTTGAGTCTGGAATCGCTTTTCCAGGAATATTAAGTCTATAGCCAGTAGAAGTGGTGTTATCAGGAATTAAGAATGCCCCGGAAGGGAAAGGAAGTAGGCAATGGTGTGGGTTTGTATTATCGCAATAATCTAAACTTGGAATATTTATTTTAATAATGCTATCTTCGCCGTTTTCTGTAATTTGTTCAGTTTCGTCTCCATTAATTTCCTTATTATCTATTTCATTATCATTTTCAATATCATTATTTGATGATGTGCAGCCAGATATCATTATTATTAATGAGAGTAATATAGCTGTTTGAACTCTGATAGGCTCACTCATGTGCATTATAATGAGTCGGTGGTTATGAGTCTTTATGAAATAATGATTGATAAGTTAATTATTATTGCAATTCTTTTTGGGAAGTTCAAGATCAGAGAAATAATCTACAAATTTTTCAACTCTTTTCTCATTTAATCCTAAGTCTGAGACTCCTAATCGTGAGCTAGAGTAAACATAAAGAATAGTAGAATCGCCATCACAATGCCCATTAACAATAAAATCATCTTCGAATCTAAGAAATTTAGTAGTAAATACTGAATGAGTATGATTTTCCCATTTACCAATAATATTAGTCCTAGGCTCGGAAGTGATCCAATGATTAACTTCAGCCATTACATGTTCCAAACTTGATTCAAATCTTAATTCTGTCAATCCATCACCTCTATGTGGAATTGGCCCTATCATTACACATTTAATTGAATTCTCGGGACAGGATACTGGAAATTCATCTGGATAAACTAGTTTTGAAGGACCTAGTATTTTAATTGAGAAAATTAGAGTAAAATATGAAATTATTACAAAGTAAGCAAACACCTTGGGTGAATTTTTATTCTTCGTCTTCGCCTTCATATACTATCACTCTAGAAGCCCTAAGCACTCTGTCATGATACATATATCCCTGTTCAATGACATCTACAACTGTTCCAGATTTTTTACCTTTTTCTGTAGGCACTGTAGCTATTGCTTCCATGCATGTTGGATCGAAAGTTTTGTTTTCAGTATCAATTGGAATAATTCCTTCTAATTCTAGTGAGGATTTTATTCCCATTAGTGTCATTCTAACTCCTTCGATAATTGATTTTGAATCATTCTCTTCAGATGTATGGATGGCCTTTTCTAAACTATCTAACATTGGAAGAATTCTCCTGATTAGTGATGATCCACCATATCTTATTGCTTCGGAACGATCTCTAGCAGCCCTCTGACGAGTATTAGCAACCTCTGCATTAGCGTACATAATTTCATTCTCTAATTCTTCAATTCTTGTTTTGAAATCTAATATTTCTTTTTGTGGGCCTTCTTCATCTTTGACGTCGACCTCATCGGACATAGTACTCGGTTTAATTAACCATTCAAGAATCCAATGGTTATTTGGGATTTGAATAGAAGTATTCTCCAGTAATCTTTTGTTCTCGATCTTTTCTGCTATTGGGCTTGTTAATTCTTGGTCTATTCGATTCATAGTCACGTCTGAAAGTAACTCCAACGCTAGATAAAAATAGGTTCATTCCTTCTCTCAGAGGTAATGGACCTATTGCTTCTCCCTTCACTCCTCCTTCTCCATTAAACACTAATAATGAATCGCTGACAATGTCTATAAAATAAGTATCATGATCGATGACCATTGCTGACTTTTCATTACTTAACATCGTTCTCCTAATTGCCTTTGCAGCTTCCAGTCTTGCATTAGCATCCAAATGTGCGCTGGGCTCATCGAATAAATATAAATCAGCTTCTTTTCCTAAACAAATAGCAATACAGACAGCCTGTAATTCTCCGCCCGATAGTTTATTTGCATCTAGCTCTAGTAATTGATCAACTTGAAGGGCTCTGATGACTTGTGTGTGAAACTCTCCGGACCTCCATGAAATTCCAATTTCTGAATCCAACCATTCCATGACCGTGCCTTCAAAATCACAACTAACATGTTGCGGTTTGTAAGATACTATCGAATCTACAGTGCACCATCCTTTATCTGGTTTAATCTCACCTGCGATCATTCTAACCATTGTGGTTTTTCCTGTTGAATTAGGCCCTACAATACCAACAACTTCAGCACTTCTGACATTTCCTTCTTCTGTAGAAAGTTGGAAAGAACCCATTTCTTTAGACATTTTT
>LURV01000124.1 GCA_001629205.1 Marine group II euryarchaeote REDSEA-S30_B12
ATTGGAAGACCATCTACATATGTGAGTACCATTTCTAAATTGGTGGATAGAAAATATATCATAAAAGATAAGACAGCATTAATACCTACTGATAATGGAAAGATGTTATGGATTGAAGTAGTTCCTCACTATACAAATAAAGACAGAGAAAATAACTTATTTGCGACAGAATTCACATCTTTAATGGAATCTGACTTAGATTCTATTGAGATAGGTAAAGTAGATGCAGCATCAAAATGGAATGAGTTTGTATCTTCATTTGATAAAATTCAGGAAATAGCTCTTATCAAAAAGAGACAGTCACCTACTTTAAGACAAAAACAATTTATTCAAAATGCCATCAACGGAATGGATAAAGAAACCATGAAAAAAATATTAGGATCTAAGGATATTGATTCTATAAGTGGAGAAGATGCTAAAGAAATAATTGAAAAAATGAATGAGTTGAATGTTACAGTAGGAGCAAGTGAGAAGCAAGTTGCACTAATTATTAGATTATTAGATAAACTATCATTAGATGAAGAAGATGTAATGAATAAATTAGGATTTAATGAAATTTCTGAACTTACTGGTGGAAGAAATGGTACAGCCAGTACTGTAATCGGTCATTTAATTGACTTAGATAATAACTCCCCTGCTACAGAAAAACAAAAAGAAGCAATAATTTCTATGTCAGATAATTTGACATTTGAAATGCATGTTTCATTAGAGATAGTGGAAGCTGAGTCCCTAGATACAATTACAAAAAAGGATGCTAGTAAATTGATAGGAATACTAAAGAAGAAGATTTCCCAGACAAAGAAAAAGAAGAAGTAGGTAGATTGCATGGATTTGAAATACGATGTAGTTGTAATTGGTGGAGGGCCCATAGGAGGATATCTTTCAAGGAGATTCAATGAATTCGGCCATAGTGTATTGATTATTGAAGAACATGACGAAATAGGTAGGCCATTTCAGTGTGCAGGATTAGTTAATCCAGAATCTATGAAAAAAGTAAATTTACATAATTCAATATTAAAAGAAATTTGGGGGGCTAGGATCCATAGTCCGTCTGGAATTCCTGTAGTTATAGGAAATAATAGTAGAATAAGGACGATGTCAGTATGTAGGAAAATTTTCGATGAGGGAGTAGTTTTACAGGCAATAAAGAGTGGAACTGAAATATTAAAAATATTGAGTCGAAGTTATTGTGTGGAGCAGATGGTGCTCATTCTTGGGTTAGAAGGTTCTTTAAAATGGGACGTCCAAAAGAAATGATGATTGGATTTCAGATTGAAGTTACAGGATATGAGGGTGATGAGGGAAGATTGGATATGTATACTGGACGCGATATAGCACCCGGATATTTTGCATGGGCAATCCCTTCTGGTGATTCTACAAGAATTGGAACGTGGTCTAGAGCAGATTTACTAAATGGATTTTCATGCGAAGATTTGATCGATAGATTAAAAAGTAAAAAATTATGGAATCATAGATTTGAGAATATTACTGAAATAGGACGATTTGTAGGGCCTGTACCAAGTGGATTTGTTAAGAAACCAATGATTGAGAGGGTTGCCTTATTTGGTGATGCAGCGGGAGTTTGTAAGCCAACAACTGGCGGTGGAATTGGTCCTGGATTTAATCAAGTCGATTTATTGGTTCCAATCTTAAGTAAATCTATCATAAATAATGACTTATCGGATATTAAAATGAAAAAACATAGTAAACTTTTGAAATCGATGATTTCTGATCAGAAGAGGAAGAAAGGATTGAGAGATGCTTTTCTCTCCGAATCTAACGATGATGAATTAAATGAAATATTTTCAGTGTGGTCAAGGCCAGAAGTAATTGAATTAATTAATGAAGTTGGAGAAATTGAGAATCCTATTCCTCTTGGAATTAGAATGCTTAAAGAAATTCCGGAATTTAGGAAATTAGCCGGAAAGGCGGCTAAAGCTTTAATATGGGGTTAAAATAATACTGTAAGAATTCAATAATTCGCAATATTATTAAACGGTAATTTATATACCTAATTTAATTCAAAGTATTTGGTATAATGAGTAAAATAGATGATGTAGTGAGTGTGATTACTTGTGATTTAGAAGGTAGAATTGAAACATTCAGCACTGGCGCTGAAGAAATGTTTGGATATTCAGCTGATGAAGTAATAGGAAAAAAAAGAGTATCAATTTTTTCACCCGGATTAGTAGTTCTTGGTCATGTTTCAAACTGGTTGAAGAATGCTAGAAGAAATAAGGATGGCTATAGTACAAGAACAACTTTTATCAGAAAAGATGGTAGTAAGTTTGCGGCCGAATTTAAAGTAACTACCACTAAGAAAAATGGTAAGCACATTGGATATTGTGGAAAAACTAGGGAACTCCCTGAAATTTCTCCTGACGTTACTATGCCAAAAACTAGTATCACCACTAGGATAATTTCAATAGTTGCTATTACTAGATTACCATTTCTAAGCGCTACATGGATTCCAATAATAGCTGCATTAATTTGGGGATTGAATGAAAATATATTTACTATGAATTGGGGTACATTTTCTCTAATAATTATTGGAGCTTCGTGCCTTCATCTTGCTGCAAATACATTCAATGATTACTTTGATTGGATTAGTGGAACTGATCAAATTAACAACGACTATTTTTTACAACTATCAGGCGGTAGTAGGGCAATTGAATTAGGATTAATTTCTGTTAAACAACTGTTCATATTAGGAACTATATTTTTATTGTTATCTGGATTGATGGGTCTCGGGATAATGTTAAGCTTGGGAGATAATTATCTTGATCTATTATACTATGGAATAGCGGGAGCGTTTTCTGGGTATTTTTACACCGGATATCCACTAAGATTAGTCGCTAGGAGAGGACTAGGAGAGTTACTCATTGGTCTGAATTTTGGGCCCTTGATGACAATGGGGACAGTATTTGCAATGAGTGGAATTCATAGCTGGGACGCATTTATTCTAGGTATTCCTCTAGGATTACTAACTACCGCAATACTTTGGATTAACCAATTTCCTGATATGAAGTCAGATGAGATTGCCGGAAAGCATCATTTGGTAGTCGTTTTAGGTCTAGAGAAATCTAGTTGGGGATTTCTATTGATTATCATTTCCGCTTTTATATCGATTATTGCTATCAATTATTATGAAATTGTAAATAATGGTGTATTGCTATCTTTACTTGCATTACCTCTAGCATTGATTCTATGTTTTAGAGTTTTACGGGATTACGATTCTAGGAAGTTATCCATGGCAAATTGGGCAACTATAGGAATTCATTTCATTACTGGGGTATTAATGATTGTCGGAATTAGATATATGTAATTATTTTATTCCAATTAAATCTTCTATATCATCAATCTCTTTTGGGCAACTTTTCGTAATTATCTCTGGTCCATTATCTGTAATCAGAATATCATCTTCTATTCTTATTCCAATACCAGCATACCTATCTGGTACCTCAACATCTGAACGCCATTTTGAAAAATACAGTCCTGGCTCTACAGTAACTATCATTCCTGGTTGTAGAATTGGACCTGGAGTATTATCACCTTTTCTTCCACCACCTACATCATGTACATCTAGTCCTAGTAAATGTCCAGTACCATGCATAAAGAAATCTCTATATCTACCATCATAGTTTTCTCCGATAATATCATCTAAATTTGAATCAATAATTCCTAATTTTAGTAATCCCTGTGAAATATGATATACAGAGGTTT
>LURV01000125.1 GCA_001629205.1 Marine group II euryarchaeote REDSEA-S30_B12
GTCCTTGTCCTTGGCCCTGACCTTGACCCTGTCCTTGTCCTTGGCCCTGACCTTGACCCTGTCCTTGTCCTTGACCCTGTCCTTGACCCTGTCCTTGTCCTTGGCCATCTGGAGCACCGCCGCCACCTTCTGTTCCACCACTACCTTGTCCTTCTTCTTGGTAGTCTGGATCATATGCGTCTGGGATTCCATCTCCATCAGAATCTTGTGCTGCTCCATCATTAGGATCATTTGGATACGGATCGTTCGCATCATCGGTTCCATCAGCATCTGTATCAGCTAAGTTAGGATTAGTTCCAGATTGATACTCTTCTAAATTTGTTAGAGTATCTCCATCTAAATCTGCTCCTGAATCACTGGCAGAATTAGGATTTAGGCCATAACCTGCTTCCCAACCATCGCCCATACCATCATTATCTGTATCGGCATTATTCATATCAGTACCAGCATTTTGCTCCTCAGCATTAGTAAGACCATCACCGTCCCAATCAGCTCCACCATCGGTAGGATCTAGTGGGTCTGAACCCCCATCTCCATCCGGATCAGCATTTACTCCTGATGATCCTGCCATTAGTACCAGTAATAGTGCGATTATCATACTTGTATTCTTTTTTGTTTGCATTTTCTTTTTCACGTCCAAATTAAATTTGTAAAGCCTGTTGAATTTATTTAAATTATAGAGAATATTCACCTAATTGAAGTTATATGAAGAGCACATAAAGTAATCAAATATACTGCATAAAAGCTACATTGAGCTGCATTACAGTCATTTTAATTCTCACTAATTTTTATCTGCTCCTCCTATTTCTAACTTCCAATTCCACGGGCTTTCATAGGGAACCCACTGTTCCCTCTAAGCTTTTGAGAGTAGTATAAGCTATTTCAAACATTCCCGTATCAATGTCAAGGGGTTAATCGGGAAAGTTCAGCTGAGAATTTTGTACTTCTAAGTATATGAAGTACCGGAACTATTAGTGATGACAATAATAAAATTACGAATAATATACTAGACCATAACTCAATTCCTCTGCCTATTGAGATATACAAAATCCATCCAACTAGTAAAACAAACCAAGGTAGGACTCTCTTGGTGTATAGTATAAATCTGGCATTTACTAATTCATCTGAGTATAGTTGTGGAGTTTCTTCTTTGGAAGCCAGGCCGCTTTCAACTCCGCATCTTGCACATACCTGGTATCTAGGCCCATTACCAGAGATAAATTGACTTTCTGGGTAGAATTGTTTGCACATCCTACATGCCGGCATGATAATCAAGCTAACCAGATGTGGTTTATCCTTCAAGTCTACGGTTCAGCCATCTAACGCATCATCAATAAATGAAGTATCGATATCATCAGAATTTGATACTTTTTCTTCCAAATCATCTGCTAATTCATTCAGATCTTCCAGGTCTATTTCTTCTGATTCTTCAGTCATTAATTCGGACATAGTATCTTCTTGTATAGAAGGAATTTCGGGAACAGAAAGTTCGTCATCAAACATTGATATTAAATCCTCAGAGAGTGATTCACTCGAGGAAATAGTTTGAGAGTTCTCAATAGCCTCAATAGCCTCAAATTCAGAATTTTCTGTCTCAAATTCCTCTTCTAGTTCTTCAATTTCTTGTGTACCCATTTCCCATGGCTCTGGAACAATAGATTCCTTTGGTCTAAGAATTAAAATTCCACCTAGAAGAATCATCAAAGCAGAGAATATTGCTATTATTGTGTTTAGATCTCCATTCATTAGTTGGTCCAATAGAGATTCGTCAGAATCAATAATGGTAGAAACCGGATTACCTAAGTTATAGTCTTGAAGAGGCAGAAGAGATATAGGACTAGTTGCAAATCTGTTTACTTCCCCATCAGATGCTACTACGGAAATCCAATAAGTTTGAGTTGAATCTATTGAAGAAGGACCAATAGAATCAAATGAGAAGTTACTATTGATAATTCCTGATGAGATTAGTAGTGCCTCTCTTGTATCTGAAAATTCAGTATTACTCGCATAAACTGAATATGACTTTACTATATCCTCTTCGGACATATCCCACAAAATATTGATTCTAAATCCATCTGATTCCCAGAATACGATTAAACCTGTAACTTCTGGTAGATTTATGCCCGGATCTTGTGATAGTTCGTCAACAGGACTAATCATACTTGATTCGAGACTATTCTCCCATGCATTTCCAGAGCCATCCACTGCGACTACAACAACCCATACTGGGACATTAGCAATAATTTCGCTTCCATTTGAGTATTTCTCAAGAAGAACTGTATTATTTTCTCCTCTATCTAAAATCAATGCTGGTTGAATATTTTCAACACTTTCAATTGGACTGCCTGCTACTGCGTAAATTCTGTATTCAGCTATGTCATTTGCATCACTGGGTTCAAATTCAACAAAAATAGCATTTCCAGAATCAGAAGGTCTATCTGTCAAAATTGGAGATGGGATACGATTCGGTGGAGATGAGTCTCCTCGATTATCAATAGGTGTTACAAGAGACATAATCATATCCAAACCTGTGAGTTTAACATTTCCATTAATATCGTGAACGGTTACTGCAACGTACAATGGAACTGATGGAATAATTTTCTGTGATTGTAAGGTCTCAATATTTGTACCATACAGAGCTTTATTCACGGTGAGTTCTAATTGCTTAGAGTTTCCAATCTGTCTTTGATTTACAATTGTCAAATCACAATTATCATTTTGAGTACATTGTGAATAAAGAGTAGTCAAGTCATCTAAAGGATAGTCAGAAACCCAAACTGTATAATGGCTGAAATCAGTAGCTTCTGATCTATCCCAAGAAAGATCAATTGCAGTTCCATCATCCATTGGATGATCCCAAGCCTGAAGATTTGAAACGAGATTTGGAGGAAGTCCTGAAGTGGAGTCTAGTTGTGAGTTAGGAGTCATCTCCACGACTAAAACATTCTCAACATCTTGATTGCCCCAATCATCTACTGCAACAACTCCAATCCAGTAGACAATTCCATTTTCAAGATTGGAATCTCCAATTTTATCTACTACGGTCATATTAGTACTACAATCTGGAATATATTCTGCCACTGGCCATCCTTCAACACTTGTCGGTGGAATCCATCCTGTGGCTGGGAGAATGTAAATTACATGATAGGAGCAGTCTTCTTCACTATTTGGAGTCCAACTAACCTGGATTTGTCCACCTTCATCATTTGGTACGTCATATGCTACTGTATCTGTTATTGGAACAGGAGCAATTCCATCATTTAGTCCGCCAGCTGTAACTACTGGGCCGAAAATTGTTGCCTCAGAGGGTTTAGATTGTCCTGATTCATCAACACAAACTATTGCTAACCAATAGGGTGAATTTGGATCTAAATTGAGGACTGTAGAGTTTCCAGCTGAACTGCTAATGTCTATTGGATCTGGTAATGCAATAGCATTAGTTATCTCCTGCTTAACTGCCCAAATTCTGGAGAATTGTGGATCTAGTTCTTCACATGCTGACCATTCAATGGATAATGTTCCTGGAGTTCCGCCTGATATTGGTTCTGCTTTAATCCAGTCTGGTGGATTAGGAATCTCATCAGTTGGGGTAGTGTTTCCTGTCCAAGTAATAGGCTCACCTAAACTTCCATCTGGATATTCGATTGATATTGCAGACCTATATTGTCTTGTATCACTCAGGGCAGTTTGAGTTCCATTCCTATCAGCAAAATAAAATTCTGTGGATGTTTGAGTCCAAAATGGAATCCTTTCATAGACTGAAAAGTCTTCTAAATCATCTTTAGTAGGGGTCCAGTCGGGAATATCAGTTGAATCCCAGATGTACAATCTATAGGCTGTCCAAGCAGAATCCTGTGCTGGAAGCCAATTTGCTGTTAGTACCCCGCCACCATCATTTGGCCTATCAATCAAATTTGTAATTATTGTTGGTGATTCTAATCTTTCCCAGTCATATGTTAAACGTATCTTTATTTTACCATCTGTAGGAGACTGAAGCTG
This sequence comes from Marine group II euryarchaeote REDSEA-S30_B12, assembly GCA_001629205.1. GTDB lineage: Archaea > Thermoplasmatota > Poseidoniia > Poseidoniales > Thalassarchaeaceae > UBA36. Next base: position 4,000 of record LURV01000125.1, read on the forward strand.
AAGATTGACAAATGAAGACATTGAACCTGGTTCAGAAGAAAAAATAGCTGTTTGGAATGATTCGGCTACAGAAGGATTAATTGATGCAAAATCCCATGAGCCTGAATAATTCAACATATTTGAACGAGCCCAAATCCAAGACCAATCTTGAGGAGAAGAAAAAGTTAATTTCCCTGGATAAAGAATTAGTTCTTCCGAAAATTCCTGTGTCGGCTCTAGTGGGATTGTAATGGGGTTATCTGCAGAAGCAAGAACTGTAGGCATTCCAGGGTGAGTAGTCTCAGTAATTTCCCATGTGTTAAAATCATATATGACGTTGAGAGGTTCAGCTCTCCTTTGATCGACACGTGGAATTTCCTGTAGAGTTTCGGTGTTACTGAATGCATGTAATCCATCTTCATCAACAGCAATTAGCCATTCTGAGTTAGAATCGATATCTACTGCACCGGGGAAGCTCTTCAGAGCTTTAACTTCATGATTACCATCAACTGTAAAAACGCTAATTCTATTCGAAGAAATTGCTGAAATATGAATTCCGTCAGAGGTTAAGTCAGTTACAGGCCATCCCTGTAAATTGAATGCTCCAGGTCCTGATTCCATTGTCATAGATGTTCCATTCCAATGGACAATTGGTTCACTGGATGTAGCAATATGAACTCCCCAATAATCTGATGTAATAGCAGTTACTTCATTACTAGGCAACATATCTATGTTATAGGTTCCATTTGATTTATCTGTTGCTAAATCCCATGCACTTACTCCTGGACGAGTGGATCCTAATCCATCATGTGAAATGAAAAGTGAAGCATCATGATGAAGAATTACCTGATTTCCAGTATTTGAGTCATTAACAACTCTGGTAACTGCATCAGCATATGTTATTCCGGCAACAGAATCACCGATTAGACCATCTAACCTTCCAATTTCTCCTAAGAAATTGAAATTTGAGTTGAGAATTACTAACCCATTGGGTCCGCCTGTAATAATGGTTCCATTATTCATCAATGGAGATGGTGGAATGAACAAATGAGAAATTATAGAATTCGGTAAACCATTAATTGATGTTATCGGATTGTCCCAATCAGATTTTGTTGTATTCCAAAGTCCTATCCCTCCATCAGTAGCTACTAAAATATGGTCTTCATATTCAACAAAGTCATTTACCGCATTATTAGGTAAACCAGCAATAAGACTTCCTAGTCCCCATTGTCTATCCTCAGGGAAAAATGATTGGAATCCTGCAGAACTACCATCCATTCCAATTAGTCCGACATAGATCTTTTCGTCTTCAATAATTACTGCATCCATCTGATTGTGGAGGGAAACAGGAGTGGGTATGAATAATTTATTTGTTAAATTGATTGACCATAGGCCATTGCCCATTGTAGTTAGCCATATTTCATTATCCACTAGTAGAAGTTCGTTAATTGACTCTGATTGGAATTGGTAGCCATATTGCCAATCAATAGTATTATTTTCAGAAAACACACCTTGTAAAATCGTAGAGGCGGAATAAGAAAAACGGGATCCAGCTACTGTAACCCAAACATGTGTTTCATTAGAAATCATATCATGTATTTGCCCAGAAGTTAATCCAACTAATGCATCTATTCCCCCTTCAATCAATCCAGAGCTATCCAGTCTATCGACTCTATTGATTCCTGAATCATCTCCAGATCTACCTATAGAAAATGATTCCCAAGGTACTATTCCAAGAACATTAGGCTCTGGAACAATAGAGCATGAATCAATTCCAGTTCCAATAGTCTGACCATTGGAAAATGTAATGCCTGCAGTATTTACTACTGAAATTCCCCCTCCATCTTCATAGTGTGAAATTAATAGAGTATTTCTGTAGTGTAGCATTCCACCTGGGAAAACTTTGGCGGATGAGATGCCATCTTGTTCAGTAATAGTTGGAAGGAAACTGTCTGTTTCGTAACTATACCTATCAATTCCTATATTTTCTTCATCGAATCCTACATATAATATTCTATTAATTTCATCACATGCCAATGCCCTAGGATCTTGATTTGATAAATCAGAATTTGATGTAGTTGAGGGAGTTAGCCATTCATTAGTAATACCATTTCCATCATGGTCAGCGAGATCGAACCTAGCAATTCCACCACCTGTTACCCACCATCTCCAATCTGTAAATCCTATTGCGAAGTGAATAATATCGTCGCAGACAATAATATCTGCTCCATAGCCATCTGGGATCTCGGAAGTATCCATCGGCCAAGTTGACCAATTACTATTATTTCCAGAGAGATGTAGTATTAACCCGTCATCACCACTTCCAGAGGAAGCCCACAAATCATCACCAATAACTTTCATTGAGTAGAAATCAATTTCTGATTCTGATGGCAGTCCTGAATCTGGAAGCCAAGATTCCAACCATGTCTCATTATCGGGATTCCAACGTAGAATGCCATTCATACTCGCAAAAAGATATTCTCCTTGATATTCGACCATTCCCCTTATCCTACCATCAATATCATCCCATTGGTCTAAAAGGGTCATATTTCCTGCAGAAAATCTTCTCAATATATTGTCTCCATATGCCACCCAAAGTTCACAAGAGGAAAGATATGGGAAACAATCGCCCAAATATTGGGCATTAACTCTTCCAACATCATCAATAGTTTCTAAATTATCTGACCAAAAGTTTGTGGACAGGTTCCATCTTATTATTGTTCCATCATCGATATTTCCGCCCCAACCTGATTGGCCAATTCCAATCCAAATTTCATTTCCAACTTTACTCATATCGTAGATTATTCCATCATAACCTAACCATTCACCTGCATCCATTGTTTCCAAAGTTGAATTAGAAGAAATATCAATTCTAGTAACTTGGTCTCTAGAATTCCACTGTTGTCCGCGTTGAGGAGAATAATATATTATACCATCAATCAGCAATAGTTCTCCAGGTGCTTGATCTGGTAGTGTTGGCCCATCTTCATTTGTTCCTCTATTCCATTTAATTGATGAAGTTTCATTGATTACATCGATTAAAGTTAGACCGAAATCTCCACCAGCCCAGATGGTTCCTTCAACTTGACCTTCAATGAGTACTGTGACATCATCATCATCAATTATTCCAAAAGATCCATCCCATATTGGTAACCAAGTCTTAGTTGTTAAATTATATCTAGCTATACCAATATTTTCAAAACCTAGGTAGAGAATATTGTTATGTTTCAAAATCTTAGCTCTTTGTGTATCATCTCCTGCAGTCCAAATATCTACTACAGTACCGTTAGAAATATTGATTACTGCAGCACCTTGATTAGTACCTGCATAAAGAAAATCTGGCCCAATATGCTCTACTGAATTTACAAATCGAGAAGGTAGGCCATCACCGCCGGTATTCGACCAGCAATCTTCTAGCTCTATTGAACCGGAATTAGCTCCCCAACTCCACATACACGCACCTCTATTAGTGCCCGCAAAGATTCCAGATGCATCACTAGTTAAATCGTAGAATTCGAATGGATCATTCCAATTTCCTGGAATAACAGTTGGTAGAAGTTCCCAGCTAGTTCCATCCCAACGAGCTAAGGCACCATTAGGTTGTTGAGTACTCCACGGTTGAGGAACTTCTGAGCCTACTAGTAGGCCTCCATAAAAGTCGATTTCCAGAGTATTGATATCATTATCAGGAAAACTATTCGGATCCTCTGCCGTCCATAAATCTATTATTTCAGAAGTTAATCTATCAATTACTAGAATTCCAAAACCATAAAGTCCCATGTAAATGATATCATCATCAACTGCAATTGGTGCAGACTCAAGGTTATCAATTCCTAATGATTGCCATGAGCCAAGGATTGATTGAGAGTCTAAATCTATTCTCATTACACCTTCTTCTTCAGTTGCGATGTAGGCAATTCCATATCTGGTGGTAATCTCCTCAATACTATTTGAGTCGAGTCCATCAGTAATAGTAAAAGATGAATAAACTGAATTTGAAGATGTAGAATACAGTGAAACTCCATCTTCTGGATGTCCTATTACTAGGAAGTTATTTTCTGAGTCATATGCCATACTAGAAACTTGATTAGAATTTAAACCTTGAATAGTTTCTAAATAAGTTCCATCAATGTTACTCAAGCGAAGAGTTCCAGCCTGAGATGTTCCAACCCAAACCCATCCATTTTCATCTTGAACAATAGAAGTAATTGAACCTGGATCTGAAACGTATGATGAAATATCTATTGGTGTTTTCCAAAGTCTTTCTCTGATGTCCATCATATCAATTATTGAACCATTAGAAATCCATACTTCTCCTTGGTCATCGTCTTCTATAATCTTACAAATATCAGCATTTTCAATAGATGGGCTACTTACAACTACAAATTGTCCATCTGGACTGTCTCCCACAACTCTACCAATAGTTCCGGAAGAATCTGAGACTATGGCGGTGGAATTGGAAGGCGATCTTGAAGATTCAGAAGTCCAAGAACCAAGGAAAGTTCCAGAACCAAATAATCCAATTGATGAAAGTTGAATATCGGAGCTGAAGTAAAGAGCATTAGTATTGTAGCTTTGAACGTGGTCTTCAGATAATATATACAGCCATCCTGGAATGGTTTCTATTGATATTATTTCATCGGATACAAGCCAATTATTTTCCGTCCAAGATCCTAGCCAAGAAGTAGTTGAAAGATCAAGCCTATTGATTCCGGATTGAGATGTGGCAACATACAGAATATCGCTAGAAATATCGATATCAGAAATTGAGTCTTCAGAGAGAAAATTAGATTTATCCCAGACTGTATTCTTCTCAATTTCTACAAGTCCTGAACTGGATAAATTATAGTTTAATACATGTAGTCCATTATTTTCAGTGGAAACATATAGTCGATTATTCCAAGTTATGATTTCAGTTGGGATTTCTTGTTCTGAACCCAAGCAGAAATTTTCGGAATTCCAAATAGCACCATTCATAGGCATTAAATAATGAATTTCACATTCAGAAGATGCCCAAATAATTCCATTATCATCTAGTGTAATTGATAGAATAGAATTTGAGCTATTTTCTTTTACATCAATTGGGAAATCTGTAATAATTGATGAATCAGAAAGTCTCATGGCTGTAACATTTCCATCATTTTGACCGATATACAAAATATCACGCATACTATCTGATTGGATACTTCTTCCGTAGATATCCTGATGTATATCGATAATCTTCTTTGCTGAGTTATCGTCTATATGTAATAAATCATCATCTACTAGTAAATACAGTCTTCCATCAAAGGGATTGATTTCGCTATCATGAATTAATACTGATTTTGATGTGAGTGAGAGTTTTGGATCTACTGGTCTCAATGCCTCTATGATCAGATCTGTTATCTCAATTCCAGTTGGAATTTGCCAAGAAGCATCACTAATAGTATTGGGTTTGAGTGATGAATCTAAAACTCCTCCCGTAACTGTAGAATCGTAATCTAGGAAATCATTTTGTCTACCAAAATCTCCTTGACCTCGCCAGTCTAAAATATTGGTCTGAGGATTTAGAATGTTCAGTTGTGGTTGATTAATCCAATATCCATCACTTCCGTTGACTGCGACTTCTAAGGTAAGATTACTGATCATTGCTCCTGGAGCGAATTCTAAACTTAGTTCACCCAAAGCGGGAGTATTATTTTCTATATCTGAGCCTGTTGCTATAAAATCAATCCATCCAGTATCATTATATCCATTTTCCCCCCAAGATCTATGATTTGTATAATCGGAATTAATCTTATCATTGATTTCTCTATCTCCTGAAAAAGAATTCATTGGAACTAAAATCATTAGTAAAATCATGCACACAGCAGGCAAGAAATTAATTCCTTGAGAATGACTAGTCTGCATCGGCACGAACGAACGGCCTCTTTGTACAATTTATGAAAGGTATGGGTTGAAGTCTGTTATATGAATCATCAGAATGGCCTAAAAAATTGATAGATTATCAATAAATTTGACTTCATTACATGAAAATTATAGGAATAGCATGATACGATAAGTATGGGCCGACGAGTGTGAGGTGAATGCGTTGGACGATGAAATGCTGCGAAAAGATTCTTTAGAATATCATTCAAGTAATCCAGCAGGAAAGATTTCAGTATTACCAACTAAGCCTCATGGAACTCAGAGAGAGTTGTCTTTGGCCTATTCTCCTGGAGTAGCATTTCCATGTAAAGAAATTGAGGAGGACCCAGATAAAGCATACAAGTATACTTCAAAAGGAAATTTAGTGGCAGTAATAAGCAACGGAACTGCGGTATTAGGTTTAGGAAATATTGGTGCTATTGCAGGGAAGCCAGTGATGGAAGGTAAAGGATTATTATTCAAGGCATTCGCAGATATCGATGTATTTGATATAGAAGTAGATAGGACTGATGTAGATGAATTTGTAGAGGCTGTTAAGGCAATTTCTCCTACTTTCGGTGGAATTAATTTAGAAGATATCAGTGCTCCAGAGTGTTTTGAAATAGAAAAGCGACTTGTAAATGAATTAGATATTCCCGTTATGCATGATGATCAACATGGTACCGCAATTATTTCGGGTGCTGCTTTGATTAATGGATTAGAAGTAGTAGGGAAAAAAATTGAGGAAATAAAAGTTATAATTTTGGGAGCTGGAGCATCTGCTATTTCATGTGCTAAGCATTATGTTAGATTGGGAGTATCTTTACAAAACTTAATCATGCTAGATTCTAAAGGAATAATTACCAAAGAGAGAATGAAAAAAGGGAATATAAATGAGTACAAATCGGAATTTGCCAGAGATGTTGAAGAAGGCGGATTAAATGAAGCCATTGATGGTGCTGATGTATTTCTAGGTTTATCAAAGGGTGGATTATTAACCAAGAAAATGGTTAAAAAAATGGCTAAAAAACCTCTAATTTTTGCATTAGCAAATCCAGATCCAGAAATCATTCCAGAAGATGTAAATGAAGTTAGAGATGATGCTATAGTTGCTACTGGACGTTCTGACTACCCAAATCAAATAAATAATGTACTTGGCTTTCCGTATATTTTCAGAGGAGCATTGGATGTTGGGGCAACTGAAATCACTGAGAAAATGAAGATGGCTGCAACTAAGTCATTAGCTAAACTAGCTAAAGAGACTGTTCCAGATGATGTTATGATGGCATATAACGGAGAACAACTACAATTTGGTCCCGATTATCTTATTCCCAAACCTTTCGATGCTAGAGTGTTAATTTGGGAAGCAAGTGCAGTTGCAGAAGCAGCAGTAAACGAAGGAAAGGCTAGAATTAAAGATTCAGAATTTGATATTGAAAGATATAGAGAAGAATTAGAGTCAAGATTGGGGATGACAAGGTCAATAATGAGAAGAGTAATCAATCAAGCAAAAAGAGACAGAAAGAAAATTGTATTCTGTGAAGGTGATGACCCTACAATAATAAAAGCTGCAGCTCAATGTATTTCTGAGGGGATTTGTGATCCGATATTATTAGGTCAAGTAGAGAGAATTAAATCTATGAAGGTTGAATTAAATCTTAATTTCGATTGTGAAATCATTGACGTTAGATATGATGAACGTAGGAGAGGGCTATATGCTGAAGAATTGCATAGACTGAGAGGGAGGAAAGGATTGACGGAAGAAGATGCAGTTAGGCTACTCAATAGTTCGACATATTTCGGTCCAATGATGGTTAGAATGGGAGATGCTGACGGATATCTAGGTGGAGTAGCTCATCAATATCCAGATATTGTAAAACCTTGTCTTCAAGTAATTGGCTCAGATCCAGAATCTCACAGAATCGTTGGAATGTATATGATGATAGTTAATGGAAAACTGATGTTTATTGGAGATGCTACAATTAACATTTATCCAGATGCTAGAACTTTGGCAGAAATAGCTATACAAACTGCAAAGGTTGCTAGGAGATTTGGAGTAGATCCAAAAGTAGCAATGCTATCTTTCTCAAACTTTGGGACTGGAGAAGAATTACGTACTGATAGAATCGAAGAAGCAATTGAGATAGTTAGAGAAATGGAACCTGGATTGGTAATTGATGGCCCTATGCAAGCAGATACAGCTTTAGTCCCTGAAATACAGAAGGATTATCCATTCATGTCATTTGATGGAGCTGCCAACGTTCTAATTTGTCCTAATTTAGCGTCAGCCAATATAGCGTATAAATTACTTCAAAGAATTGCAGGAGCAGAAATGACTGGACCTATTTTAGAGGGCCTCTCCAGTCCTGCTCATGTTCTACAAAGGAGAGATAGCGTTAGAGATGTGGTTCACATGGCAGCAATTTGCTCAGTTGATGCACAAAGAAAAGCACGTGAACGACTTTAGAGCAATGGTTTAGGTCCTGCATTTCTTACGGACTCAGAACAACCTTCAGAAAAGTCTGAAAAATTTTCTATGAACATCTGTGCCAATAAATTTGCGACATTTTCGAATTTCTCTTTATTTTCCCATGTTTGTTTGGGTTGGAGAATTGAGTCTGGAACTCCTTCACATGTAGTAGGGACGGAAAATCCAAATCTTTCATCCTTCACGAATACAACATCATCCAAATCTCCATTTAAAGCTGCATTTAACAATGACCTAGTCCATTTGATTTTAATTCGACTGCTAGCATCTGCTCCACCTGCGACCCATCCAGTGTTAATCAACCAGCATTTTGAGTTATGTTTCTTTATTTTTTGAGAAAGTAAATTTGCATAAACACTTGGGTGTCTAGGCATGAAAGGCGCTCCGAAGCATGCTGAAAAGGTAGCAACTGGCTCTTTAATTCCGACTTCTGTTCCAGCTACTTTTGCAGTATATCCTGAAATAAAATGGTATGCTGCTTGTTCTGGTGTTAATCTAGAGAGGGGAGGTAAAACTCCGAATGCATCACAGGTCAAGAAGACTACATCTTTTGGATGTCCCGCCATAGAATTGGAAGTCCTATTTTCAATGGATTCTATTGGATATGAACCACGAGTATTCTGAGTTAATGAATCATTGGAAAAATCTGGCGTACCGTCTGCATTCAGAACAATATTTTCCAATATTGTTCCGGGCATTTTTGTAGTGGCATATATTGCTGGTTCATTTTCTTCCGATAAGTCAATCAGCTTAGCATAGCATCCTCCTTCAAAATTGAATATACCTTCATCTGACCATCCATGTTCATCATCTCCTACCAGAGCCCTATTAGGATCAGCAGAAAGTGTTGTCTTTCCTGTTCCAGATAGTCCGAAGAATAGGGCTGAGTTCTCTTCATTTGTATTAGCTGAGCAGTGCATTGGTAGAAGCCCATTAACTGGTAGAAGATGATTCATAACTGTGAATATTGCCTTCTTGATTTCTCCAGCATAATGTGTCCCCCCAATAATTACAATTCCTTTATCTATTGAAATCATTACAAAAACTTCAGAATTTGTTCCGTCTCTTTCTGGATTGGCTCTGAAATCTGGAGCATGTAATATTGTAAATTCTGGTTTATGAGTTTCCAACTCATCTTTGCTGGCTCGAATAAACATATTGTGCATGAAAGCTGCATGCCATGCCTTTTCGGAAACTAATCTTACTGGCATTCTATAATTTGGGTCTGCTCCACAATAAGCATCCTTAACAAAAATTGATTCTGATTTTTCTAAGTGATCTTTAACTAAAATTAGTAAGTGATCGAAGGTCTTCTGATCTGTGGATTTATTGACATCCCCCCACCATACTTCCTGAGCTAGTCCCGGTTCATCTAGAATGAATCTATCATTCGGAGAGCGCCCAGTCCTCTCACCTGTAGTAGCCAGCAGTACCCCTTCTGAAGTTAGTTTAGATTCACCCTTTTCTACTGAAATATTATGTAAATCTTCCCAATCTGTGTTCCAGAAAATTGTCCCTTTAGGATTCAGACCGTGTTTAGAGAGAGGTGTCAGTGGTCTGTTAGAAGAATCTTGCATTGTCTGCCCATCTCCGAAGTGTGCGAAACACTTTCTAGCTTCAAGTATTACGGAGAGTATTTATTCTATTGTTTTTAAATTTGGAGTTAATTTTCAATAAAAGAGCTAAGAAGGGATGTGATTTATCTCTTAGTTACTGGGGCATATGTTCAATGAGCGTGGATGAGCCGGATGATGAAATAATCCGTAAGAAAGAATTTAAGCGCTCATTTGAAATTAATTTTGAAGGATTGGAAAGTAGAGAAAGCAGTAAAGTCAATGAAAATAGAAATGAAAATGATGATGCTTTAGGGGAAGTTTTTGACTTATTTGGAGAATCTAATAATAAAACTCCTGGAAAAATTAATCCTGATGGTAGTGTACCTTTAGAGCCTGATAGAGATTTGATTTCCGATATTTCCATTGAAGGTGAGAAAAAGGTAAATTGGGCTCTAATGGTATCAATGATCTTTGTTTACAGTGCCATCAGTATACTCGTAGGAACAAATTTTGAAGCACTTCCAGGAACTATATCGCTGATATTTCTGGCAATGCTGGGTTTTGGTCTTGGAGAAATGTGGGTCCCGAAAGAAAGGATGGAATTACTTGGAGTTACATGGATTATAATTTCTATGAAAGTCTTGTATGGTTTGGCATTAGAACTTAGGCAATGGGAAGTAATTGATAGTGATCCTGCTTTAGGACTTGTATTATTATCATTGGTTGGAGTTAATATTGCTGTTTCCTACAGGTATAATCACGATGCAATTGCTGCACAGGCCACTCTAGTTCTATTAGCAATTGGATCGACTACTGGTTCAGTTTTAGACGAAGTGGGTATAGCTGTAATGATTTTTCTTGCTACATTACTATTGCATGGATTAGCTAGGGTATTGCTGCATCTAATATCTGGATTGGTATGCATGCTATTACATCGGGGTTTGAAATTGGTCAGCTAAGGGTTCTGCCATTAGATTCTCCTCTTCTTCTATTTCTTTTATTGATGATGATTACTATACTAAATGCAACTATGGCAACTATATTTGCGAAAAATGAAAACTGGTTTTCCAGTGCATTCATAGTACTAGGTTTAGCTAAACCTGGTCTTTGGGGAGTCTCTATTTCATTGGGAATGATAGGGGCACTGATGGCTGTTGCAGCAAATAGAGATGATCTTGGATATGCATTGGGGATGGTTACATTTCTCGGTGGTGCTTTTGGAGGTTCATATCTAGTAGTGAGGGGAGTAAGCTGGAAGAGAGTAACAAGACCTTTGATTTCTGGGGCTTTACTACTAACGATTTTTTTATTGGTAGCTGAAAAAGATTCAGATTACTATGGATTTTCAATTTATGAAATATTTACTATTATAGGATTCATATTAACATCAATAGTTTTACTTAGAGATCAAAATAGTGTGTCTGATAGGGTATTATGGGTTGGATCTGTAACGATCTTAATTTTACTAGTACTATTAGTACCAAGTGAGTTATCAGAAAATGGTGGAGATGGCGGAATATTATTACTATCTCTACTATCTATTCTGCACATTGGTACGGCCATATTGGCGATAACTAGGGATTCGCCTTCACTTTCAGGAATCACTGTTTTACTACCATGGAGTTGGATTTTATTCGAAGAAATAATTCAACAAACAATCGATACCATTTATTTGGCGAATGATTTTGATGGACTAGTCTCGATAGTTGATTTAGACTTTATTCCTTTACTGGTATACCTAGTTATCTCAAGTTTACTATTGTTTATTGTTAATTTGAAGGCTGGAGAGACAGGAATTAATTTAGCTTCCAGATTCATGGGAATTACAGAGATTTCATCTTCAATAAGAGATTCAAAAATCTTACAATTATGGAATCTTGGGCTTTGGTTGCCACTATTTACAATAATAGTTTTAGCTCAATTTGATGGATTTACAGCGATTACAATTCTAATCATTATTGCTGTAATTTCGGGACTACATATTTTGGCGAAATTACTTGATGTTCATTCTGGTAAAAATAGTCAGATAATGATAATTCTAGCATTATTTTTGTCAATAATTAATTGGAAATACGGTCTTGATGAAATAATCCTTGGAATATTGTTCCTTTCTGTACTTCCCATATTAGTCACAGAAGAAGATGAGAATATTTTCACTTTAGGAATGAGTTTCATGTCCATTCCACTTCTAATTTCTATATCTGGAAGAGAAGTAAATAGTCAACTATTGAATAATGAATTGATTCCTACAATTGGTTTGGATCTAGTGGCAATATTTTGTTCTTCATCCATAATCCTAATCTTCCTAAAGAAAGCGGAAGGAATGGAAAAAATTCTGAAGCCTACTCTGGGATGTTTGATATTATTAATTTCTACTATAATAATTAGTTATGAAGGAGGTAGAGATATCATTCAAGCATTATCAATATTTTTGTTCATTGGCAGTTCAGTATGGTTGATTTCTAGAGGAGAGATAAGAGCAGAAATTAAAGTAATTTCTAGAAGAAATGCCATCATTAGTTCGATTAACTCTGGTGAAATTGGAATAAGTGAAAACTATCTAGACAATAACTTAGGAAAGGTAGAAACTTTTAATCCTAAATTAGCCGAATTAAATGAATTAAGAAAGAAGAAAAGAGAGAAAGCTGATACAGATGATTTGGCTGAACTAATGACTACGGAAGTAAGTCATCAACCTTTGGTTGGTACAGTATTATTGATTCTAGTGACTTTTGTTACTGCACTATTTGGAATTTTTAACGGTGCAAATCAAGATATTTGGCCATTGATTCTAATACTATCTGGTAGTTTTTCTAGCGTGATTGTCCTGCTAATTAGAAATCGAACAAAGGGACTAGAATTAGAGCTACCTCATTTTCTTGGTATAGAAATGCCGATTGCAATCGCTATAGGTGGACTGTCAGTATCAATTCTTTCTGCTCACGTTCTTTCTCCGGGAAGTAGTAACAGTGAATTACTAGATTTATTAGTAGGAATTGTATTCTTAGTTCTACTATCTATAGTTTCAATTATGAATCATAAAAATATTTTGGAAAGAATATCCATAGCATGCGATTGGATAGTTTTTCCCCTTCTTATGATTCGAGTTTGTGGAGCATTGGTAGGAGAAGCATTGCCTATGCCTTTCACTATTAATCCCACCGAGGGAGACATACTTAACTGGATTTTTCCTTTGATTTTTATTGAAGCCATTTTGATTTTATGTATTATTGTAAGTTTGTGGGCAAATGAAATGAAAGTAAATACAGAAGGAACAAAATCAAATGATCAAAGAATGATGATTCTGAGGACTTTAGCAATAGTAGTAATTTCATTCGGAGTAGCTAGTTGTCTAGCGGCAATCACATCTGTAGTCAATAGCTGGAGATTTCAGAAACCTGAGATGGCTGGATTTGGAATCCCATCATTTATTTTGGGGATAATTGGATTAAGTAATTGGTTAGAAGGATTATCAAACCTTATTCCTGAGTTAATTTTACTCATTGGTTTAATTCTAATCATTTTTTGCTCACTAACGATTCCTTTCAGGACGCAAGAATGGTCTTTCACACTTGCAATTGATGGACATATTCTGATAATTACTGGATTATTTGCATTAGGACTAATTGGTGATATATTCGTACCATTGGCGTTTATAGGGATGTCCAGTATTGTTTGGATTATAGGTATTTTACAATTGAGAAGAATTTTTAGGATTTGGGGATTACTGGACTTAGTATTAGGAATAATTTTTGCCGTGATTTTCTCTTTCCAAGACATATCTAATTCCGTCAATTTACTGATAGTTCTAAGCGCAATTGCTTTTGAATTAGGAATAATTTCATGGCTAAGTTCTTCAAACCAAGAACAGTTGATTGCTGATTAAACACAAAAAAACATAACAAATAGTGCCAACCTTGATGAAATATGCCATTACAAGTATAATCGTGACAAGGTCGTGGATTTCTGATACACCTGATGAAGTTGAGCATCCGCCAATTCCATTGGGACTTAATGAGATGACTGTTCCTAGGTTGACAATTATTCTATCTATTTCCACATTATTCCTATTAATATCCTCTTCAGTGTGGTTGGCACTATCTGCATTTTCCTTCCTAGAAGATTTAGAGGAAACATTTGGTTCTAATGAAATTGAATTGCTGGAAATGGAAGGTAGGTGGGTATGGGAAGTGGATTTACTATTTGATACATGTATGCCTAGGGATGGTTTATGGAGTTGGCCTTCCAATCTCAATCTTTCTGATCAAGATGATGTTTTCCTTTACCCGGGAGAATTGGAGTGTGACTGGGAGCACCAAGGCCAAGGTGATCGGGCTAGTGTTGTAGTTTACAATAGAGGAGATACGGACTTAGATTTGTTATTGGAAATTAATGGAGAGGGAGTTATTTTCATGGAATCTGGAGAGAATAACCTGATTATTAATCAGCTTGGTTCCAATGAGAGTGAATTTTTAGAGATATTATTGCAAGAAGACATTGATGATAGAGGAATAAGTATCATCGCTTCTCACACATCAGTAATGCAAGCAGAAGTTCGACTTGATGTACAAATATTTAGGGGATCTCAGGAAAGAGATGTTCACATTAGTGACTCTGATTCTGTAGAGGTTGAATATACAGTCTGGAATGCAGATACTGGAGAAGAATTAGATAGCGGCACTTGGATAGAGTCTGCTGGAGAGTCAATGTGGTCAATAGAAGGATTTGGATGGTCTATAATTGGTCTTGATATAGATAATGACAGAGGTAGTGGGATGCCAGTAATTGATACTGGAACATCACATATTACTCTATTACCGCCACCTATTGGGTATGGAAATAGTGAAGGTCATGAGTTACAACATGCATGGCTAAGGTTTGAGCTCAAGCTCGAAAGGGCATTGGCAGCTGATTAGTAGTAATGGGGTCATAATATGGAAGAAAATACACATCAGGGCATAATACCATCAAAAAAGATTGTAAATAAAATTAAAAAAAGGAAATCGATTGAAATCGTAAAAGGAGATCCTCAATTCTACATGAATGAAGATATCAAAAGACTTTCTACGCCTTGGTCAATTGCAACAACTAGAGCTAAACAGATAGATGTAGGAAAACTACCACCTGGAGTAATACTCGATCCAGCTGCCGGTTCAGGAGTTCAATTATTGGCATATTCTAAAGAGTTGAAAAGACCGTCATTAGGTATAGAGTTGGAAAAGGATGTTGCTGAAGTATGTGCGGCAAATATGGAAATAAATTCTGAAGAAGGAGTTCATAGATCATTAGATAGGGTATTGATTGGAGATGGAACTGATGCTGAAAATGCTGTTACTTCATACTGGTCTAGTTTGAGAGAAAACGGGAATAAAGCTCAACCACCAATTGCTATGTTACATCTAGATCCTGCTAGACCGAGAGATGCTCAGAATCATAGTATTGAAGAAATGAAGCCAGATATTAGGTTAATTCTAAAGAATTGGAGTAAGTTTCTACAGAAAGGTCCGAAAGGTCCCGCAGTCATTCTCGACTTATCACCAAGATTAGATTCTATTCAGAGAGCTGCGGTTGATGGGATTTTAGAAACTAGCTTTCCCGGATCTCCAAGGACTTGGGAATGGCTTAGTCAAGGTGGTGGCAGGGTTGATAGATTATCTGTTTGGTTAGGAGCTATTTCTTCTAATCAAGATAGGCGGTGCATTAGAATGGGGAGAAAGAGGATAATCTCTATGATAGAAGGTTCTGCAGATGAAGTACCGAATATAATTTCTTTCAATAAACCGCCTGATTTTGGAGCTTGGATTTCAATTGTAGATCCTACAATATTTCACAGTGGCCTTCACGATGTTTGGCTAAAGAATGCAGTAACCCCAGAAACTGGTTGTAATTGGATTAGAACCGAGGGAAGAAGGCCTTTACTAATTCATACCGATCCTTTAAGGGATGTTGATGAGGTTCAGGGATTCGTCGTGGCTTCAGGAAAGATAATTCAGCATAGGTTGACTCCACCTGAAATTCATACAATTGATCTAGTAGCTGACTCTGTCAGTGGGAAAGGAATTGGAAAGATTACACTAAGGTGTAGTCTGAATCCAGAAATTCATCCAACTTTACAAAGAAGGCTCGATAAAGCCCTTAAAGAGAAAAAAGGAGATAGGGCTTTTATGGTTGACATGGAAATTTTCAGAGGCGGACAAAAGCAAGATTTATTCGTAGTTTGTGTAGAAAGGTGAGGATTCGATGTTTTTTGTCTTCCGTTCGTTTCAAATATGAATGGTAGGTCGCGACATTGCCCATAGGGCCACCAAATGGTGAACACGGGGGAACCGTAAATGGCAAAAATTAATGAAGCAGAGCTTGGAGATGATTTTTCATATATCCTTAGGATAGCAGATAGCGACATAGATGGGTTAAAACCTATAATTCATGGATTAACATCGGTCAAAGGAATAGGTGTGAGGACCTCAATGTTGATTTGCGATATGGCAGAAATTGATGGTTACAAATTAGGTGGGCATTTGAGTAATGATGAGCAAGAGAGTATCAGGAAAACCATTGATGAATTTGCAACAAAGGTTCCTTGGTGGTTAGTTAACAGGCAAAGAGATTTGGAAACGAATGAAGATGCGCACATAATCGCAACTGAGGTAAAATTGACTAAAGATGATGATGTTGCTAGATTGGCAGAGATGAAAACATATCGAGGAATGAGGCATAGAACAGGACACAAAGTTAGGGGTCAGAGGCTTAGGGCCAACGGCCGAAGAGGTACTGCGCTTGGCGTTCAGAGGAAGAAGTGAGGTGATTAAATGGGTGAACCAAAATTTTCTAGGCCTAAGACCCAGACTCCAACACATCCATGGAAGCAAGCGAGGATAGAAGAAGAGCACGCGCTGAAAGAAAAATATGGACTGAAGAAGGTTGGTGGAATGAGGGAGATTTGGAGAGAAAAATCTGCACTGAGGAAACATAGAAATCAGGCAATGAAGCTTATTGGTAGAGTTGATGCATCAGAAGGTCATTATGCTAAAGAAAAAGAGCAATTTTTACAATCTCTTTATTCCAAGGGACTATTAGTTTCGGGTGCAGGAATTGGAGATGTATTGGAAATCAATGTAGAACACATGCTTTCAAGAAGATTGCAATCTGTTGTCTATTTCAGAGGTTTAGCACCTTCAATGAGAGCAGCAAGAAATCTAATAATTCATGGCCACATTTCTATTGGTAATCAGAGGATGACTGTCCCGGGATACCATATATTGAAAGAAGAGGAAGAAGGTTTACAATATAGCCAAAATTCTCCATTTTCTGAGCCTGATCATCCATTTAGACAAAATCTAGAGCAAGTTCGAAATATAGAAGAAGAGATTGACGAAGATACAGAGGAAGGTGTTGAATGATATGGGTCATAAGGCAATTTTACATATTTTTAGTACATTTAATAACGTTTTGATTACGGCTACAGATCTTACTGGAGCTGAAACAATTTGTAAGGTATCAGGAGGAATGGTCACCAAAGGCGGTAGTGATTCTGGTGGACAATTTGCAGCTACAAGAGCTGCAGAAAGAGTAGCTGAAATGCTTTCAGAAAAAGATTTTGATCAAGTCATAGTAAAGTACAGAGGTGCTGGTGGAAATAGATCTTATAGTGCTCCAGGTGCTACTGCGGCAATTAGAGCATTGACAAGGGCTGGTATGAAGATAACAAGAATTGAAGATGTTACACCAATGCCTACAGATG